>JAIROG010000119.1 GCA_031257675.1 Treponema sp. | reverse complement strand
AAGAAACCCGGATAGTTGTCAAAGGATATATGAAGGGAAACAGCTTGAATTGTTTCCGTATCATACTAAAGCGTGAAGGTTAAAAATACCGCAGGGCTCTGCCCTGCGGATATTTATTTTCAGTAGACCATTGCGAATGGTTTCAATATAAGCGGCATTTTCAACCGGGTAAATATTTCCGGCGCTGTTTGACGAAGCCGATGAGATCATAGACATTTGTATGGGCAACGTTTTCAAGGCGGCGTCCGCCCGGAGTCGCCGGGGGCGCTCTCCGCCCTGTTGTCCGCGATCGCCGGCTCGTCCTCTGGCGGCAGACTGCCTGCGGGCCGCCGGATTCGCTCTGACATAAGAGCCGCAAGGTCGAAGGCAAGGTCGAGGAGCGTGTCAACGTGGAGACGCCGCTCATCCGGATGCGCGTGAGACTGCGCGGCTCGAGTTTTAGGCGGGAAGCTGTTTGCCGGGCGGGACATTCACAGGATAGGCAAGAGATGGGATGATCTGCATGCGGCGCGTCAGGCGTCCGCGCCGGGGAAGGGTCGGGGACGGCGGGTTTCCGCGTCAGTGTGAGCGCCGCGATCCTGAGCGGGACGCGTCACCGAGGTCCGGATTGTCACGGCGCAATTTGTCACATCGAGTCCCTATCCTCCAAAACATCCGATCCACCTCATCCTTCCGTTTATACAACTCCCGCTCGTACGCCTACGGGCTTCCGGTTCTTTAGATAAAGCGGCTCCTCCCTATCAGCGCCCTTCATTCTCCCTACCGCGTCCAGTGAAAGCCAGTTCGCGCCCGCCTCAGAAACCGCTCCCCCGCACAGAATAAATCCAACCGGGGCGGAGTCTTATCACGGCTCCATTTCATGCGATATTTTGATCTGTGATCCAGCGCTGCTTTTGATAACTTCGATGCGGCTGGGGATGCGGGTTCGCAGGTCCCCTACATGGGAAATGAGACCCACTATGCGTTGCTCGCGCAGTTCGTCCAGTATGCCGAGCGCCTTGTCAAGGCTCGCGTCGTCAAGGGAACCGAACCCCTCGTCTATGAACACCGCGTCAAGTTTTATGCCGCCGGAGCGTTCCTGTATGGAATCCGCAAGCCCAAGGGCAAGGCTTATGGATGCCATGAAGCTCTCCCCGCCTGAAAGGGTGGCGCACGGGCGCGTTTTGCCGGTGTAGGCGTCAAACACTTCAAGATCAAGACCGGAAAGCCCGCGCCCAGTCTCGCGCTCCGGGTTGAGCAACAGGGAATAGCGCCCCTCGCTCATGCGCTCAAGGCGGCTGGTAGCAAAAACCGTAACTTCGGCGAGATATTTGCCCAGAAGCCATGCGTCAAAAGAGCGTCTTTTGCAGGTTCTGCCCTCAATATCGTCCCGCAACCGCGTCAAGACTTCGCTCTGCTTGAGCAAGGATGCGTATTGCGCGCGCTTTTCCTTGAGAAGGGCGCCATCCCGTTCCGCAGCCGCCAAATCCGCCTGTATCTTGTCCCGCTCCTCTTCCGTTCTTTCAAGCTCCGCCGCGAGTTCCACGAGTTTTTCCCGAATATGCGCCTCGTCTTCATCGCCGCCCAGTTCCCGCAGTTCCGTTTGCAGGCTTTTCATCACGTTTTTCACTTCTTCAAAAAGGAGGCGCAGTTTTTCCCGTTCATCCTCCCATTGCCGCACGGTTTTCTCAAAATCCGCTTCCGTTTCCGGCTTCAGCATGGCGTTTTTCAGCGTGGGTATGTCTTCAAAGGGTGACGCCGCAATGCCGGCGTTCAAGGCGGAAACGGCGTCAGCATGTTTCAGCTCGGCTTCTTCGTAGGCGGCAATAGCTGATCGTTCAGCCGCATGCGAGGCTGCGAGACGTTTCTGGGCGTTTTCACGCGCTTCCCGCAACGCCGCGACAGTGGACTCAGCTTTCGACAAGGCTTCTTCGACTTCCGCAAGGGAGCTTTCGGCATCCGCTACTGCATGCGCTAATGCGCCCTCATCTCCCAGTGTACGCCGCAACTTGCGCTCAAGCGACTCTATTTCCGCGAGGAGGGCGTTTTGTTTTTCCACGCTAATGGCAATGCGTTGTCCGGTTTCAGCGGCAAGGGCTGCTGTACGCTCTTTTTCCTTATACAGAACAAACAGTTTGTTGCTCGCCTGATGCGCATCTCCCCATTGACCGGTAACCGCGTTCAGAATATCGTTCTGTTTTTTCAACAGTGCCGCTATGTCCGTTGACGGCGGAATATCCGGCGGCATGTCCGCCGCGCCGCCCGCGCGAGCGGCATTTTCCGCAAACAAGGCGGCGCCCATGGCGGACATCAAAACCCGCGCTTCTTTTTGCAAGTCCGCGAGTTTTTTCCCTGTACGGATCAACGTCTGTCTTTTTGCTTCCAGTTCCGTTTTACAGACAGCCTCGTCTCGTTCCGCCCTCTTCAACGCGGCGCCGAGCGCCTCTATCCGCTCGTCAAGACCAAATTCCCGCGCAACCGCGGATGCCGGACGCGGGTGATCCATGGATCCGCACACCGGACACGGCTCGCCTTTTTTCAAGCCCGCAGCGAGCGCCGCGGCTTGGCCCGCGTGTTCATAGGCTTTCTTTTCGGACTCAAGACTTTTCACCTCATCGGCAAGCGCCGGAATCTGCTGGGCCAGGTCTTTTTCCGTCCGCTCCAGCGCCGCTATTCCGTCCGCAAGCTCATTTTCTTCGCATACCAAAGGTTCCATATCATCGGAAAGCTTTTTTTTAAGTTGAACAAGGCTGTCGTATACGGCTTTCGCCTGTTCATGCTGAGCGTCAAGACGCTGGATTTGGGAAGCGAGCGCCTGCAACCGCTGAATTTCCGCGTCTTCTCCAGCCAACTTACGCTCTTGCTCCGCTTTTTGATCGAAAAGCCGCTGGTTGCGTTCCTTCTCACCGGCTAAATCCCGCGTCTTTCGGGAAAGAAGCGCCTCCGCTTCACGGGCTTCGAGCAACGCGGGGCGTTTCTCTTGCAACGCCCGTATGTCCGCTTCCAGCCTTTGTATGGCTTCCGCGTTTTTTTCGGCATGTTCCGCATTCTCCAGCGCTTCATGCGTGGACTCCCGCGCATGCTTCAAATCATGCTCACGGCGCGCAAGCGCAGCCGCGCCTTCTTCAACAAGAATGAGCGTATCTCTCAAAGGGCGCGTCTTTTTTGAAAGCTCGCAGGCGTTTTTCTTTTCGTAAACGGCAACGCTTTGATCCTCAAGTCTGCCGTAATCGCCCCGCAGCGAGGCGATGCGTTTGGCGTAATCGGCTTCACGCTGTTTGAGATCGCATTTTTTGGACAAGACCGCCTTTTCATTGGACAGAGCGGCGATTTTCAAGCGCATCTGACTCAATGTCTCAATAAACGTTTGCTTCGTTTCATCAAAACGCTCTAGGGAACACCGCCGCTCAAGCTCTTCCAGAGACAGCCTGAGTTGTTTTGCGGCTGTTTCGGCTTCCTTCGCTTTATCAGCGACTGTTTCTTTGATGCGCATCGCCCTGTCAATGGGAAAAAGTTTGCCCAGCACGGCTTTGCGCTCATTGGTGTTCTGGTGGAGGAATTCGGCGAATTCCCCTTGGGGCAGAAGCACTATTTTGAAGAATTCTCCGGGTTCAAGTCCGATTAGGTCTTTTATTTTTTGATCCGCCTCACTTTTTCGTGAGCTTACACTCTCCCATTGGTTGTTCAGGCGTTCGCAAAGAACCGCGGTCTCCTCAGCGACGGTTACGCCCGCACCCCGCTTCTTGGGCTTTTCCTGCTTGGGGCTTCGCTCCACCCGGAACAGCCGCTGTCCCAGTGAAAATTCCAGCGCGACGGAACATTCGTCAGCAAGCATGGAAGCGGCGCCTGAGGCGGCGCCAAAATCAGATTTCAGGCGCGGAAGATGGGCGTTGCGACCGCCAGGCACTTCCCCATAGAGCGCAAAACAGATCGCGTCAAATATGGTGGTTTTTCCCGCGCCAGTCTTTCCGGTGATAAGGAAAATATCGTCCAGACCGGTGAAATCAATGGAGACGGCGCCCGCAAAGGGTCCGAAATTGTTCATACACAACCGTTCCGGCTTCATGTCTCCGCCTCCGTTTCAAGGAGCATGTCTTTGAACAAAGCCAATTCTTCCACATAAACGTCTTTATCGCCATAGATCTCGTCAAGAAAAATGGAAAAATCATCAACAATATCGTTTTTTTTCACCGCAGGCGCTTGCGCGGCGCCCGTCTCTTTCATATTTCTCAAATTTTTCAAACCAGCCGTTCTTTCCCTAAGCCGCGCATTGACGGCGTCGCTCTGATCAATGCGCAACAGATAGGGAAACCGCCTGCTCAAGAGGGACAGGGGATTTTCAATAAGCGTCGTACCGGTCAGGGTGATTTCAAGATAATCGGACGCGGCCTCTTTCGCCCCCTCTGACGCGCCTTGCAAAAAAGAGGCGAACTCCCCTTTGAGCCGCGTCATCTTCCGCAACGGCGTTATGGGAATGGGCTCAACATGCGGCGCTTTTCCCTTTTCAAGCGTAACCGCGAGAAAGACCTTCCCATGATCCGTTTCCGAAAAGGAATAGGCTAACGGGCTTCCCGAATAAAACGCCTTTTCCCCGGCTTTCTGAAATGTGTGCAGATGCCCCAGCGCAATGTAATCAAAGCCGGAAAAGAGGTTGATGTCAACCAATTCCGCGTTGCCGAGAAACGTCCGTTCGGATTGCGAGGAACGTCCGCCGGACGCGAAAAGGTGGGCGGCCAGTACCGTATTGTCCACGCCGTTTTCAAGGGCTTCCCGCCGCGCCTTTTCAAGCCGCGGCGCCGCTTCCCTCGCAAGGAGCGCCTGCGACCGGAGCGGCGCCGGTTCCCGCCCGTCCTCACACGTCAACACGGATTTCAAAGAACCTGCCGCAAGGAAGGGCAACATGAAGAACGCGGTTTTCTCTTCCCCAACCGTGATGACAACCGGTTTGCAGGCGTCTTCCGGTTCCGTCCCAATATGGACACCGAGTTCCGCGAAAAGCTCTCTGCCAAAACCAAGCCGCGACGCCGAGTCATGGTTGCCCGAAATAAGAAGCGCCTCAACAGCCGGACACTCCTTTTTCAACTGCCCAAGAAAGGCTCCCAGAAGTTTCACCGCGTCCGGCGGCGGTATGGAACGGTCGTACACATCGCCCGCAATGACCAGCGCGTTGAACGAAGGGTCTTTGAGTATGGCGAGCAGAGTTTGGAACATGTGCCGCTGGTCTTCAATAAGGGAATATTCGTGGAGAATTTTTCCAAGATGAAGATCGGCTGTGTGGAGCAATTTCATACGCGATTACCCGTATATGCGATTTTCCATCTAGGCATACGCGATGCGTCGCCGCTTTGAACCAAAGGGCGCTCCCGCTGACAATCTTTCACAAAAACTATCTTAATACAAACCGCCCGTCCGGTCAACAGGCAAAGCGGGCGGCCTATTTCTACATTGCGGCGTACTACTGATGGATCGACGCTGTTTAAGCGGAAATTCGCGCTGTTCACGGTTTCCATGAACAAGATATTGGACTTGTTCGGCAACCTATTTTACTGAACCCTGTCGGATTCTGGTTGTCGAGCAAGTCTATTGACAATTAATATGCTATGGCATATAGTTTTTATGATGCAGGCCGGTTTCATAATAAATCTGGCAAAGATATTATTGGATTGGCTCATGTCACTCTAAGGAAACAAATGAAAAAAGAATGCATGACATTCACAGGGTTTGACTCCCCGCCGCCCCGCGGTCTTTACGCCATGAACCGCCTGCAATGTCATCATTTGCAAGACGCTTCAGCGTGTTATAGGCGCTATAAGAGCGTTGTAAGAATCCCCCCAGAAGCGCTCTTAGAAACAGCTTCACACCGTCCATAGCAATAAGCATCATATACACAAAACAAGCGCGGGCGCGCCCTTATCGAAGAGCGTCCGTGGACGCGGCTTGGGAGTCCGGTACCGTGAAGAACGGTCCCCGCGATATATTGAGAGCGGTGATTCCGTAGGAGGCGATGTCCGGGCCGATGAAGATAAGGAGGACAGTCTATGGAGCAACAATAGTATGACGGATATACGGTACACGTAGCATTGTGTACAAACACGGAAGAAGTTCCGGGCAAGCAACCGTTGGTTGCGGGAACCGACGTGAAAAAAGTCAGTTAGGAGAAATGTATTTACATGGGTTGGAACATTTCTCTTCGGAGAAATTGGAGTGGACAGATTTATGAGGGGGCAAATTGGACTGGGTATTCTCAAACTCATCACACTTGGCGGAGGCGGTGTTTGGTGGTTTGTTGACTGGATTATTGCTTTAACCAAGTTGGGCAGGTACGAAAAGGATTTTGTATTTGTTGACAAAAAGTGGGCGTAGCGCCCGGCGCTACGCCTTGTAAATTCTAAAGGGAACTACCCCGCCCCGAGGGGCGGGGTAGCAGGTTTTTCGCGGAAAAACCTGTCGTTCGATAGGAAATTTATTATACTGGGGAGTCTGCCGCCCCGCCATTATTGACGGAGGAATTAAACCGCCCCTTCGGGCTAAACTTGACCCCAGATTTCACTGATTTGTGGTATACTTCCCCTAAACGCTTGGGAACTCTGGGAGGGGAATATGGCAGAGGAGAAAAGTTTCGATATGGCGGAAGAATTCGCCGTTCTTGATTTTCATTCAATCCGGCTTGAAGATCGGTTTGTCAGTACCATGGAAACCCTGATACAACAGCCGGGCAAATCAATCTGGGAAGCGGGCGAAAACCGGGCTGAGGCGTTGGACTTTAGTCCGCGGCGGTCTGCTGGACGCTGTCCAATGAAAGTTTTGACCGGGAGGAGATTGTCAGGGCGCGCCGCGAAGCGGACATACGCCGCATGACCGGCTGTGGCGGAGCCATTCCAGCGGTTCAGGACGCCGCGGGGGTCAACTACAACACCCGCCTGAAGACCGAGGGGATAGGGTATGTCAGCGGCAAGACCCGGGTGGTCAATGTTCACAGCCGCCCGGCGGCGGCGGGCGATGGGCTGGCGTCAGGGCTTTTGTACCAGTCAAGCTATAACCGGAGTGAACCCAAGGACGATACGAGAAGCCATGAGAGCAAGAAAGCACGGCCGATAGAGGAAAAGGAGAGTTGGCGGCGGCTTGAAACCCTGGAGCGGAGCGCTCAGGATATTCCCGAAGGGGTTAAAGAGACAACGGTCCGCGGCCGGGAAGGGGATAGGCGCGGGCTGTTTCGCAAGGCCGGAACG
>JAIROG010000090.1 GCA_031257675.1 Treponema sp. | reverse complement strand
AGAAAACAAAGCGGCCTCAACGCGCACAATAACGATTAAATTCACTACGGTGACAATAAAGAAACTGTAACGCGCCGCGCGGCTTGCAAGCCTAACCCCCGCTGAAAGGCGGGGGTTTTCTTAAAAAACGGCGATAAAAAAAGGACAGATGAAGGGCGGAAAGAGAGCGGAATCAGGCGCCGGCGTTTTTTGAGCAAGACCGCGCGCTTAAACAAGTCAAATGGGAGATGTACTTTTCAGAGTCTCCGATATAGTCGGCTTGCTATCTCACCTCTGATGTGTTATAGTATAGATATGGCTTTTGGTGATTTTACTATTGAAAAAGGCAGCCCCTTGCCTATGGGCGCGACATTGACCAAATCAGGGGTAAATTTTTCTATTTTTTCACGGCATGCCAAAGCGATAACTTTGTTGCTTTTTGAAAATGACAGCCCCGACAGCGCCTGCAAAGGCTTGCAACTCGATCCATGGAAAAACCGTACCGGTGATGTGTGGCATTGTCATATACCGGGACTTGACGCCGGGGCGTTGTACCTTTACAAAGCTGATGGACCCTTTCAACCTGAAAAAGGCTTCCGTTTCAACCAGTACAAAGCGCTCCTCGATCCGTATGCGAAGGCGATCACTGATCCCGCCTACCGGGACGAGAAGGGCGCGTATACGTACAATCTAGGCGATCCGGCGCTCGATCTTTCCTTTTCCTATAAAGACAATATCTACACGCTTCCCCGGTGCGTCGTCATTGACGATGCATTTGACTGGCAGGAGGATCAACCGCTGAATTATCCCCTGCGTTTCAGCGTGATCTACGAGACCCATGTACGCGGACTTACGAAGCACTCTTCGTCAAGGACGCATCATCCGGGAACATATAAAGGCGTTATTGAAAAGATTCCTTTCTTCAAAGAACTTGGCGTTACCAGTATAGAATTCCTTCCGGTGCATGAATTTAACGAGGAAGAGATCAACCGTAAAAATCCAAGAACCGGAGAAAAGCTGGTCAACTACTGGGGATATTCCACCGTGAGTTTTTTCGCTCCGAAAATTTCCTACTCTTCAGACAGAACCCCGGGCGGCAATGTGCGTGAATTCAAAGAGATGGTTCGGGAGCTTCACAAAGCCGGACTTGAAGTCATCCTTGATGTGGTGTTCAACCACACGGCGGAAGGCAACGAGCTTGGACCCACCTATTCTTTCCGGGGGTTGGACAATTCCGTTTATTATATCCTTGATGAAAACAGACGCTATTACAAAAATTATTCCGGTTGCGGCAATACGATGAACTGCAACAACACCGTGGTTCACAACCTCATCATGGACTGCCTGCATTACTGGGTCATTGAGATGCATGTGGACGGGTTCCGCTTTGATCTCGGCTCTATTTTGGGGCGGGATCAGAAAGGGAATGTCATGGATAATCCCCCCATGTTGGAAAATATAGCGGAAGACCCTATTTTACGGCATACGAAAATCATCGCGGAGGCGTGGGACGCAGGCGGCGCGTATCAGGTGGGCTGGTTTCCGGGCGGGCGCTGGGCGGAATGGAACGACAAGTACCGCGACAACGTACGGATGTACTGGCGCGGCGATCCGTTTGAAGTCCGTTATCTCGCGACGCGGCTTTCCGGCAGTTCCGATCTGTACCTGAAGGACGGACGCAAACCATTCCATTCCATCAATTTTATCACGAGTCACGACGGTTTTACGATGAACGATCTGGTTTCTTACGACGAAAAGCATAATGAAGAGAACGGTGAGGAAAACAAGGACGGCAACAACAACAATTACAGCTTTAATACGGGCATTGAAGGACCAACAAACGATATAACCGTTTTCAAGATGAGGGAGCGGCTGATGAAAAATTTCTTTACCACCCTGATGCTTTCTCTGGGGACGCCAATGATATTGGGCGGCGACGAGTTCGGCAGAACCCAACGGGGCAACAACAACGCCTATTGTCAGGACAACGAAATTTCATGGTATGACTGGTCATTGCTGGAGAAAAACAGCGATCTTTTCCGTTTTGTAAAAAAATTGATAGCCTTCCGCCTGCGTCACCCGGGATTTATGAGGCCCGAATTCTTTACCGGAAAAGGCGGACGGTACAATTCCGCGCCTGATATTACGTGGTTTGATGCAAAAGGCAATATGCCGGAATGGGATAGGCTCGAAAACTGCCTTGCGTTCCGGCTTGAGGGCAGCAAAGCGAATAACCTTGCCGACCGCGATGACAACGATTTTTTCATCATGTTCAATTCGAGCGCCGAACAGTCGCCGTTTACCGTACCGGACAGCAAAAGATGGTTCCGCTCCATTGATACGGCGTTGCCTTCGCCGGACGACATTCTTACGCCCGGTATGGAGCATCCGATTCCTACAAACGGCATCTACCTGGTGAAACCCCGCAGCATGGTGGCGCTTATTTCAAAGTGACCCGGCATACATATTCGGTCATAATACCGCATTACAATGACAGCGAAGGATTAGCCGCCTGTTTAAATTCCATACCGGAACGGGACGATATTCAAGTCATCGTTGTTGATGATTGCAGCGCCTCAGTTTCTATCAAGACAATAGAGAACCTCAAGAAACTATGGGGCGGCTATCTTGTCCTATCAACCGGAAACAATAAAGGCGGTGGGGCGGCGCGGAATATCGGCTTGGACAGCGCGGATGGAAAGTGGTTGCTTTTTGCGGATGCGGATGATTCTTTTACAGAAGACGCCTTTTCCGCTTTTGACGCCTATGGCAACAGCGGTTATGACATTGTTTTTTTTACCCATTCTGTCGCCGCTGGCGACGGTATAAATCAGAAAACAATAAAAAAGATTTCTTCATATAAAAAATACCGTGATGAGGTTATTCAAGAGTATAATGGCTCTCTCCATTCTGCGGGAGGGCGGCGCTGTTCAACAAAGAATAACAGAAAAAAATTGATTTCATGGTTTTGGGAGCCGTGGGCGAAGCTATTTTCACGTGACTTTATAAAAGAAAAAAACATCAGATTTGAAGAGACGCGGGCGGCGAACGACGCTTTTTTTTACGTGTCCGCTGGAACGAAGGCTTCGACAATAGCCGCCGATGATCGTGAGGTATATATTTACAGTATAAAGAAGGACAGTACTGAAAGAAGTTACAATCGCAAGAAAGACTTTGACCGTTTAACGCAACGGCTAAAAATCAACCGGCTTTTGGCAGAAAACCACTGTCGCTTTTACCGGTGTATGTACGTTCATATCTTATTGCTGATCGCCAAACGGTACGGATTAAAAGCAGGTCTAAAAGCGCTTGCGCTCACCCTCTCCTACACATCTCCACTCGATGTATGCCCATTTACGTACCATAATTTGCGGAAGCTCATGGTGAGATAGTTACAGCAAACTCACCGGATCCACATCAACTTCCAAATATACGCTCCTGTCCTTGCCCTTCTCGTACAACGGAACCGCCGCGCGCGCCGCCGCGTGGAGCGTGGACATGGTTTGTCCCCGTATGAGGATGTGGCGCCGGTAGTTTTCCGCGATAAGCCCGATGGGACATTCAGCGGGACCAAGCATGTCGGCGTCATGCGGCAGGCGGGACTGTAAAATTGAGGCGAGCCGTTTAATGGCTTTGTCGGCGCGCAAGCCGTCTTTTGAACGCGCAGTGAAGCGTATCAGCCTTGTCCACGGCGGAAAATTGAGCGCTTTGCGCTGGGCTATTTCCGCGGTAAAAAACCCCTTCACATCCAGAGCGCACGCCCTTGCAATGATTGGGTCTGCGGGGCGCAAGGTTTGCACAATGACCATGCCGTCGGGGAAATATCGCCCCGAACGTCCGGCAACCTGCACGATAAGGGAAAAAGTGCGCTCGGCGGACCGGAAGTCCGGTATGTGCAACCCGGTGTCAGCCAAAACCACACCGACAAGGCGTACACCGGGGAAATTCAAGCCTTTTGCCACCATTTGGGTGCCAAGCAGTATGTCGAATTTGCCGTTCCTGAAATCTTCCAGCGTTTCTTTGAGATTCTTGCCGCTGTTCATTGTGTCGGCGTCCGCCCGCCTGACTCGGAGATCCGGAAAGGCGCGGCGGACTTCTTCTTCTATTGATTCGGTGCCGAATCCGGCATACCCGGCGCTCAAGGCGCCGCATTGAGGGCAGGCGGCGGGTGGCGCCTCGCTGTAGCCGCAATAATGGCAGACCACGCGGTTCCGCGCCTTGTGAAAGGTGAGGGAAACCGAGCAATGCTTGCAGGCAAGCTCGAACCCGCAATCCGGGCAATGATAGAAATAGGCGAAGCCGCGCCGGTTCAAAAACAGGATCGTCTGCCGGTTCATTGCGGCGGTTTTGCGGATTTCTTCTTTTAACGCTCCGGTGAGGCAACCGTCCAAATGATCAAGCGCGACGATCCTAATGTCAGGCGTTGCGCCGCCGGAGAGCCGCTTGGTAAGGTCAAGCCGCGTGATGCCAGCGGCGCAACCGCTTTCGCTCTCCGCCGCCGCCGTCATGAGCCGCCACGCTTCCACTGACGGCGTTGCGGAACCCATAACCAGCCGCGCATGTTCCATCTTGCACCGCCTCATGGCGACCTGCCGGGCGTGATAGCGCGGCGTGGCGCCGCTCTTGTAAGAGCCGTCGTGTTCCTCATCAATGATGATAAGCCCCAAATTCTGTACGGGCGCGAAGATGGCGCTTCTAGGTCCAACCACGATGCGGACATCCCCCCTGCGTATCTTCATCCATTCGGTGAAACGCGCCGCGGGACTCATGCCCGAATGGAACGTAGTCACAACGCCGTGAAACCGCCTGCCGACAGCATCGGCCGTCTGCATGGTAAGGCTGATTTCCGGCGCCAGATAGATGACGGACTTGCCTTCTTGCAACATCGATTCCGCGGCGCGGAGAAACACCTCGGTCTTGCCGGAACCGGTGACGCCGTACAGGTAAAACACCGGAAAAGGCGAGAACGGCGTTTCCCGCGCCGTGATTGCCGCTAGAGCCGCCTCCTGCTCCCCGGAAAGGGACGGCGGCGCCGCCGTCATTTCATCGCTGGAAAACGAAGGATAATCGCCGGTCTTTTTGCCGGAAGGAAGCATGGCGGCAAGCGCCTCCCCAAGACTGCACAAATAATAGCCGGAAATCCATTCGGCAAGCTCAATGTCGCGGCGGCCGAAGATCGTCTCCTTGTCAACAACGCGGCTTATGGATTTCACCGCTTTTTCTTCCAGCCCAGGCGGCGGGGCGTCTCGCCCGCCCACTACAAAGCCGAGCGCACTGCGCCCGCCGCGGCGGCCAAACGGCGCCATCACCCGCCTGCCAACGCAGGCGGCGCCTTTGCCGTCAATCCGATAGGTAAATGAGGAATTGGCTGGAATGTCGAAAACAACGTCTACGTATCCGGGCATAGGCAATCTGCAATACTACGCTAGTACATCGCGCGCCATTTGTCAAGCGCGTGTCGCCGACAGCCCGCCGCAAGCGCCGCTGAACCGCCTCATCCGGCTGTACGGCCGTTCATCGCCAGCCGCGCCGCTTTCGCAAAAATGTCCGCCATATATCCGCCCTCCTGTTCTGAAAGTCCGGCGCGGGAAAAGACATCGCGGAAAAACCGCTCCTGAAAGTCCCCGCCCCGCTGTTTGTAAAAGCCCAGTCTTTCAAGAGAATTCGTCACGGAACGCGCCAATACGTCGACTCGCTCTTTGCTCATGGGAATCCATTGTCCGGCGACAAACTGGACGCCGGAAAGCGTCTTGAACAACTCATATCCGTATATCTGAACCGCATGGGAGAGGTTGAGCGAAGGAAAGGCGTTGGATACGGGAATATGCGAGGCGAGAGAACAAAGATCAAGCTCCCTGTCTTCAAGTCCGGCGCGCTCATTGCCGAAAAGCAACGCGGCGTTTCCATCGCGGGTTTTCAGAAAGAGAGCGGCCTCATCAGGCGGCATGGAGACGGACTTGCGCTTCCGCCCCCGGCGCCGCGTAGTTCCGATGACCAGGGAGCAGTCCGCAAGCGCTTCTTCAAGAGAGGCGAACCGCCCGGCGTTGAGCCACACATCTTCGGCGTGTACGGCGCGGGCTCGAATCGTCCCTTCATGCATCTCCGCGGGATTCACAAGCCGCAGGCGCGAAAGTCCGCTGTTCTTCATAGCACGGCATACCGCCCCAACATTGCCGGATTCTTCGGGTCGAACAAGAACAACGATAATATCAGAGAGCGTCATCGGCGTACAGCGCCTTACAAGGCAAGTTGTTCAACCCATGCGCCGACCGCATCCGCAAATTCTTTTTTATCCTGTCGCAACGGGTTTATAAAAGCGATTTCACCAACAACGGTATTTTTGGAAAGGCAGGATTTCATAATCTCAAGAGTCCGCCCCTTGCTTCCCGCGCAACAACAGAAAACCGCTGTTTTCTTGCCGGAAACCGGAAGCTGTTTTAAAAACGCGGTTATTGCGGGCGCGGGAGAAGACGCCCACACCGGAGAGCCGAATATCAAAAGATCGTACCGGTCAAAATCTAGAGCGCGCGGCTTCAGGATCGGCGTTTTTTTCAACAAGATTTGCTTCCCGCCCCACAGGTACTTGAGAAAACTCTTGAAACGCCGTTCATGCTCAACCTCAATGCGGAATATATCCGCCTCTTCCGGGCGCCGGGCGTTTGAAGAATCGCGCAATTTTTGCTTGATGACCTCAGCCGCCAACGCAACGTTTCCCTCGTATGAATAGTAAACGACAAGTGTTTTCATAGAAAAACCGGTTTCACCGTGACAATGAATATGCGGTGAAACCGGCGCCCTCCTCCTTTTTACAGGGCTATTTACCAGTTGCCGTGCGTTCTACGTTCGCCAGGCGCTTTTTCCATGGCTTCATTAACCCTGATCTGCCGCCCTTCAAACTCCCGTCCATTAGTACCGGTGATAGCGGCGGCGGCTTCCTCTTCAGTCTCCAATTCGACAAAGCCGAACCCTTTGGAATTGCCCGTATCACGATCGAAAATGATCTTGGCGGATACTACGCCGCCGAACTGTGAGAAGAGGTTGCGAAGACCGTCCTCGGTCGTATTATAGGCAAGATTACCAACATACAATTTCTTAGCCATTAAGATATTCCTTCACCCGGAAACGCCGGGCGCACTTTTATTTACGCCTGCAAACCGCAGACGGTTCCATTCCCCCTAAAATGTCTTCGGAGAAAAGAGATACCCATAGAAAAATATAAAAAGATCACTGTATTATGAAGAAATGCAAGAGCGGCAAAAAAACAGACGATATCTTTATAACTCACAGCGCAATCTGCGCCAGTTTTGAAATCGTTAAAAAGCAAATTTTCCAAAAATAACTTTTCCCGTAGAAATCCATAGGACAACCTTATGGATTTCATTCGCAATAATAATATAAAACTTTCACTTATTATATCTATTTTTACATTTGTAGTCAAGAAGGTTTTTCAAAATTTTACAAATTTGCCGCATTTATTCGCAACGGGATGGTTCATAAAAATTCACGCCGGCCGCCAGCCGACGGCTACCGGTCCCGTCCCAGCAGTTTAAGCGTCAGTTTTTCAAGCATATCCCGCGCCGCGCCGTTTGGAAGCCGCGCAATCTCCCGCATGGCGCGGTTCGTGTAGGTCTCCGCAAAGGAACGCGCCTCTTCAATGCCGCCGTTTTCACACACCAGTTCGATGATCGCGTTGGGATCATCCGCGGTAAAGGTGGGTTGTGAAAAAAAAGAACGCAAGTATCCCGATGCATCCCGCCTCACGGCGCAGATAAGCGGCAACGTAACAAAGCCTTCTTTTATATCGTTGCCAAGCGGTTTGCGCACCGCGCCGGCATCGCCCGAATAATCAAGCATATCGTCGATGATCTGAAAAGCCATGCCGATGTTGTACCCCGCGCGGCGCAACCGCTCTGTCACGTGTTTAGGCGCTTTCGCCTCGTCGCCTCCCACATGGCAGGCGAGAGAAAACAAAATGGCGCTCTTGCCCATGATCTTCTTGAGGTACCGCCTCAGACTCATGCCGGAGGAAAACCGATCCGCGTTCTGCTCTATTTCCATGACGCACATGCGGGAGAGGAGTTTTCCGAGATTGATCGCATTCGATGCGGACGTATATTCCGCGGCAAGGAGAAAACACCGTGACAAAAGGTAATCGCCGATAAGAACCGCGTCCCGCTTCCCGAACCGTACATGAGCCGCCGGCGCGCCGCGCCTCAAGGGGGAATCATCGATCACGTCATCGTGAATCAAGGTCGCCATGTGGAGCATTTCAAGACATGCGGCGAGTTTGAGGTGTTTCTCCTGTTTCTTGCCAAAATGCGCGGCGATAAGCAGGATGCCTGGCCGCAGGAGTTTGCCCTTGCCGTCAAACAGCGTGGACACCCCTTCGCTAATAATTGGATTCCGCGAGCCGCATACATCTTGTATGATGGCGGAAACTTTTTTGAGCGATTCCGTTATTGCAGGGAATTCCTGCCAAAATATATTCACATTGTTCTCATTGCCAAAAGCCGGAAAGCGAAGCTATGCGCGGCTACGCATAGCGCATCATGACATGCGGCGCGTCTTACGCGGCTAATGATGCGGGCGCCTTCCAGCGCCCTTCCCTCCCCGCTTTCCAACCGTTGTTCACTCAAAGGCTATTTTGAGTTGCCGTCAAAATACAGATAGAATTTTCTGGCAATGTAAGTTCCATTCCACCATTTCTTGAAGAAAGGGATCGCCCAGCAATCAAGACCGAATGCGCGTCCCGCGCCGCCTAAAAGCAGGAAACCGGTGAAAATAAACCAGACCTTGTACCACTCAAACATGCCGGACAGGGTGAAGACAAGGCACAAGACTATGGAAACCGCTCCCGCAAGCCATGTGAAAAGACCGCCGAGCATACAAAGTCCGATGGCAATTTCAACCAGAACCACCATTAATTGGAAACCTTGAAACGGTATGTGCGACATGATGCCGTCCATAAATGTTGTCCTGAACCATGTGGCGACCGCGCCCTGCGAATCAAAAATAGGCTGGGTGAGATCCCACACGGCTTTGAACTGGGACGCTGCGGCGCCGGCGGCCACATCCGCCGCTCCAGACACGGCGCTCACCGCTTCGGCGGCTCCCGACGCCGCAGTTACAGCGACAGTCGCGGCAGTCGCCGCGTCTCCCGTCGGGAGCGCCGCATCCGAACCCGCCTGAATCACCCACGATGAGAACATCCACGTTGACTTGGAACCGCCGCTCCACGCAAGCCAGCCCTCGCCGATCTTGTTGACGCCTTCAAACACCCACATAAGCCCCACCCACAATCGCAACGGCAACAGCCAGTAACCCCGCGACTTATACGCGCCAAAGCCGCGTATGAAAGAACGATGGGTTTCAATATCCAAAAACTCATGCTTGATGTATTCCCAGCACTGGTTTACGCCCGCGACGCCGATAAGGTAGTGCAGGTTCACAATATGTTTCATAGCCTGGGCAAAAATACCGGACAATTTGATGCCCATAGCGTTGGAAACCGCGTATTTGCCGCCCACCGACACCATGAAGCCGTGATAATCCGATTTAAACTGCTTTGCGGGCGTCCCTTCAATATCCGCGATGATGTTTTCGGCGGCGGTCGCTCCTGTCTGTATGGCGGTTTCCACGATCTGCGGCAATGGCTTCCCGTCTTCGATGAACCAGAGGTTGTCTCCCACCGCAAACACGTTCGGGTAATCCACAGAACGCATTTCGTTGGTGACAAGGAGCCGCCCCTTCCGGTTCTTCTTTGAGGGATCAGGCGGAGCCTTGCCAAAGGGTCCCGCGCTCAAGCCGAGTGAATCGGCGAAACTGTTGCCCGTAACGCCGGCTGTCCAGATAAACGTGGAAGTTTCAAGCGTCGCGCCCGTCTTGAGTTTCACAACGCCCGGCGCCGCGCCGGTGATGGCGGTACCCGTCATCAATTCCACATCATGCTTCTTGAGGTACGCCTCGATCTTGCCGGCAAGATCCTTCTCAAATATGGGGAGGATCGTCGGCATGGCTTCCACAATGACGATGCGCACTTTGCTCTTGTCGAGAAGCCACTTTTGACACATCTCATCGCGCCACTCAAGCAGTTCGCCCGCCATCTCAATGCCGGTGAATCCGGCCCCCGCGACAACAAAGGTAAGCGCCTTCTTTTGTTTTTCCGGGTCCGGCTCGGCTACGGCTTTCTCAAAAACAGCGTCAAGATGGAACCGAAGCTTCATCGCGTCGTCATACGACCACAGCGTGAAACTATGCTCTTTAACGCCCGGTATGCCGAAGAATTCAGGCTCGGCGCCCGCGCCCAGAATAAGGTAATCATAAGGATACGAAGCGGTTTCGGATGCCGCTTGTTTTTTCTCAAAATCAATGGACGTGATAGCATCCAGCTTCACCATGACTTTTGATGCGCTGAAAATCTTGGAATACGGGATGCGCACCGAATCAGGTTCAACGCGATGCCCCGCAACTTCGTGCAGTTCAGTCATTAACGTATGAAACGGCTGCTTGTCTACCACGGTAATAGTAACATCATCCCGTTTCTTGAATTTCGCAACCAATTTTTTGGCTGCGGCGATACCTGCGTAACCGCCGCCTATAATAAGAATTTTGCCACTCATGGGACGCCCCTTTATGTTCCATATCGAATGCATGGAACTACTTGCGGATCAAACCGGTCCAAAACGCGGTTTTACATATTATTATAATCTATTGTTGATGATCGGTCAAGGGGATATATCCGCCCGCGAATCCGCAAACCGCCGAATATGGCGCGAAACGCTCTGCCTGACGGTCTGCACAACGCTTTTTTATAATCCACTGCCGGAAAAGAACCGAAAAGATAGGTAATGACAATTGCGATAGTTTTGCAAGCCCGCCTAGACTCAACGCGGCTTCCCAACAAGGCGTTGCTTCCCTTGCGGGGCGCAACGGATGAAGAGCCGCTCATATACAGGGTGATGGACGCCCTGCGATCTGTTCCCTGCGACCTATATGTACTCGCCTGTCCGCCGGACTGTGTTTCCGCATTCGCTCCTTTCGCTGAACGCTCCAGTTTCGAGATATGCGCCGGATCAAAGGAAGACGTGCTTGCGCGTTATTGCGGAGCGGTGCGGGCGTTTGCCATTGATCGCGTGATCCGCGCTACGGGCGACAACCCTTTTGTATTTGCGGACGCGGCGCTTGCGCTTAACCGCGAGGCGCAGAGCCTCAACGCCGATTACGCGGGGTACGCGGCCCTGCCCTATGGCGCGGGCGTTGAATCAGTCGCCGCAGAAGCCCTGCTCCGCGCTGAACGGGAAGCCTCAGCAGATGCGGAGCGTGAGCATGTGTGTCCGTACCTATACAACCACCCGGAACGCTTCCGTCTGCACAGACCCTTGGCGCCCCGCATCTGGCAAGCGCCGGATATGCGGATCACCGTAGACACGAAAGAAGACTATGAACGGGCGTCCGCGCTGTACCGCGATCTTTCGCTCATTAAGCGGGAAGAGCGGTTTAACGGGGCAAGCGTTGTCAAAACGTACAAAATGCGCTTTGGTACGGCGGAGCGCCGTTTAGGATGATGCATGATGAAACCCATTCTTATTGTTCCTTCTTATAAAGAAGGCGGCGGAGGCGGACACCTCGCCCGCTGTACCGCGCTTGCAGAGGAGTTGCGCTCTCTGGGCAGGGAAACGCGCCTTTACGCGCCGGACGCGCCGCTTGCCGTACCGGAAGGCGGCTTTGCCTTCATTGTCCTTGACCGCTTTAGAACATCATTGGCTGATTTTCTCACATGGCGGCGGCTTGCGCCGGTTGCCGGCATTGACGAAGGCGGTCCGTGCAGAAACTACGCTGACTTTCTGATAGACCTCTTGCCGAACCTCGAAAAAACGCCTCCCAATATCCGCAAGCCCGGACTACTGCGCTTCCCCGCGACAAGGCGTCCCTCGTGGGAAGAATCGCGTGCGGACGGCGCGGAGCGGAGCGGGCGCAAGCCGTTGCGCGTCCTGATTACGTTTGGCGCGGAAGACGCCGCGGGGCTTGCCATTCCTGCCGCCGCCGCGCTTGCCGCTAAAAGCGGGCTTGAGGCGACCGTGGTCTTCGGCGCGTTGAACCGGAGCGCGCAACCGCACGCGCAGATGCAGAAAGACGCGTTGCGGAAAAAAAACGTCGTCGTTTTGGAATACATTCCGAATTTGAGCGAGCGCCTTGCGGAATACGATCTGGTGGTTACGCATTTCGGGCTTACCGCGTTTGAAAGCCTGTACGCCCGCGTACCGGTGGCTCTCGCGTCTCCTACGGCGTATCACGAAAAGCTCGCCCGCAACGCCGGTTTTTTCACGGTTGGGCGCGGGAAAAAGGGCGTCCGGCGTCTCAAGAAACTGAACCTTGCCGGAGAGCCGCTCGCCGCGTTACGGCGGCAATGCCGGGAAATCGCGGAGAGATACGGCGTTGCGCCCGCGGCGCCATCAACGGCGCCGTCAGTTGGAGAGAGCCTCGCCCATGCGCTGAATTCCATCGCCATACACGCGGCGGACTGCCCCATTTGCGGCGGCGCCATGAATGGCGCCGCCGGTACAAAGCGTTTCTCCCCGGCATCCGCCCGCTTTTATGACCGCACGTACCGCGCCTGTCCGGTTTGCGGCATAACCTACATGAGCCGCTCCTCGCCGCCGCCCATAGAATACGCAAAAGATTATTTTTTTGATTTTTACAAAAAGCAATACGGCAAAACATATATCGAAGATTTCCCGAATTTGGTACAGTCCGGCAGAAAGCGGCTTTCCCATATTGTTTCTGTGATGAAAACCCGGACTGTTTCTCCCGCCGATTGCGAAAAGCCTCATGTGTTGGACATAGGCTGTGCGTACGGTCCGTTTCTAGTCGCCGCGAGGGAAGAAGGCTTTGCTCCAACCGGAATTGAAGCGGCGGAAGACGCGGCGTCCTATGTGAAAAACGAGCTTGGAATGCCCTGTTTCCATGTCTGTTTCCCCCTGTCACACGACAACGCCCTTTTTTCAGACGGGCAGTTCGACGTGATCTCGCTGTGGTACGCGCTTGAGCATTTCGAGAACACCAGCGCGGCGCTGACCGCGATCAACAAACTGCTTAAAAAGGGGGGCGTTCTCGCGTTTTCAACCCCTTCGTTTGAGGGCGTTTCCGCGAAAGGGATGCCGAAAGCGCGTTGCGCTCGCGCCGCTTTCCTTGAAAAAAGCCCGCCGGATCATTACACGGTCTGGAGCCCCTCAAAAACACGCGGCATCCTTAGAAAATTCGGCTTTGATCTCAAAAAGCTCGTCATTACAGGCCATCATCCAGAGCGGTTTCCCCTTCTTGGAAAACTCGTCATTGGCAAAAACGGCGTCCGGCGAGGAGCGGCGTACCGCGCCCTGCTCACGGCAAGCCGCCTGTTTGGTTTGGGCGATACGTTTGAGGCTTACGCGGTGAAAATGTAACCACGAACCACACGAACCGTTCATGTCAAATCAACGCCTAACAGGGGTATCCGGCGCCCCATTTCTGCGTTCCATGCCCCAAGGGTAAGCCCGTTTACACGCCCAATAAATAGTATAAACCTGCAACATGATGATTTTTAGGGAGCCTATAGGCAAGGAGAATACTAACTATCCCTAAATTCTAAAAATTTGCCGCAACCATACTTGCCATATTGACAAAAGATGGTTTCTGCATATAATCCTAGTATTACTATATAATATATATTAAATAAGAAAGGAAGTAACTATGAAAAAAGGAAATTTGGATACCGGAACCTTGTCCCTTAAAAATTTGAAAGCCAAGCCCGTTCGTACCGCCTGTCTCGTAGCAGTAGCAAGCATCCTTGCCTTTACCCTGTTTGGCGGCTCTATCCTTACCCTGAACCTCCGACAGGGACTGGATACTATGACCAAACGCTTCGGAGCGGATCTGATGGTGGTTCCCAAGGGGGCGTCCGAAGAGGCGCAGTCTATCCTGCTCCGGGGCGGAGCCGGCTATTTTTACTTTGATGCAAGCCTTGTTGAGAAGGTAGCCGGAACTCAGGGCATCGCCTGCGCCTCGCCCCAGTTTTTCCTTGCCTCCCTTTCCACCGAATGCTGTGACGCCGCCGTGCAGCTTATCGCGTACGACCCGGAAACCGACTTTGCCGTCCAGCCATGGATTGCGGAAAAGTATAGCGGAACCGTGGGAGACGGACAGGTAGTAGTCGGCAACCGGATATCCCTTCGGTCAAACGGTACCATCCAATTATTTAACCGCGAATACCCGGTGGCGGCCCGGCTTTCAACCAGCGCCAGTGGTTTTGACACCTCGATTTTTATGACTATGAATACCATGCGGCTTCTTATTGACCGGGCGCGCGAGGAAAAATACAATTTTCTGGCGGACAAGTATGGAAGCGGGGTGATTTCCGCAGTTTTAGCCAAGGTTGAGCCTTCGGCAAGTCCTTCATTGACCGCCTATACGATACGGAAGGAAAACGAGGGTGTGGATGTTCTGGTTTCACAAGGCATTTTTTCCACCCTTGCCGCCGCGCTGTCCGGCCTTGTTTCTTACATACGCATTTTTTCAGCCGCCCTTTGGATACTGGCGCTTGTCATTCTGGCGGCGGTGTTTTCCGGTTCCATCTACGAACGGAAGAAGGAATTCGCCCTGTTGCGTATTCTTGGGGCCACCCGGAAAAAACTTATCGCCATCGTATTAGGGGAATCGTCCCTTGCCGGTCTTGTGGGCGGCGCGGCCGGGATCTTGATGGCAAGCCTTGCGGTGTTTCCGTTCAGCGCCTTAATCAGCGAACGGCTGGAACTGCCCTATCTTGACGCGCCGTTTTTCAAAATTATCCCCTTGATCGCGGGGAGCCTTTTTCTTTCGATTCTGACGGGGCCTTTGGCTTCGCTTTACGCGGCGCTTCGAATCAGCGCGGCGGAAACCTATTTTACCATGCGGGAGGGAGAATAGTGGGACTGTTTGAATTTAAGGAGTTAACAAAAGAATACAGGCGTGGCGGGAGGGCATTTAACGCGGTAAACAGCGTCAGCCTTTCCGTTGAACCGGGAGATTTTATCAGCATTATCGGCCGGTCAGGGAGCGGAAAAACCACTCTCCTCAACATGGGAGCGGGACTGCTCCACCCAACCGGAGGGTCGGTTCTCTTTGAAGGGCATGATATTCACCGCCTGAACGACAAGGAATTGTCGTTTCTCCGCAACGAAAAAATCGGCTATGTTCCCCAAGGGCAGAGCCTCCTCTCGAACTTTACCGTCTTCGACAATGTGCGCATTCCCTGGTTCTTATTCAAGCGTGAAGGGGACGTGGAAGGCAGGGCATTTATCCTGCTTGAGAAGGTGGGGATAAGCCATCTGGCCGCCTCGTATCCCAGGGAGCTGTCAGGCGGCGAGATGCGGCGGGCCGCCATTGCCCGTTCCCTCATCAACCAGCCCCGCGTCCTCATTGCCGATGAGCCTACCGGCGATCTTGATGTCCAGACCACGGCGGAGATCATGAGGCTTTTCAGCAGTATCGCGGAAGAAGGAACGGCGGTGCTTATCGTTACCCATGAGCTTGATACGCTGAATTACGGCGACAAAACCTATTCGATGGACGCGGGGAACCTTTCGCCCCACGCCGCCTAGAACCTTTGGTTCACAGGTGTCTTCACAGCGGGATGACATGGAACCCAACGCCGAACAGGAATCCGCGTTTAACGGCATAGTAAACCGGTACTACGGAAAAATCCTCAAATTCTGCTGTTACACACTAGGGGGGGACAAAAGCGCCGCCGAAGATTGCACCCAGGATATTTTCCTCATCCTCTATGAGAATATGGGCAGGCTCCGCGACTATGACAAGATAGGCGGCTGGCTGTATAAAACCGCGGGCAACATCTCAAAACAATACATCGCTTCCCGGCGGAAAGAACGCGAAAAATTTGTCGCCCCTGCTGCGGGTTTTGCGGCGCTTGAGCATGAAGAATCGCCGCTTGATAGTAT
The DNA here is from genome assembly GCA_031257675.1 of Treponema sp. Taxonomy (GTDB): domain Bacteria; phylum Spirochaetota; class Spirochaetia; order Treponematales; family Breznakiellaceae; genus JAIRKH01. Next base: position 1,385 of record JAIROG010000090.1, on the reverse strand, counting down.
CGCGGATGAAAAATCTATAAAAAGCGAGGAAGAGCGGATTGTCGAAGAAAGGACGATAACCTGGGCCGCCGGTGAAATCAAAAAACGGCTCAAGGGCGATGATGAGCACGTTTTGGAATTCGCCTTCCGGCAAAGACAGCCGCTCAAAGAAGTGGCAGCCCGGCTGGGCATAAGTCTCGGCGCGGCGAAGTCCCGGGTCAGCAGGCTGCGGCAAAAGATAAGCGCCCTTGCCCGGGAATTGCTGGCGGATTATCAAAATTGACGCAACTTTTTGTAAAACCGGTGAGTTATATAATGAATATAATGATAAGAATATGGATAATTATGGAGGGTCGATGATGGACATACAGAGGGGCGGCAGGCGGGATTCCCTTATCAGAGACATAGAGTCGGAATTACAAAAAGACGCGGAGGATATTGACGATGATTTTATTGACCGTAGGATAGACGAGTTATATGCCCTGGAGGGCCGTTCTCCGCCAAAACTGAGCGATGAGGCGATGAATGCCGCCGCCCGGACGGTCCGTTCCCGCGCCGCCTGGAGGCATCGGACTACGCTGGCGGAACGGGTGCGAAAAGGCCGGATTACCCGCCGGGCCGTTCGCGGCGTATGCGCGGCCTGCTGCGCCTTCCTTTTTTTCGTTTCCGCCAACCATATAACCACCTTGATAACCGGTTCTTGCCTCCCCTCCAAAGTGGGTATAAAGCTCTGCTGCGGGACGCGGTTCTGCCGTTGCGAAATAACCAAAGCCGAAGAAGAAAATCCGCACCATCCCGAATAAATACAAGAAAAAACGCAACCTTTTCATTTTTCCTTGAGTAAATATATAGGATTACTAATATAATCCTATATTTAGCTTAGGGGGAACCGCCGCCATAGCCTTGCCGTTGGCAGAGCTTGCGTTCATGGATCTCCTAAAATCCTAGTAGTTTAGTGAAATGTCTATGTGCGGCGGCTTCCTGATTTTCAAGGTGGTATGGGTGAATAAAATAGTATTGGTTATAAGTTTTATTTTTCTGACAGGCTTTATATACGCCCAGGACTGCTGCGGTCCGGGAGGTGGCGGCGGCGGGGGAGCGGCGCCCGTCTCCGCGATTACGGGAGTCGGGGACTATATCTACCGCCTGAAAAGCGTCCGGCATTATGCCTACAGCGCCCGGCACCCCGGCTTTACCCTGGGCGCTGAAGGCGGCGGCATAACCGACGGCGGGGAGGCCAACATCAGCCCCCGTGTTGAGTATCAAGGGTCTCTGGCGGCAGGCGGGCTGGGCAGTTTCGATGTATACGGCGCGGCCTTTTACTCGGTCTTTTTTGAAAAGCCCCATTCCCACCAGCTTGACCTGTCCGAAAACATCGCGTGGCGGCTTGCCCCGGACGAAAAATC
>JAIROG010000103.1 GCA_031257675.1 Treponema sp. | reverse complement strand
GCTTGAACGAAACATGTCATTTCGGACTTTATATGCCGGATTGCGAGGATGAATCAATCGAGAGCGTCTTGATTCTCCGCGCTTTTTACCATTTGCCAAAAGAAGTCCGTTTTTCATTGCTGAGCGAGGCGCTGCGGACGGGCAAGACAATCGACCTGCAAAAACCGGATGGTGAGGAAAGCGAGCCGGCGGGCGAGTTGTGCGGAATTGTCGGATACGACGTGGACGCGCTGGATAACGGGGGCTGTATCCGGCTTGTTAAAACGAAGCGGCGGAAAAGCCGCGTTTTTGTAGGGACGATTCCAGACGCGCTCTCCCCGCGCTTCCGTTTTTTATACCTGCTGTTTTTATACGCCCTGCGCAAGCGCGGCGCGTACGTGATGTTCAATGATGTTAAAAGCACGAAAAACCTCGACAATGAGGATTTCCTGTTGCCGGAGGATGCGCGCGGCGCGCTGACCGGCGGCATGACTGTTAATTACGGCATGTGCGAAATACGCTATTTTGCGTCGGAAAGTCTCATACATTTAGGGTATATCAAACCTAGCGGGAAGAACAATGTCATTATCCGGGACCAGCAATACGAATTTATGGGCGGAGAGACGCAAAGCGCGGTAAACTGCTGGCAAAGCGAGCGACTGCCTTTCAGCGTTATCGAGCGGCTCGGCATACAGTGTTTTGCGGAAAGAATCGTCCGGCTCAATCCGCCAAAACCTGAAGGTGGCGAAACGCTGAGATACGGCGTTTTTATGGAAGAGGGCTATTTGGAAGACGGGGTCGACCTTGTTCTTGAAGGATTCGCTTCCGCAGTCTCCCAGGGTCTCAAAGCCCGGCTGGTGATAAAAACCCCGGATGCGGCGGTTTTGACGGACAAGAATTTTCCTCTGCACAACGCCGCGTCGAAGTTCAACAAGAATTACGGCGTTCTGCTCAAGAGCGGATACGACCGCGTGAGGCTGGAACAAAAAAGCCGGGATCTGGGGCTGGAAGACAAGATTGAAATTATACGGAAAAACATGACCGTTGATGAGATTGTCAGTTTGATCGCTTCGTTTGACGGCTTTGTCTGCGCAACGCGGGGGCTTCTTGTCCCGTGCGAAGTGTACGCGGCGCTCTTGCTGGGCAGGAACGTGTTTGTTCCGGCCCAGTGTGTTCTTGACGAATATTTCACAGACGGAGTGGCGCGGATTTCCTCAACGCCGCAGCCTTTCGCGCGGTCTCTTGCGGTTCCGGTGTACAGCAACAACGCGGGATTTCTCGCGTATGAGGTTGACATCTGCGAGTTGGCAGAAAAAATAGCGCGGGAGAGACCGGCGGCGGGCGTTAGCGGGGGGCATGACGGTTATATCAAAGAAATAACGGCGGAAAATGAAGAGGCGATAAAGGACTTTATTTCTGGATAAACCAGACCGCGGTCTGTTTATAAGCCGTTTCGTACGAAGCGGCGATATTATTTTCGCCGTCCTCCATATAAACCGGTTATATGGCGAACGGCAAGGGAGATCATTATGACTATGGTATTGGAAGCGTTTGAACAGTCAAACGGATTTTCGGCGTTGACGGCGGACGAGCTGTTCTTTGTGAATGGAGGGAGTGATAATTATAGCAGAGCTATTAGTTTTACTCCGCCTACTGTTGGAGGAGGTATTAATCTTGCTCCGGCTACTGTTGGAGGTCTCCAGGGAGGTACGGCGACAATACCGGTAGCGCCTAACGTTGCTATAGTTCTCGGTGCCGCCGCAGAAATCACTAAGGGCAGCGGGCAGGTAAAGTATGCGGTATCTGCCGCTGTAAAATTTGATTTTTAAATAAAAGTTAAAAGAAATTTATTTACAAGAACTCTAAGAACTATATTTTTTAGAGTTCTTGTTATTTTTTGGAGAAGAAGGAGACATATTTATGTACAAGAAACTATTAATACTGGCGCTGTTTATACTGTTTTCATATACTATAGAAGCGGAAGTTCTCGGGGAAATTTCCTTTACTGTAAGCGATGGGAAAATGCTGGTGTTTGGCACAGTCAACAATGTGACGGGATTCTATGCCATTGACACAGGCGCAACAGACATGCTGTTGTTCAGCCCCGTCTCAAATTTGGAGGCGGCGTATGAGGCGCCATTTGAATTTCAGATGCTTGGAGAGACGTTTAACACCATGAGATATAAGGTTGACACTATATATCTAGGAAATGTGACCATCAACGGAACATTCAGCGTAATAAAACCGCCTGAACATATTATAGATCTCATGCCAAAAGAAACACGCGGCATCATCAATCCGTGTGTTTTCAACACGGCGTATGTCGAGTTCTCTTTTTCTGAGAAGAAAATTAAATTTCATGATTCCCTGCCGGAAAATTATAATGAGAGCATGCCTTATACGTCTTCATTTCCCCTGCCTTATGTGAAAATAGAAATAGGAGGTAATTCTTATGTTTTTTTGATAGACACCGGCTCAAACGGCACAATATCTTTTCCAGATGAAATATTGAGCGGCATAGACGCAAAGAATACATTTAAAGTCGCCGTTGGCGGCGCAGTATATTATAAGGAGTACGCCGTATTCAAGAGCGCCGGCTTCTCCCTATTCGGACACACTTATAATAACGTCGTTTGTGAGACCAACAGGCTTTTCGGAGAAGAGGTTGGAGTGATAGGCTTGGAATTGTTACAACACTATGACATTGTATTCGATCCGTTTGAAAGCGAATTGTATTACAGTCCGCTGTTGCCGGACGCTTTTTACAACATGTTTTTCAGAAAAGAAGTGAAAAGGAGCGGCTTGACCTCTTTCATTTACAATGAGGAAGGCGTGGCGGTTACAGGTATAGCTGTTGGCAGCCCCGCGTGGAAAGCCGGACTGCGTCCGGGTCATATAATAACCAAAATAAATTCATACGACGCCGGAGGCGTGTCAAAAGACTATGCGATAAGAATATTCTCGTCAAATGATCCTGTAAAGATAGAATATAAAGATGAAAGCGGCGCGAAGAAAATGGCGAGGATAAAATCAAAATTGTTAATTAGGAATTAATTCTTGCCGTCATAGGGGAAGAGGGATGCGGAAAATTTTATTATTATTGCTGTCGCTTGTTTTCAGTCACAAAGGCTTGCGGGGGCTGGAAAACGCCTATTTAATATTAGGGAATGTGTCAGGCGGCTTGGATACAGATTTTTCTTCCATTGATTATTATATGTCTTTAAAATTCTTGGATTTCAATCTGCAAGGAAGAGGCGCGGGGATGAGTTTTTCGCCTTTTATATTTAAATGGCATGTCGACTCCCTCGCTCGAAAAACGCTTGATTATGACGATTCGCTTGATGGCGCGAAGACAAATTTAGGGAGCCTTGAAAACTTCACTTTAACGTTAATAAACAGCCACGTGTATTATAATTTTCTTAAAAACAAACATTTCCTTCTTGGTCCGTTTCTGGGAGTAAACGCGCTTTGCGTTACAAACATGGATGTTTTTGAGATCACGGCGGGAATTGTCTTTTCCGTGAGAGGCGCGTTCGAGAGATTTTCCGGTCTTGATTTGCCAATTTTCTTTGAACTCCTGCAAATTCAGATGGGATATAAATACAATAATGAGAGAAAAGGACAATTTTTTGCGCAAATAAGTTTAGATTTAACGTTCTTTTTTGCAAGCGCTTATAAAGATGAGACCATAAGAATGTAGCCGGAATCCGTATAAAACCGGCGCTATGGCGGAATGGCAATGGAAGCGTTTGAGCAATCAAACGGATTTTCGGCGTTGACGGCGGACGAGCTGTTCTTCGTGAATGGAGGGAGTTTTAATATTTCACTTACCATCAGTGGGTCTATTTTCGGCGCAACTGTTAGCGTTTCGATTACTGTGGGGTGGTAACCCCTTTTCTGGCTAGCAGCAATTTGTAAAGAAATCAGGCCGGTTGATCCAATCCCAAAACTGAAATTTTGGGATTGGATCAGTGTTGTTGTTAAAAAGGAGTTTTTATGTTTTTAAGACATGCCAAGTTGCATTTTTTGTTGTTTGGGATTATAGCGTCTTTGGTGGTCATATTATGTTCTTGCAGGCATAGCAAAGGAGAATCTATGGAGCGGGCGATTCCTTTTTCTTTAGAAAACGGGAGGATTATTTTAGAGGCGGAGATAAACGGAGCGAAAGGACGGTTTATGTGGGACAGCGGCGCGTATGGCTCCTTTGCCAACATAAATTTTGACAATCTGCCTCCCGTTGCTGAAGATGACGATATAGTTAATATTCCCCATTTAAATGCTACTGTTGAGACAAAAAAGTACTGGCTGGATGAGATGATCGTGGGGGGCGTCGAGCTAAAAACTCACTCAATGATTATCGACGTTCCTGAAATTATGAAGCGGCAACTGATTGGCGTCGAAGGTGTTGACGGGCTTCTCGGCCTCACTATTTTTGAAGGGTATTGGGTTGAAATCTCTTTTTCAAAGAAAGCTATTTTTCTCCATAAAAAAAAGCCGGAGCGTTACGTCCAATCCGTCCCGGCGGAAATAGTCAATGAGGAATTTCTCTGCGTTCCGGTCGCAATTGACGGAGAGGAGGTGGATTTTGAGATAGACACCGGTGTGCCGGCATCATTGCGGTTTCCCCGATCAATCGCGCTCCAGTCTGAGGAAGGCGGCGAGGAGGTGTTGTCATTGGATCCTGTTAAAGACATCCGCTTCGTGAAAACCCGCTCAATAGCAATTCTTGACGAGCGGCTGGAAAACAAATTTGTGTTGACCAACTCTCATATTGCAACTTATATAGGGGCGATTGGGATTGGGTTTCTACAAAATTACGACCTGCTGTTGGATCTCACCAGATTGCGCGATCACGAGACGTCCGCCGTGTATTACGAATCAATTGTTCCGCCGGAGGAGCGGCGCTATGTCCCTTACAGTTGGTTCGACAAGGCGCCGGAATCTGGGGTATTGACCTACGGCGTGTTGCCCGATGGGACGGTGGGTCTCATCGACATAATTGAAAACAGCGCCGCCCATAGGATGTTTGGACTTGAGCCTGGCATGGTGGTTTCCAAAGTGGACGGCAAGCCGGCGAAAGATGGGGGGCTAGATAAGACGACGGTCGAAATCACCGTCGTGGAAAACGACGAGGAGCGAATTATCCGGCGGGAAGACGTCAACCCATGAAATGCCGCCCGGCTTGACGAAACCAGTTGCGGTTCCGCTGAGACGAGCATTTCGTGCGGGGGGGGGGGGGGGGGTTATTTACCAAACGCCCCAACCATTGTGGGGAGCTTTTTCGGTTGCGGTATAAAGCAACAACCGGGGATTTATTGCCAATTCGGTTTAAAGCAACC
>JAIROG010000058.1 GCA_031257675.1 Treponema sp. | reverse complement strand
CCCCCCCCCCCCCCGGCAAAGCGGGAGATTTGCCTATTTTAATTATGCGAAAAAGAATCAACAGGTCAATTATGTAGGCGATGGCCTTAATATATGGCCCGCAGTCCATTGTTTTGATGTTGCGCGCTTATATCGATTGGCTCTGGAAAATGGCAAAGCCGGATCGGTTTATCATGCGGTGGCAGAAGGTATTCCTGTAAAAAAAGTTGCTACTGCAATTAGTGAAAAATTAGAACTTCCGTTAAAAAGTGTACGTGGATTTGAAAGCTGGAAAAGACTCTCTGTGTTCAGTCAAGTAGTATCCCTAAATACTCCGGCGAATAGTCAATGGACACAAAAAGAACTTGGATGGAAAGCTATACATCCTGACTTGTTGAGTGATCTGCAACAAGATTTCTATTATACTTAACAAATTTCATAGTAACGATCTAAAAATGGTGATTATATCCCATCTGTAAAATTCTTATACCATTAAGTTTTTTGTAGTACCATTTTTATAAGAAAGAATTTGAGACCCGCTGTAAGGCAAAGTTGCCACACAACACCGAATGGCAGGGAGGGATTTTCAGAGATCCAGTTTATCAATTCCATATTAATCGAATTCCAAGAATGTTTCAACCGCAAAAAAGCTGGGCATGCTTTTCCCGTTGTGTGATCGGTTCTATCGTCAAGGGAGACGCGCGCGGGATAAGCTCAATGGCGGCGGCGTTGAAAATAAGTCATGAACTCTATGCCGCCACTCTGAGGTTTTTCCGTCCGGCGGCCTTCACGGCGGAAACCTCGTGTCATACGCTCATCCGTCCGGCAATGGCCCATGATCCGGCGATAAGGAAGGGCTGAGGATGCCCCGCGTCCGGAAGTGGCGTCAGGAATCACAAAACTCCGGAAAGGGCGAATATATAGAGGGCATAATTTTGGCGTCGTCAGCATGGCCGCTGAAGCCGGGAGACATATCCGAAGCGTCCCGGTTATGGCGGAAATACATGAAAGCGCGGCGCAGACAAACGGAGGGAGCATTGTCGAAAAGATGGCCCACATGATGGGAGACGCCGCTCAAACAGCCGGGGAAGGGGCTGACTGGGTGTGCGGCGCCTGTTTTTTCAGCAAAACCATGCCGGACACCACCGCGCTGTCCCCCGATAAAAACGGGATGCGGTTGTTGCGCATTATCACTCGCGCGAAGAAAAACGCGGCGGGCTTTACGCCCCCGTCTCATAAAAACGCTCCCTCCAAGCGGGGGGAGGACGAGGATGAACGGGAAAAGAATATCACTTGGAACTTCAGGACACGACGGAAAGAGCTTGCCGACGCCGTCATGAAAATCCATAACAAAGATCAGCGGGTCGGATTTCTTTGTCTTGATGCGTTATGGAAACCGGTTAAGAGAACGGTCCGGTTTGTATTGACTGAAATGAACGGGCGCCGTTTTATTCCGACATCCTCTGATGCCAGCGCGCAACCGCCAAACAAATCACCCGTCTTTACAGCCGCCGTTTTAAGATCGAGGGTATGTCAGGCGATTTGAGAAATGACCTTGGAGGCTTCCGGCGTCATTTTTGGACGAAAGCCTTAGCCCGCCGCAAGCTGGCTAAGGCCGGGGTACAGCCGAAAGAGCGGGAAGCACGGGGACAGGTTGCCAAGTCAAAAAGAGCGCAGTCTATGCGTGGCCGCATATTATAGGGCCGGGAACACTTTCATAAGACGAGAGCGCTCTTGAGGACAGTATCGCCCGGTGGCTCGCGCGCATAGAACAGTCCCACGCCCGAAAGCGCGTCCCCATCATCGAGACGGATCAGATAAACCGCATTACGCAGGCTGTCGCCATGTCTCACGCCAACGTCGACATTGCCCTTATCGTGGACGACGCCGGAAGCGGCAAAACCAAACGCCGCTGATACAAAACACCGCGAACGCGCCGCCGACCGGAATATGGCGGTCATCCTCGACGAGACGGACTGCCTCAAGGCGGACGCGCTTGAGTTCTCAAGGCGCCTTGTCTACGATCCGGGGCGGAGCGGGCTTGTGTTAATCGGACTGCCCCGCCTCGCCTACGCCATACAGAACCTGAAAAACGACCGCCGCCAGCTTGAAAGCCGCATCGGGATATACCTGCCGTTAAGCGGGCTGACGAAGAAAGACGCGGCAAAGATAGCGGAATCCTTGCGGGGCGGCGTGGACAAGGATATAATCGCCGCCATTTACAAGATGGCGAAAACGGACGCACGGCAGTTCGTCAAAATCATTGAGCGGCACCAAGACGTTATGGCGGGAAACAAGCTTGAGACCGTGAGCGCGGACGTTGTTGAGACCGCGGCGGCCCACATCATCAAGAGGTGGAGTTGATTATGGCTGTGTTAAGGACAGGGTTCGACTTACCCTACAAAAAGCTGGACGCGGTGGGGTTGCGCCGATACGCGGACGAAACGCCGAAACAAGACGGCGGGACGGCGCTCCTTAAAGCGCTGCCCGACGCGGTTGAGCTTGCCAAAGACTACTTCAAGAAGATAAACAAGGCGCACGCCCAGTTTTGTAACATAATGGCTAAAGGCGCGGAACTGTCCTTCCAGATTGGCAAAGCGCTTTCCGAAATCAAGAAGGACTTCGTAAGAGATAATTTCGAGTTTTCACTCCGGACAGCCGACAGCCATATCAGAATGTACAAGCGGTTCAAGGACGATCCGGAGTCCATCCGGGGCAAGACCATCGCCGATCTCAACGGCGGGAAAGAGCGGGTAAAACAGGAGTACAACATCACGGAAGGGGGAAGAAGCGGCTCCAACGGAGCGCCTTCATGGGACTCCGTGTTCTCCATGCCCACCATATCGGGCGCGCCCCTCAAAAACTACCGCTTCGAGCAGGACAGAACGTCCCTCCTCATGTACGACCGCAAAACTCAACGATACGCACCGGCGCTGAACCTTGTAAGCCTTGAGGAATGGCGGGGTTTGGAAAAGGCGCGGGCGGAATGACGCTCGAAATACAAAGCGCGGTGGAGCGCTATTACGCCGCCGTTGAAGCCGAGGACGGCTACGCCTGAAAGCCTACCCCGCGCGGTGGCAGGCTGCGCCGTAACGTTTAACGGCAAAACCTATTTCGACGCCCGCCTCCTCTCCTATTGCGGGCGGACGGTGTATGTGGACAGGGAATACGTCCCGAATATCGGGGAGCGCATCGTCGTGTACAACGCCTCCGGTATGCCTATTTTTTTTACAGAGTCCTAGAGACCTAAAGGAGTCTATCATGGATTATATGACCGACAGTCAGACACGGCACGTCCCCGCGGAACATGTAAGCGCAATCGACAAACTGCGCGACTAGACCGTTAAATCGGTTATGCGGCGGACATTCGCGGCGCGGGACGCGCTCGCCGAATTCAAATCAAACGCATGGGAGGAAATACAGACGTTTTTATCCCTCTCCTCCGAACAGCACAAGGTTTCGTGGGGCGGAAAAAAAGGCAACATTTCGCTCGCCACCTACGACGGGCGATATAAACTGCAAATGGCGGTCAACGACACCATCCAGTTTAACGAAAAATTACAGTGGCGAAAACCTTCGTAGACAACCGCATCCACGTGGGCGGACGGCTCCCGCTCGGAAATTAAACTGCTCGTTGAGGACGTGTTCTACGTTGATAAGCAGGGCGACATCAACAAAAACCGCATTCTGGGGATCCGCCGCCTTAGAATACGCAGAGTGGCGCGAGGCTATGCGGGCGATCTCCGACAGCGTTCAGGTCGCCTCAAGCAAAACCTACCTGCGTTTCTATGAACGTCAGGAAGACGGCAGTTACAGCCAAATCCCCCTCGACATCGCATCTATCTGACACAACAGCCGGACGTTACGCCCTGCTGTCTTAATTTTGCATAAGCGAAACTCCCGCTCACGGCGGGAGTCATCCTGCCGCGGCGGGCAGGGTCTGACGAGCGGCCAAAAGGAGTGTCGTATGGGTCAAATCAATAATAGGCGTATAGCCCTTATTCCACGTGGCAAAAAACAACTCGCCCTTGACGAGGATGCGTACAGAAGCATTTTGTCATGCGCTGGCGTTGAAAGCGCCGCCGATATTATGACGGACGCTCAATTCAATATCATTATGAATACATTTTCCGATCTGGGCTTGTTTCAAACGAGGTTCGGAACGGCGTTAATACCGCCCCCTGTAGCAGGCGCAGCCCCGCTTATATCAGCGGGCGGCAGGAGTATTACATAAGAGTCCTGTGGGACCTGGCAAGCAGGACGAACGCAGCCTGCGGCGGCTCATTAAGCGCATCGGCAAAGTTGACGACATTCGCTTCTTGGAACGCAAAAACGCGCAAAAACTTATCCTCGCGCTGCGGGACATCACGGAAAAAGCCGGATGCAACCCGGACGGAAAGGATGCGCGGCATGCTGATGACCATTAAAGAGGCAACGGCCCGACTCGGCTTGGCTTGTCACCAAGCTCAATACCTGATCCTTATGGACGCTGTTGAAAGCGCCTCTGTCGGGAAAGACTACAGGATTTTCTCGGAAGGACTTGAAGACTATGATAAGCGAGGAGTACGAAAACTATATAAACACGCTCCCCGGTGTTTTGTCTATCCGGAGCGCGGCGAGCTTTTTTCGTGTTCACCTCATTACTATTTCTACGGCTTATCCACAAGGGAAAACTAAAGGCGACAAAAGACATAAACGGACAGCGGGCGATAAAGCGGACGGACACGCTCAATTACTGCTCTTCCCATTCTAATTTATAATAGGTTTTTATCGGTTATTTATTGGTTATTTTCACACGGGTTTAAGGAGGCTCTCTCAAACTCGTGTAAAAATATGGCGGGGTATGTGACGGCGCCCCCCAAAAAAACGCCTTTTTTAAGCCCAAAACAGCCCAAAAACAGGCAAATGCGCCGGTTTTCATTTACACGGGCATTCGGTGATGTGGAGGTATTAATTATTTATACTATATGTATTTACACTAAAATCTATACTGATTCACGGATTCACAATCTCTATGTAAATTTACAATGACAATGCTAAATAAAAAGAATGCAACAAGAAATATTATATTTTCACTCTTTCATATTATTTACAAAAAGTATGATGATTTGATAACACCATATGCTAAGATAAAGAATAAAAAATTGTTTATTATTGAAAAAGGGATAATAATTATATCTTTTCATGTTAATATGTCATATATAATAAAATTTATTATGAATTCAGTCTACGATATGAGAAAAATTTGCATTGTTACAGAAAATGACGGCAGTTATTATAAAAAAAATGGTTTTGTTCAGCGATGGTAAATTTAAACGTCGCGTTATTGCCTTAAAAAGCGGTGATTTAAGTATTCTTATTAATATAAAAATATTATTATAAAATAATGCAATTATAATTGTTTTTATTGATGGAATGGAAAATGACGGGATAAAGAGAAAAATATTTTATTTTAATATTGACAACTTAAATCTTGGACTAAATTCTGGCATAATTAGATTGGCATACTCATTAAAATTTCCTATATGTATTTGTCATATCAATTTTTATAAGTGATCTATTGAAATGACAGACATAAAATATATTTTTACAGAAGAAAATTACTATATGTTTTGTAATGAAGTGTCTAAAATATTTTTGAAAAACATAACAGACAAAGCGGAATATTGGTTGAGATTAGAAGAATTTCCGGTATTTATAGTTTATAATAATAAGAAAGATACAAATGTAATATTTGATTGCGATTGTAAATTAAAAAAATGGGGTATTATTAATAAATAAATATAATTGTTTTTTTATTTCACCGATTTTATAAATGGCATATATACAGAGATTAACAGGGATTTATATAATAGAGTTGTTCAATAACTTCAGTTATTGAACAACTTCCGCTAAAAAACGGGCGGATTTGGCGTATTTTTGCAAAAAATACGCCAAATCCGCGAGACTTGTGAGACAACCAACCGGGTTGTTGAACAAGTCCAATAAATCATATATTCACATTGCCTGAATATGACAGCTATATATCAGAAGCGGCGAACACGAATGCGGGCGCGTTGAAATTATATGAAAAATTAGGATATAAAAAAGTATATGGAAAAAACAAATGTTTGGAAAGCGAATGGGAACAAATTATCTAATCTATATGAAACGCGCGCAATGACATTGAGCGTTGCAAAAAACGCGGCGGGGATAGGACGGCGGCAATGCCAAAACGCCGGTCCCCGCCGCCACAAAACGGCGCGGGTGGATAGGGGCAAGGCATGACAAACTGGACATGATGGTTTCGGCGCTTGTCTATCGCGCCTTGTCTGCCAGCCTCGTTTCTTCACTTGATTCCACATGGCGCGAACGGTCGCTGGATACTGGGGCAAGCGACATTATAACCTCCCGCGCCGCGTCAGGCGGCTTACAGCAGTTCCTCCAGTTCTTGTACCAGAGCGCTGAAAATGCCGCAGGCCGCTTGCACCGGCTCCGGCCTCGCCATATCAACGCCCGCGATTTTCAAGCTTTCGATGGGGAAACGCGAGCCGCCGGATTTCAAAAACGTGAAGTAGTCCTCCCGCTCTTTTTCCCCGCCGGAAAGTACCCGCTCCGCAAGGGCAAGAGACGCGGAAATGCCGGTGGCGTATTTGTATACGTAAAATGCGTTGTAAAAATGCGGTATGCGCAAACTTTCAAGATCGCTGGTTTCCTCAAGCGCCATGTCAGGACCAAAATACTTTTCCAAGAGGACGCGGTACTCGCGCCGCAGCGCGTCAACCGTAAGCGGATTGCCTGACTCTTCCAACTCGTGAACGCGGTTTTCGAATTCGGCGAACATGGTCTGCCGGTACAGCGTCGCTAGCAGATCGTCAACCCGCTTGTTCACGATATATGCTTTAAACGCCTTGTCCTGCGCCGTATTTTTCAGATGACGGAAGAGAAGGTCTTCGTTAAACGTACTCGCCACTTCCGCCTCGAAAATGGTGTAGCCGTAGTGCATGAAGGGATTTGCCCGCGCTGAATGCCATGAGTGCATGGAATGCCCTCCCTCGTGGGCGAGGGTGAACACATCGCGGATAGAATCTTCCTTGTAGTTGATGAGGATGTAGGGGTCTCCGGTGTAGCTTCCCGCGGAAAAAGCGCCGGATCGCTTGCCTTTGTTCTCGTACCGGTCAGCCCAGCGCCCTAGAAGACCGTTGCGCAACGTCGCCACATATTCCTCGCCCAAGGGGGCAAGCGCATTGGACACCATGTCCACCGCCTCGTTCCATGGAATTTTCTTGCGCGGCATGAGCGATGCGTCAACAATCGGCGCATATACGTCGTAATGGCGCAACTCCGGTACGCGCAGGCTCTTTTTCCGCAGCGCGTAGTACCGGTGCAAGGCTTCAAGATTCGCGTTGACTGTTGAGACAAGATTATCGTACACCCCGCCGCTCACATTATCAGGGAAAAGCGCCGCGTCCCGCGCTGACGCATATCCCCGGACGCGGGCGCGGATCACGTTTTGCTTGACCTGTCCGCTGTATAAGGCGGCGAGCGTGTTCTTGTGCGCGTCGAATTGCCGGTAAAACGCCGTATACGCCCGTTTCCGCACATTACGATCCGGGTTCTCCATGAACACAGACCACGTTGACTGGGAAAGGGGCGTATCTCCTTCCGCAGTCGCAATGACGCCAAAATCAAGGTCGACATTCGTAAGCGTAGAAAAGGCGTCCCGAGCCACGCCTTCTCCCTCGCTGTGGAGCGCGATCAGGCGCTCTTCTTTTTCGCTCAACACATGGGGTTTGAAACGCAACAGTTTCTGTACATAGACGCGGTATTCCGCCATACGGGGATGCCGCAAAAACGCCTGCATGACATCATCGGGAATAGTCTGTATTTCCGGCGCATCCCACGCGGACGCAACCGACGCGCGGGCGGCCGCCATCATAAACTTGCCGGTCATGGTACGGGCGGCGCCATCGCCCTCGTCCTCAGTTTGCCGCAATTCGCTGTAATACCCGAGCCGCTCTTCAAGAACACCGAATGTTTTGGCAAAATCAAGCCAATCCGCAAGTTTCTCCGCGCTTTGCCCCAACGTTCCTTGAAACGCGGGAATTCTCGCCGTCATCCGCTCGAATTCCGCAAGCGCGGCGTTCCATGCGCCATCGCTGACGAATAATGTTGACAAATCCCATGTGTCCTGAATGTCAACGTCCGAACGGGCGGGGATATTTACTGACATAGATTGCTCCTTAATTAGTGTGGCGGAATGCGGGGAAATCAAGCGAAACGCGATCTGCGCGCCGCAGAGGGCAACTCTTCCGGGGAACGCCTTTTCTCCGGTTTCCGCCTGTCTCCGCGTTTCTCCAACATCCGCCTCCAAAGAAATTACACGCAAACTATAGCATATTTTGGAAAAAAAGAATACGCCGGCTGTTTTTTCTTGGCGCTTCCTTGTCTTTTTCATCAACGTGTTCCGGCGGGCATGTTTTTTCCACAAAAGCGAGACTCTTGCCTCCCATTTTGAGCGTGGCGTTCCGCGGGGTCAGGGCGAAGGTATAGGGCGCAAGCGCCGCCTTCACAGCCGCAATCTGGCCGTACACCCGCGCAAGGCGGCTTCGGTATGGCATCTTTGCGCCGGTCATTTTTCGTTGCAGAAACTCCTTTCCAGACCGCATGAGCGGCGGTTTACTAGTCGGGATATGACAGTGTATAAGAACGCGACAAAGCAAGCGGGGGGGAAGCGAAGGGAAAAAGGAAAGTCGCGGCCGATTCAGCGCCGGCCACTCGCTGCGGACTTACGCTCCTGCTATCCCTCGCGGAGGACACACGCCGGCTTGTACCCCGGCGCGGGTCGCCTTCGGCGAACTTGCGGAAGCAGGGCTGCGCCCTGCGTTCAAAGCGACTCGGCGACAAAGGTGAACATGTCTGTCTGCGGGTTTACAACTTTAGCGGCAGTTTCCAAAAAACACGCATAAATCGCCTTTCCGTATTAACTATTTAACTCTTTCTCCAATTCCTTAATCCTTGAGCCAATACTATTAATAGTCTAGCGAATAAATCTCCTTTTCTTATATGCGTCTTTTTCAATTCTTTCATAAACTTTCCTGATGAAAGGCGTCACAGCGACTTCTTTGTGGTCTACAATCGATAAAATCGTTGAAATAATAAATATTAGAGTTGTTCAATAACCAACCGGGTTGTTGAACAAGTCCATTATAATGGAAACAATGGACGATATTCTTGCTGTCTGTCCATCTGAAAGTTTTCTAAATAAGATTAATCATATTGTCCAAAAACCAAGACAATAATATGGGCAATAGTATGCGGCATAATCCAACAATTATTTTTACAACTGTCTTTTTTAGTTTAATATTTCTTTCTTATTTCTCAACGCTTCTAATTTCGCCGCAAATGTGGCGTCAGCGTTGTCTTTAACCTGTTGTCGTAATTCTCTATTTCTCTTTTTCTGTTCGTGAACGGCTTTTTCAACTTCGTCTTCAGTCAAGAAATCAAAAACTTGATCTATGTCGCTGTCAGCAATAATTGTTCCCATATATCTTGTTATGCGCCATTATGCCTAAAAGATATAGAAATAAACATTCTCTGAAAAATAACGAATAAAAGTGCAGCGTAAAAAAAACTGTTTTGCCCTAAATTTATCGTCGCGCCGCGTCTTCCATGACGCGGGGAATTTATCGCCAACAATGAGGGCGGGCTGCCGTCAACAAATAATTGTAAAATAACAGGGTATGCCTTCGATGAAAACTTATCGTTTTGAGACTTGAAAATTGCCCACAAATGCTGCTGTCTTACAGACCGACCCGGGACAATGCATCGATAGAGGGCAAGAGAGGCGGGCGGGTTACGCCACTTTTTATGTGGGGGCATCGCCCGCACCTCCAACCACCTACGGAGACGCTTGTTGACAATCGTTGTTTATGATATTATAGGTTAATATAACCTAAAGAAGGGCTTATGAAGAACGACAGACACGCAACCGCCATATCGTATGCCACCATAACGGAGGTTCATGGGCAAATTTCTGTCGTGTTACAGACTTTAGCGCCTCATACTATCACCTTGACCCCGTATGAGCATCAAGCTATGCTCAAGAATGGAGGATAAGAGCCTCGCATTTGTGAAAAAACCCCCACGATTATACACATGATAACTTAGATTTGGCTCCCAGTTGCTGGACATGAGATTTTTTGACGTTGATTTTTACGTTTTGAGGTGTGAGAGGATTTCATTATATTATCGTAGGGACAATTATTTTATAATTGTATAGAGGATTTTATCTATTTGATGCATGGATAGAAACATTTAAATGACATTGTAAAGTCATAAGGATTCGATATGCAAAACCACTGCTGTCCGGTTTAATCATAAAAATCCCTCCAGAAGGAGCTGAGGTGAAACTGTTTATGGTGGAGGGGGTTTAGGAGTACATAATTCCAGGATGGAACTTTTTGAAAGAAGGGTTGTCTTCATCATTTGTACTATCTGATGAGCGGAGGCAAGTATCCCGTCTACGGTTTTGCATATCCACAAT
>JAIROG010000030.1 GCA_031257675.1 Treponema sp. | reverse complement strand
TGGCAACAAAGGCGGAAAGGAGATCGTACAATGGGTATTATCAAATCGACGGTTCCGGTTGGTACAAAACCACCTAAAGATGTTATCAAGCGGATAAAGAAGGCGGCCAAATATCCGATAAACCTTGAGGCTTGCCGGAGTTACCCCCGGAAGCCTTAAAGGAATTCGCTCATTTGGCGGCGGAGCGCAACCGGCGTAAAAAGAAAAAGTCGGTAACTATCCGCATTGACCCGGATGTCTTGGAAAGTTATAAAACAATGGGCGCCGGCTATACCGGCATTATGGCGGACGTTTTGAAATACGCCGCGGACAACCCGGACATACTTTCTAAAATGACGCGATAATCCGCAAGAAAACCCCGAATGGCGGCATACACCCGAAGGCGTGGTGGATGCGGCGGTAGGGCGGGCGGCGTATAGTGAAGTCCGCATGGTTTGTAGGAGATAAGGTATACGTGTGTATGGCATATGGAAAGAGAAGGCAAATAAAGGTTAAGAATGAGACATATTGTTATTGACAAGCGCGGGAAAGCGGCGATAATAAACGACAAGGGAGATTGTCCATGAAAAACAAGGAGGCGGCGGTCGCCGCAATCAGGACGCGCAAGACAAGAGAGATTCTTGACGACATGTTGGCGCGTTTTGAGATAATGGAGACTCGGGAAGCTATAGAATGTTTGAATGAGCGCATGTATAATCCGCAGATATTCTTTTCAACAAAACCCCTTTCTCCTGAAGACGAGCTTGAATTTACAAAGCAGGTTTTCTTGACCGGAACATGGCGGCTCAATGAATATTATGAGCGGATGGGGTTGCCGGCGCAAAAGACGGTGGAGGCTGTCCGCGCCTGATTTCAGCGTGACAAAAGAGCTTGTTTCCAAAATTCGGAGCAATGCGGCGTTTCAGGGCGCGCAAATTTTACGGTGAACGCTTGCCGCTATACGTATGTTTACCTGGTCTATTATATATATTCTTTTTTTTAAAAAGAATATATATAATAGACAAATAATAAATCTATTGTTTTATTAAAGAGGAGGAGCGGCAGACGGGCGCGGGCATTTTGACGCGCCGGAGGGTCGCTTGTGAAAACCCTGAAACGCGCGAGGAAGCCCCGCAAGCCGCTTGACGGAAACTTTCACGATGAAACGCCGTCGGACGCGCTGGCGGCCCCTCCTCGCTCAAATTCGGGCGGGTTTCCATCGCCGCCTGCGGGCGCTCGCGCCGGCTGCCGCCACCGCCGCGTTCACCCGGCGTTTCACATGAAGACCCTTGAACGGATCGCCCGGCGCCGGGCGTGGCGGCAGGAATTTGGAGAGATGGAAGCTACGGCGCGATTAGGGAAATCCCGGCGTTGCCGGGCGGGCAGACAGCCGCCCCGGTATGGGCGCGTAGATTGAAAAAATAGAGGAGAAGGGCATGGAAGAGACAATACAACCGCAGATGGGGCTGACCTTTGAGCGGGTCTGGGCTGCCATACAAAGAATTGCGGAACAAACGGCAGAGCAACACAAAGAGCTTGCGGAACAGCACAAAGAGCTTACTGAACAGCACAAAGAGCTTACTGAACAGCACAAAGAGACTGAAAGGGCGGTCAAAGAGCTTGCGGAACAGCATAAAGAGACCGAGCGGTTCTTGAAAGAGAACGGCGCGGAGACGGACCGGCGCATGAAGGAGACGGACCGGCGCATGAAGGAACTCCAAAAGAGTATGGGGAAGTTGGGCAATCGCTTCGGCGAGTTAGTCGAGCATTTAGTGTCTCCGAATTTGATCGAGAAGTTCAAGGCGCTCGGCTACGCCTTTAGTAGAACTAATACCCGCGTCAAATATGAAGACGTAAACACAGGTGAAATCATAGCGGAAGTCGATGTGTTGCTTGAAAACGGCGACTCTGCGCTTGTCGTGGAGATTAAAGCGGACCCGTCAATCGAAGATGTCAAAGACCACGTTAAACGCATGAAGACCCTGCGGGACTATGCTGACGCTCATAATGACAAGCGATATTATCTGGGCGCGATAGCGGGGGGGATTGTCAGAGACAGCGTGAAAGACTACGCGCTCAAGAACGGGTTCTACGCGCTGGAACAGTCAGGGGACACGATGAGCGTCGCGGCGACGCCCGAATTGTGGAAGCCCAAACGGTGGTGACGCAAGAAGCGGCGGACCGGGCGGCCGATGGGAAAACGGCGCGCATACGCCGCCGCGGCGATAAGAGACGGGCAAAAGCGAGGTTTAGACGGATTTTGTTGACCATTTGTAGACTGTAGAAAACTAAACATTTATATTTGATTATAATACAAGCAATTGCATAATTTCACAAACTAACGTTCCGGCTGTTTACGACGTTTGGGCGGCGCTATAAAGAAACCCGTAGGGTTTCGTGCCGCCCAAATGTGTCTGGAGTGAGCGTGGGAATGAAGCGCAGCGGAATGACCTAGCCATTGCGGAGGCCGAGGGGCCGTTAGGCCCCGAAGCGCATATAGTCCTGTTAGGCGAAGTTTGGAATGCCCCCAAACAACTCATCGCTTTCTTTTATGGCGCCTAGCAACAAAAAACCTGCTACGAAGCGGGGCGGCATGGATGCCGCCCCGCGCTTTGTTTTATTTCATTCACTGTTTCTATCGTTTTAACAATACAAGCCGTTAAATCTTTTTCTATATCCGATTGCCAAAACCGCAAAACCGTCCAGTTTAATGATTCATAATAATCATTTACTTTTTTATCGCGTTCAATATTTCCGCGAATTTTCTTTTGCCAATAATCAGAATACGCGGCTAATTCTACTTCAAGAGAAGGCAAGCCTCTAATTTTCCAATTATTTCCATGCCAATAATCGCCGTCAATAAATATTGCCAATTTGTATTTCTTAATAGCAATATCCGGCTTGCCAAATAGTTTAACGTTTTTTCTATATCTAATACCCCATTTCCACAATGCTTTTCTAAAAAACACTTCAGGTTTTGTGTCTTTGCTTTTTATGGCGGACATTATTTTATGGGTAACTTCTTGTGCGCGTTCTTTCATTTCCCGGTATAACTCAGAAAGAGGCTGTTTGAAGGCGTCCAGTCGCGCGCCAGCGCATCCACTTTTTCAAGCCATTTTTTAATGCGCTGTTTTGGCTGCGCGGATTCTCCCCAGTATTCAACAAACAAAGCGTCATCCATTCTCAGCGCCGCCTCTATCATTTCATTTTCGATAAGTTTTAAAGCCCGTTCAATGTATATGCCGCCATCGTCGTCATTATTGGGTTTGGCGACACTGCCTGCCGAAAATAAATCACGCGCTTGATGACAAATTACGCCGTGATAGGTCAGCAAATACAATACCGCGTCATCGTATTTGTTTTTTACGCGTCCTGATTGCGCAATTCCAGGACATAATAAAACCGCTTCGGCGCGTAATTTTGTTTTTTCTTCTGTTGACAATGTAGCATATAATCGCGCTTGAATGGGCAGGGTATGCTCGGCGTTTTCCTTGTCTTCAAGCCACCATAAACGCTCGCCTTTTTGCAAGCGGGAACGCGCATAATCACGGATATAGCGCATCTTTTCTTCCATTGGCGATATACGAAAATCATCGTAACGTATTCCCATTAACTCAAAAAGCGAATGGTCAGCTGATATTTCTACTTCAAAGCGCGGCACATGGGAAGTACGGACGTGAATAACGCTTTTTGCGTAGTCGTCCCATTTCACTTCCGGCGTTCCGCCCATTTTGCCGAAAATCAAATATACTTTTTCAACAGTTTCGATACGGTTCGTTTCAAGAACGCTGTTTGCCACACTGCGCCAGGTATCAGCTAATGTGAATTTTACCTCGACACCGAAATTTCCCACAGCAATATCGGGGAAGGCTTGCGGGTGTGGGTTAAAATCTATTTCGATTTCAGGATACTTCGCTGTTAAATCGCGCAAAACTTCCCGCGCCCGTTTTTCAAATTGCGCGGAAGCGGAGAATATTTTTTCACGCGCTTCGGCGCTAAGTTTCACACACGCCGTTTCGAGAATTCGCTCAAATTCATTTTGTCGCATTATTACAACTCATAATCGCGTTTTGCGCCGCGTTTGCGATGTGCCATGCCAGCACAGGCGGGACAGCGTTTCCGATTTGCCGCTCGGTCTCGCGTAATTTTGATTGAAACAAAAATGTATCGGGGAATGATTGAATACGCGCCGCCTCACGCATGGAAATACGGCGCGGCAATGAATAATGAAATTGAATATTGCCGTGGCACTCGGCGCGGATAGTGTAGCCGGGGCGGTCAGCGATGAGTTTCCGATTGCCTTGCTCGGCGCTTTTATTCGCGTAACTCCATATATGGCTAAATTGCTCATCGGGAGGAATCGTTTCAAGGTCGCCGATTGCCTCTTTAACCGTAATATATTGTTGACATGAAGTCGGTGGCGGGGCAAAGGGCGTTATATCTTCCCGCGTCCCGACAATAAAAACACGCTCCCGCGTCTGTGGAACGCCATAGTCCGCCGCGTGATATAATTTATACGTAACGGTATATCCCAGTGAGTTAAAATCTTCCAAAATCTTTTTGAGAGACGCGGCGTTTGTTTTGAGCAATAGCCCTTTGACATTTTCCGCGATAAACATTTTAGGCTGTATCTTTTTCACCGCTTCGACAAGAAACATATACAAGCCGCTCCGCTTGCCGTTAATGCCTTCCATTTTTCCGTTGATAGAAATATCCTGACAGGGAAATCCGCCGATAACCACATCAGCGATTTCAGGTAACGCGCCAATGGTCTCTCGAATGTCGCCATAAATGATATGAGCGCCAATATTCTTTCGATAGGTGTTGCAGGCGGCGGCGTTGATTTCATTTGCCCATATAATATTGAAATCGTTTTTTTTGTATTTATGCCCAAGGAATTCAAATCCGCCCGCAAAGCCTAAATCCATGCCACCGCAGCCTGAAAATAGCGAGACAACGGTTATAGGCTTTTGCTTGTCCATCTATACCCTCCCATATTGCTTTTCAACTCCATCTTTCAAGATCGCAACTCCGATTGCCGATGTTTTTAACTCCGGCTTCGGTGTTTATATCTTCGATTCTCATGTTCTGAACTCCGGCATCGCGGTTATTAACACCGAATTCTCTATTCCGAACTCCAAAACCAACGTTTTCAACTCCAATTCTTATACAATGAATTTATTATAGCACAAAAAAACAAGGCCAACAAGGGGAATAATTTATAGGATTTACTATTTTTGTATGATTTTTTACATACAAAGCGGCGGCACGTATGCCGCCGTGTCGAATTTTTCAGGTTTTTTATTGCGTCTTTTTGGTTTTGCGGTTCTATCAAGGTTGCGAAAAGTTGGGCATTCCAAATGTCGCATAATGTGGTAACGCCTGCCGGTATTCTCAGGGATTTCAGGTTGACGCAGGCGGCAAAAGCCCGCTCGCCAATAGCGGTAAGCCTTGCCGTATTTTCAGGGATTTCAGGCTTTCGCAACCGGCACAAACGCTCTCGCCAATGGCGGCAACGCCTTCCGGTATAACCACGTTTTCATCGAAACCATTGTACTTTATCAGTACGCCGTCCCTAATCTCGAAATTCCCCTCGTGGGCCGCCCCGTTCTGTACGGAAACATCGCCCATAACCGGCGCCATGCTGATTAACCCTGAACACATGATGTTTTTTCCATCATTTACCCTCCTGTCACCATCATGAAATCAACGCCGCCCGTATGGGCCCGCAGGGTCCGGATTCAAGCGGCTAGCGCAAACATCCCCGGATTGGGCAAAGACTTGGTGTCCTGTATCCCCAAGACTTCATCGACGTTAAATGAATTCTACCCACAACTCTATGTATCTATTTTTGGCTTGTCAAGGCTAAGACATGTTTTCCCAGCGGTTTTACTTTTAGCGATAAATGTAGAAAAAAGGCATTGAATTTACCCTAAAAATCCATCTCCTATAAAAATTACCAGTACGCCGGTTCTAAAACCCTCATGTGAAGTTCTGAACTCAAACTTTCTCGTCCCCGGATTACCTGCCAAACAATTTCCCCTGAAATTCTATCTTGCCGGACACGGAATTAGTGTGTATAATAAAATACGAATTATTCACATACGGATGCCGCCTATGTACGCGATAAAAGCCCGTTTTAACGGCGCTGTCATTATTCCCACGGAAACGCTTCCGGTTAAGGGTCCTTGCGACGCGATTGTTACGTTCATAAATCCCCCGGAGCCGGCAAAGACCATTGATGACCTTGATGAATTCTTTGGACGCTTCAGGGAACACAGTCCCTGGAACGGCGACAGCGTTGAAATTGTACGGAAAATGCGCGATGAGTGGTAAAGCTGTCCTTGACTCCAATACTATTATGGATTTATTCAACGGCGTTATCCCGCTGGAAGCCTTCAAAGAGGCGCTGACAGACATGGAACAAATAATAAGCGTCATTACAGAACTTGAACTGTTATCCTTCCCCCGCATCGGTGAAGAACAGGAAACAAAAATAAAACTATTTTTAGAGCGGCGTGAAATCGTTCCTTTGACCGAAGAGATCAAGAAAAAAACCGTTGAGTTCCGCCGTAAGACACACAAAAAATTACCGGATTCTATCATTGCCGCTACCTCCATTGTTTCTGACGCAACGCTTATTACACGGGATAAAGAGCTGCTCACATTAAACCTCCCTTGCTTCCATACGCTAAGTATCGCGGGGGACATTGACTAGTCCTTCCCGCCAACAGCAGGAACGCCGCGGCCAGCGCCGTAAAGGTGTTTGGCTTTTGCATACGTTCACTTCTGTACCAATGTTGTCCCGATCCCTGCCGGGAACCCAATCCTTATGCGCCGTTCCGCGTCTCCTTTATATGAGCCTTGTTCATATCCGATGATACCTTATCCATGAACAGGCATAAACAGTCATTCATTTCCGTATAATCGTAATTCAGAAACTCCTGCGGCTTCTGAATGAAACGATGCCGCGTATTGTTGAGCCATATATCCTTATCATTCGCAACCAGCAGCTCGACCAGCTCCGCGGTCAATTCCAGATGGCACTGGAATCCGTAAA
>JAIROG010000012.1 GCA_031257675.1 Treponema sp. | reverse complement strand
TTGTGAGCAGAATTAATTCAACGCCGATGAAGTGTTTTCGGACTAAAGTCCGCGATTGCAAGACGCCTGCTGAGGTTTTTGCCGAATGCCGGGGTGTTGCGCTTGCCGCTTGAATCCGGCTGTCATTTGCTATTTCGCCTCATGCAAAAGAACCAAAAACACCGATTCTTTCAAGTTTTTATTTTTTATCGCCGCTTCAAATGTTTCTATATCCATAATCCAAAATTATATTATATGTCCTTAAATTTTTTTAAGCCTTTTATATGTATATATCTTTTTATACACATGAGTTTAAAGCATGGCGCATAACGTTTCGGCTGTATATATGCTTCGCCGCCAGCAGGCGGATCGGGTTGCGAAAAACCCCGCAAAGGCCGTAGTCCGGCCGACCGGGGTTTTTCGCAACCACATTTTTGCAAACCCTGAAAGTCCATTATGCGCCGTTTCCGCTTTTTCACAACTTATTTCTATTGGTGAAGAAATCAATCCTTAAACCTATATCAAAAGCTCTAAATATTATATTTTGAATATTAAACAACTCTCTATCTTTTTGAGGCGGCAAATCGCCAAAACAAAAAAACAGAGGGATGCCCAACCCTATATACGGCGTTACCCCTACTGTTTTTCCACGAATTCTAAATCCAATATCAAATCCTCCGGTTAACCCAACGCTATGATACACATTGTCACTTCCTACAAAAGGAAAATTCCATCCTATATTAATTTTATTATTTTCATTGTATATCCAAAACATCTTTCTCCATTCAATACACCCATATAAACCCCAAAAAAAACCGCTTTGTCTTTCTTTATTAAAAAATGATCGGTATTGCGTCCTCAAAGCGAACCTGTCGGCTCTGGCAAAAATGCCAAAACCTAATTCTTTATTATTTGCATCCATATTCAATTCCGTACATAACCACATGTTTCTTATATCATTGTTCGAAGCCAATAAAGTGCCAATAAATGTTATAGGGTCAACTGATACTGAAAAATTCTGTGCGAATGCATTATTTGATAAAACTATTAAGCCTAACATCAAGAAATATTTATTCAAAATTCTACCCCCTATTGTATATGATTCTTAATTTGCGCCATATATAATATAGCGCATACAATTAATTTTTTCAATATATTTCATAAAATTTTTTAGCGCAAATTGCATATAACTCCCAATATACCGACCCTTGTCGTATACATTTCCGTTTTCTCACGGCCTTTACCGACGCCATGGGCGCATTCTCATCTTTTCCGGATAAGTTTGCGTCACCCTATATTTCCGTCAGGGCGTTATAGAGAACTTCGCCGGTTTCAACGCTCACAGCCTTTATAGCAAGTTTGCGTTGACCGCCCGAACCGGCGATGGAAAACGTTACGATGGACTCCACTCCCAGCATGCGGCCAACGTCCACATACGAATCATCCCCCACCTCCCCTGAAGCCTGATACCGCTTCTCAGCGTTTATGGCGTCCAGATTCTCCCGGTCCAGAACAATTACGCCGCCGGACATGAGGGTCGCCGTTATTTCACGGATAACCACATCAACCCTGTCTTTCGCGGACGTGGATATGTTGAGCAAAGAAACCCGCGAACCCGCCGGAAAAGCCGCGATGATCCCCGCCGCCAGGCTGTTCGTCTCCGCGTAAATTCTGGCGTAGGCGTCCCGCGCCGCTTTCAGATTCCCCGCCTTCACCAAGGCGCCGGCTTCTTTCATCCTGACCTTGAGCGCCTTGTCCTTGGACGCCTCCTTGTCCAGCGTCAGCTTCTCCTGCGACATCCAAGTCGCTATCTCACGGGCAAAGCCGACCAGCCCGCCTTCGGCGACGCTCCTCGCCATAGCATCGCTAGACCGCAGGTCGGACCTGTTCTCTTTGCTGTCCGTCATCGCGCAGGATATCGTCCGCTCGCCAATGGCGACTCCGTCCCTGTCGCGTATTAGGCGATACGTGAACTCAATGGACACTCTCCGCTCATAGACTGTCACTTGGTACTGCACCGTCTTGCCCTCGCCGCCCTTTCTAGCGCGCGTCTCCACACGGGAACTGTCCCACGCTTCATAGCTGGCGACCGCGCCCGTAAAAACAGCGTCCGCCACCCCCTCGCCCGGCTTGTACGCAAAGGGATCCACCAGTTTGAACTTGCCAGTCCCGCTGATTCTCTCCCGAAACATGCCCGTCAGCGCCGATGCGAGCCGCCGCCCCTCCCCCGACCCTTCGAAGGGCATCACCACCCCCCCGCTCAACGCCGTTTGTGTCCATCTTAGGCGGGTGGCTGACGGTGATTGGCATGGAGGTCGAGCAAGAAACAAAAAACGCCCCCGCCACGACGAGCGCCCCCATAAGCAACACAAGCTTTTTCATCAAACACTCTTTTGCGGATTTTTCCGCGCGCAGCCTCCCCCGCCGCCTCATGCATATACGCGCCATTACTCCGTTCCAGCGGCGATCCCCAAGACGCCCCTTTTTAATGTCAATATTATCCGCTGATTTCACTGATTCCCACTTCGCCTAACCAGCGGACTTCTTTTATGATATTAAGAATAATTCGACAAAAAATCGAAAGTGACATTGTCCGGGTTCTGTATCTAACGAAGGCTTGATTTTTAACGCCCGCGCTCAGTTCTTCGCCATTGCCGCTTGCCCGTCTTGTGTTCCGGGCTTTCCATACATTCTAAAACAATTTTATTTTATATAATTTATAAGAATATGCAAGTCCTTTCCTTCAAAAATTCGCTCTAAAAACCCTGAAACCGATTACGCTCCTGCCGCTTGTTTCAACACATGATTTTCCGGTTGCCGTCTAAATCATCAAGAGACTGTAGTCTCTGTCAGAGAAATTGTATATTTTAATTGCGGATGTTCCAAAACCGGCTGAGTTTTGAAATAAATTTGATTGAAAATAATAGAAAGCCATGCTATCATAGAACTATATCAAGCGACAGCCAACTGAAAATCTGTTATATCGGCGGCGGCTCCCGCAACCGGGCGTGGACGTTTATGCGGGACTTGACTTTTGAAAAAAAAGCTTCCGGCGTTATCAAACTGTACGACATACAGACGAAAGCCGCCGTGACCAATGATCTGATTGGCGCGCCCTCATGGAAAAACACAATAAGGGAAGATGGCGCTTTTACGCCAACGCATCTTTGCAAAAAACCTTTGAAAGAAGCGGTTTTGTGTTTGTATCCATCCTTCCCGGCGATTTTAATGACATGTCTGTGAATGTCATGCGCCTGAACGATGCGGCATCTACCAGTCTGTGGGAGACGCCGCTGGAATAGGGGGCATTATCCGCACTATCCCCCCAATTTCGGGAAATCGCCCGCGCCGTCAAGCGATACGCGCAGGATGCGTGGGTTGTCAATTATACCAACCCCATGCCCATCTACGTCAGAACGTTGTACCGGGAGTTTCCGCGCATCAAGGCTCTTGGCTGTTGCCATGAAGTTTTCAACACCCGGAAAGCGCTGGCGACGGCGCTTGAAAAAGCGAGGCTTGCGCCGGAGGGCGCCATAAAACGGGAAGACATTAAACCCGCGTACTCGGGATCAACCATTTTCCATGAATCGACAATATCTTATGGGAGAGTATTGATATTTTTCCATAATTACAAACAATTTGTGGATACGTACGCCGAATCCGGTTTCAGGGGAGCGGGAGCCGCCACTACCGTTACGGTTTGATCCCCATCTTGCGGAAGATGCCCTCCTTCGTGGCATCTCGCAACCCCCGTGCAAGTGGAAAGCCGGGGTTTTGCCCTTACGCTCGTATCATGGCGGATGCGCAACCATGAGAAGCTGAAAAAACTGCGAAGCCTTGTCGCCAACGTGAATATGCTCAATCGCGGACAGACGCCCGATCTGCCCCGTGAAGCGGTAGTAGAAACCAACGCGGCCATTTCTCGTGACGATGCTCAGCCGCTGGCAAGCGAAGGGTTGCCTGCTGATGCGCGGGCGCTGGTGGCGCCCCATGTCCTTGCGCAGGAGGAGAGTGTCGAAGCGGCGTTTGAACTTGACCGGAAAAAAGCCTTTCGAGTTTTCCCCCATGATTTGGCGGCGCAAAAACTGCCGTTGTGTCTGACGCCCGTTCTCTGTTTGATGAAATGCGCGCTAAAACCCACGCTGATGATATATGGAAGCGCGCTTAATTGATAGACAGACGTGTTTTTATAACCCGTCACAATCCCCTGAGAACAACACTCGAAAAAGAAGCTCCTTTTTCTGTGGGAAACGGCGTGTTTTGCTTTACCGCTGAATACGCCGCCGGGGAGGAGGCTTTTCCCCTCTGCTCCATGGACGAGTGGGGCTGGCGTTCCTACACCGGCGCTCCCAAAGACGACTCCCGTTGCGTTTCAAGCCTTTTGACACGTGGGGCAGGGACGTTGGCTACACAGTGGACGAGACCGGGCAAGAAACCCCGTTTAGAGGATTGCGTCGAACGCCTACAAGTTTCATCTGGGAAAAATCGCTTTTGAGCTTGAAGGCGCAGTCTTTTCGCTTGGCAATACAAAACCGCTTAAACAGCGCTTGAACATCTGGGAAGGCGTGTTATATTCCGAATTCACCATTGACGGCGCCCTGTTAAAACAGAAACGTTTGTACATCCCGAAGAAGGCGCCGTGTATGCGCGTTCCTCCTCGCCGTTAATCAAAGCGGGAAAACTGCGCGTTGTGTTGCATTTTCCTTACGGCAACCACAAAAAAAGCGCCGCTGATTTCACTGTTCCTTTTTTGCATAAAACTAGTTTCAGCAGGAAAGCTGACGGCGTTTTTATGTTTGAGCGCGAGATGGACGGCACGCGGTATCGGGCGATCGCCAGTGGCGCCGACGTTGACGCGAGTTTCCATGAAGACACCCATCGCGCGGGTTTCACGCCGCGCCCCGCAGCGCCGAAACATGGATATTGCCTTCCACTTTGAGCCGCGCCGAGTCCCGGCAATGGCTTTGCTTGACGAAGCCAAACGCTACAGCGTCAATCCAGCGACTCCTGTTTTGACGCGGCAAAAACCATAGGCATGGCGTTTTGGGAACAGCGCCGGGTGCGCGGCGGCGCGCTCGATCTCTCCCAATCCTCTGACAGCAGCGCCCATGAACTTGAGCGGCGCATTGCGCTGTCCCAGTATCTCACGGCAATTCAGAGCCGGGTAAACTTGCCTCCGGCGGACAGGGCTTGCCTGCAACAGTTGGTATGGCAAGTTTCATTTTGATGCGCATAATTGGATATAAAAAAGCCATATTGAAGGCTTTCCAGTGATTGCGTAGTTTCTTGGAGAAACAACAGGTTCCGCGGAAAACCCGCCGGACGCGGCGCCGAAAGGCGCGATCATTCCTTTCAACACCCACGGCGAACTCCTCGCCGCCATCATGGATATCTTCCAAAAATGTAAATTTTGCCAATCATCCCTCCCTATCCTCTCATAGCTTGTTCCCATTCTCCTTCTCAGTTTTTCCGCCGCCTTATGTCCCGTCTCCCATACAGCGAACCGCAGGTTCGACGCCGCTATTTCTCCCGAATCCCGATGACAGGCGTAGACAAGCCATATTTCATTCGATTTCTTCCCCGCACACCTCCAAAACCCATCAATCTCCAGCCTCTTATAGTGTTCTTGCTTCGCGGTGTTCCGGCGTTTTGAAGAAGCAAACGTGTTTAAGACTTTTTTGACACTGACAAGGAGTGCGAAATTAATCTCCAGAACCTCGCGCAAACATCCG
This sequence comes from Treponema sp., assembly GCA_031257675.1. Classification (GTDB taxonomy): domain Bacteria; phylum Spirochaetota; class Spirochaetia; order Treponematales; family Breznakiellaceae; genus JAIRKH01. Next base: position 30,979 of record JAIROG010000012.1, on the reverse strand, counting down.
TTTTACCAGATCCCCAATCCCCGCCTCACAGCCGCCGCAGGCTCTTTCCTGTCCAGTCATAAATTGCCGTCCGCAACCTTTACAACGGCGATTTTGTTTCCCCGCGCGCTTTTTTCCGTTTTTCTTTATACTCTTACTGTCATAATGAGGGCAATAGAGACCCGTCGATAGTTGCATATCTTATAGCGCCTCTTCTCGCTCTCTTTCTCATTCTTCCTTTTAGCATACTTTGTCGATCTCCTCCTCAAATTGTAATTTGCAGTCAATTACTATACCCGGAACCGGGCGTTAGGGTTTCATCCATATGAATCATTTCGAATCCCGTTTGTATCTTAGCTAGCCCGGAACGGAGAATTTCGCCGGTCAATTGCATAGAGCTTTGTACTTTCACTATCTTATTTCCGTTGTCGTTGAACGCTTGAATGTTATTTGGTATCTTCGCGCCGGTATTTTGTGTGTCTGGAGCAAGCGAGGCGAGCGCTGTTATGGCATTATCATTCGCGCCATTTGGTGATTGTGGCGTCCAAGTCATCGCCGTTCCGCGCGTTCTTGGTTATTGTCGCAACCATCTCGCCGGCACGCAATGCGGGCAGGACTTCAGTTTCAGGATCGGGTGTCATGGTCTTGTTGGGATTGTCCGGCGTAGGACATCCCAACAACACGCCGATCAGCATAACAGGCGTATACGCGGCGGTTGCGCCGGCGAATCATTATTGCCACTGGCAACTCCATCGGCAACTTTTTCATTTTCCTTTCACATACAGCTTTCCCGCTTTGATATGCTCGTCAAATGTTTTCGAAAAATAATGCTTGCCCGCATTCAGATCGATGAGCCTGAAAAAGAGATAGTCGCTTGGAGTTGGGTTGAACGTCGCGGAAAGCGCGGTTAATCCCGGCGCGGAAATGGGTCCGGGCGGCAACCCTTCCGCTATGTAGGTGTTATACGGATTTTCAATTTCAGTGTCTGCGATACTAATGATTTCCGGGTGAGGTTTATGCCGAATTTCGGTGATGAGGTACTCAATTGTGGCGCAGGATTGCAACGCCATGCCGATGGCAAGCCGGTTGTAAAACACGCCGGCCATGAGCGGGGCTTCTTCCGCAAGCCGGTATTCACGCTCCACAATGGAAGCGAGCGTCACTTTTTCAAAAAGCTCTTCAGGGGTGATGGACGCAATGTCAACAATTCCAGAAAGGCGTTTGAAAAAAGTCTCGACCATGAGCCGCGCCACATTTTTCGCGTTGTAGTTTTCTTGAAACAAATACGTGTCTGGAAAGAGGTAGCCTTCAAGGGTTTTCGCGGGAATTTGAAAGGCTTCAAGAATTTCAGGGTTCGATGCGGCTTCCAAAAAAGCTTCTTCCGTACAGATGCCCGCTTCGTCAAACAGGCGGGCGGTTTTGGCAAGCGTCGCGCCTTCGGGAATGGTGACTTTTATGAGCGGCTGCCGTCCTGTCTCCAGAATATCGTGTATTTCAAACTGGGTGGCGGGAAGCGGTATCGTATAGACGCCGGCTTTTATAACGCCTTTGTCGAGCTTGCTCACCACGTACCAGAAGAGGCGGCTTTTGATGATGCCTTCATCCTCAAGCCTCCTCCCTATGGAACGGGGCGTTTCTCCCTGCTCCACCTCGAAAATCACCTCGTTTTGAGCGGAAGCGGGCGCTTTGTTGAGTTCCATCGCAACTAGTACAACGGTTGCTCCCGCAATAAGGACAAAAACAACAATGCACACAGTAATAACTACGATAAGTTTTATGGTATGTATCCGCATCTATTTCCTACTATTACTTATACATAAACTTGTCCCAAAACGCAGACTACGTTCGAGTTGGTTTTGAAACAACTCCGCTCATAACTTCATTCATCAGACCTTCAGCTTCCTGAATGGAAAAATTCCGGTACAGCGACTTTTCAATTTTCAACAGAAAAGCCTGTTCCACAGGCGAAAGTTTAGCGGCGGCAGACGGAACCTCCGATTCTATACGCTTGAGCCTTATAAATAAAGCTCTCACTTCCTGCGGCGATAAAGAAACAACGGGTTCTGCTGGGTTCGTCATCAACGGATATTCCGCATCCTCTGAATAAGCCGCCGGGCGGTTCCTTGTTCCAATGCATCCGCTATTTCATCAAAGGAATGGAGGGTTCCTTGCCCCACGCCCGGACAGTCTTGCGCGGCGCGTTCCCATGCGCCGGCGCCAGCGAGTATCGAATCCCAGAATGGAAAAGTTCTGCATTGCAGGGGCCTGTTTTCGTACACCAAACAGCCGTTGTTCCAGAAAATACAGTCAAGATTAGGCTTTTCCTTCAGAGACAGGCGGTCTACGGTTCCCGACGGAATCCATGTGCAGTACAACCCTTCAAATTCATGGCGCGGGAGATTAAGGGCTTTGATGAGCGGCGCCAAGTCCTCTTCCGAGAGAAACACAAAGCCGCTCTCGTAACGGCAACACGCGGAGCAACGGATGCAGGAGAACCGAAGCCCGTTTTGATAAAAAAGTTCTCTGGGTTTATGCATGCTCCTCCCTCGGACTGGCGGTTGCCGCGACGACCGCATCGGCAACCGCCGCCGGATTTTCCTGCTGGGGCAAATGCCCCGCGTTGGGAATCAGCGTGAATGGAGCGTCTTTCCGTATTGAACGGATAATCTCCGCGGTCTTCGGCGGCAGAATTGCGTCGTTCTCGCCCCATACAAGCGACACCGCGCCTTTGTAATCAGCCAGCGCCTTTGTCAAAAACGCCGTCTTGGTCATGGTGTACCATATCATGCTCCGTATGGTGGCGAAATACGCCTTCTCCTGCTCCGCGCTTTCCACCCTTTCAATGACGCGATTCCGCAAAAAAGCGCGGTCATCTTCCGGCAGTCCCGCCAGATTGTGGTAATAGCCGAAAAGTGAATGATAGGCCGCGTCGTGATTCGCGCGAAACCAGCGGTACCAGTAGGGTCCATAAAACGGCAGCGCCTTGCTCATTAAGGACAACGCGCCGCCCGCTGCGGCAAGAGGCGCCCCTCCGTCAATGAGGATGAGCGCTGTAACCAGAGACGGCTTCTCCGCGGCGACGGCTTGAGCGATCATGCCGCCCAGCGAGTTGCCCGCAAGCGCCGCGGGACCGATCATTTCAAGGAGGGAGACAATGGCTTTAATGTGCCTGTTGATCGTTATAATGCCACCCGCCTTTGAACGCCCGAACCCGGGCAGATCGGGCGCAAGCGTCTGGCAGGCGCCGTTCAACAGCGGGATAAGGCGTCGCCAGGAGTCGGCTTCATCTCCCAAACCATGTATCAGAATGACGGGCGGCTTGGCGGCGCCGCCACATGCGCCAGAATCGTAGTAAAACATATTGTCGCGTTTGTTTGTTTTTAGCCATTTCGCCTGATGTAGCAACGCGGGATATGGTTGCATACGGATATCCATACTGGATATTGAATACGAAAAGGCTTTGAATGTCAATATCCGGCGAAGGAAAACCGCCCCTTTTGGCGAGAGTGTCCGAATGTCCAAAGAAGAGCGTCTCTATCCATCACAAAAGGCGTCTGAAGACTAAAAAAGAATGTCTCCGCCATTTATGGAACGTGTTGCAAGACAAGAAATGTCTGACACGCCCCATGTTGTCATAAGCCCGTCCTTTACTTACCTCTATTGGCGGTGTAATGTTTAGTTAAAAGGCCGAATCGCCTTGTTTAGAGGTTATGGGAAAGCCCCAATCATTTACAAAATTGCGCAGTCTGCGCTTCTGCAAGGACTTTCACCATTGTTGCGGAAGAAAACCTTCCGGCGGTTTCAGCGAATGACCGATTCTCCAGCGAACTCAAGAGTAATAATCCACCGGCAGAGCCGGCGGCTTTAGGAAGCCCCCTTCAAGGGGGCTGTAAATTAAAATTTAGCTCCGCCTAGATTTAACGCGCCTTGTCTCCCATTGCCAAGACACTCTTGGCTCTTGATATATTCTCTCGCCCTCTTCTCATCTAATCCCGCCACTCGCATACTATCCACGGGCCCAAAAATCCCTATTCGCCCTCCCTTTCCCCCGCATAATTCCCGATATATTCGTATCGCGCTTTTCCCTTTCATGCGCCCCGCCGCCGCCGCCGCGCCCCGCTTCGGCGGCGCTGACAGGCGCGCATGGACACGCTCCGGCCCCGCACGCCCTTCCAACGCTTCCACCCCTTTTCGCCCGCATAATTCCCGCGGGACTTCCCCCGATTTCCGCCGAACATTCCCACACAGCGCCTTCCTTCGGCGTTTCGGCGCCATCGCCGCATGACGCTCGCGCGCTCATTTGTCACGCGCCAAACTTCTCCAATCCTGCACAGGCGCCCCTCGCGCCGCCTTGCCGGGGGCTTCATGAGGAGCATACCGGCGTTCCCGCCCTTTACGGCGCGGCCTTTTCAAGCCTCGCCAGCAGAGCCGGCGCTTTTATTTTTTAATAATCCGCGAACTCCTCCCACAGCCGGGCCGCGATAAGGGTTTCTATCGTATCCCCCATAAAACGGTTAAGTCCGCCGGCATTTTTCGACAATTCGGCTGCCGTCTCCCGAAGCTCCCACATTTGTCCGCGATCTTCCATACAAAGCCGCCCGGACTTTTTCAAAACTTAGGGTCTTGCCCCACTCGGCGGCTTGTTCCGCTGTCATCGCTTCTACGCTTACCTCCTGTCTTCCAGTATAGCGTAATGGGCAAGACCCGCCAAACGCTGAAATCGCGCGTTCCATGCGGTCGCCGTTCATTTTCGCCTATTGCTCTTTTTGTAAAATTTCTGTATCTTTATAAATGGTAATAGTATGGAAAAAACAAAAACTGTACCCAAGAACGAGAAAAAATTCAAGGAGCCGAATGATTACAGAATCATCCTCCTGAACGACAATTACACCACCATAGACTTTGTGGTGGATGTTCTCATGGCGGTGTTTCATAAGAATGAAAGCGAGGCGAACCGCATCATGCTGAACGTTCACCGCAAGGGAAAAGGCATCGTGGGGCAGTATCCGTTTGACATTGCGCAAACCAAGGTGGAACAGGTTCATAGCCTTGCGAGACAAGCTGAATTTCCACTCAGATGTATTATTGAAGAGGTGTAGTAATGAAGATTTCAGGACCTGCTCAAGCGATAATAAACGCGGCTTATAACGAAGCTCGAATACGGAATCACGAGTATCTCACACCGGAACATATTCTCTACGCAGCCCTCGCTTTTGAGGAAGTGCAAACCGTCTTTACCGCATGCGGCGCCAACGCCGTCCAACTTCGGACAGGCATGGAAAATTATCTTGAGCAAAAGATACCCATTCTGACAGGAAGCGAGCCAACGCAAACAGTCGGCTTCCAGAGCGTCATAGAGCGGGCGGTTATACAGAGTCAAAGCTCCCAGAAGCAGACCGTGGATGTCGCTGACATACTTGTTTCCCTTTATGATGAAGAACGAAACTACTGCGCGTATTATCTGCGCAAGTCCGGCATAAAACGCCTTGACCTTTTGACCATACTCTCTCACGGCGTTGGGCGCGAGTCGGTTTTCTCGTCGCCATCTTCCGAACCATCTTCCGAAGATGAAACGAGCGAGAGCGGCAGGGGCAAGGCGAAGAGAACAGCGCTGGAAAAATATGTGGTGGATCTTACCGCGCTGGCGCGGGAAAACAAACTGGAGCCTGTTATAGGGCGGGAAGCCGAACTCAACCGCACCATTCAGGTGTTGTGCCGCCGCTTAAAAAACAATCCCATACATGTAGGCGATTCCGGCGTGGGCAAAACGGCGATCACCGAAGGGCTTGCCCAGCGCATTGTCAGGGGCGAGACGCCGCCCTTGCTTAACAACTTCTCCATTTTATCGCTTGACATGGGTGCGCTTGTCGCGGGCACCAAGTATCGCGGTGATTTTGAAGAGCGCATCAAGCGCGTCATCGAAGAAATCCTGAAAAAAGAGAAGGCGATTCTATTTATTGATGAAATTCATACCATTGTGGGGGCGGGATCCGCGTCGGGAAGCGCACTTGATGCATCGAATCTTCTGAAACCGGCGCTCGCTTCGGGCAAACTTCGTTGCATAGGTTCCACCACTCACGAGGAATACAATAAATTCTTTGATAAAGACCGCGCTTTATCCCGACGCTTCCAAAAAATAGACATAAGCGAACCAAGCGAGGAAGATGCCATCGCCATCCTCCATGGACTCAAATCCAAATACGAAGAATTCCACCATGTGTCCTATACGGATGAAGCCATTTTCTCAGCCGTCAGCCTGTCCGCCCAGTACATCACCGAACGCCGCCTGCCGGACAAAGCCATTGATGTCATGGATGAAGCGGGAGCGTTTGCGCGGATTAGGGAATGGAAGACAGGCGAGGACGCTGGCGAAACCGCCGGCGCGATTGTGTCAGAGAGTACCTCATCGCCGGATCGTCCCGCTCCAATCGCCGTGGACCTTCCTCTCATTGAAACCGTTGTTTCCAAAATCGCCCGTATACCTGAGCGTTCGGTCGGAGAAAGTGAGAAAGACAAGCTGAAACTTCTGGAACACAGGTTGCGCGAGCGTATTTTCGGGCAGGATGAAGCCGTCGCCGCAGTGGTCAAAGCCGTAAAAAGGTCGCGGGCGGGTTTCCGCGCTCCGGGAAAACCCGTGGCGAATTTCCTCTTTGTAGGACCTACAGGCGTTGGCAAAACAGAACTTGCGCGGGGTCTCGCCGATATTCTGGGCGTTTCCATGCACCGGTTCGACATGAGCGAATATCAGGAAAAGTTCACCGTCTCCCGCCTCATCGGCTCGCCTCCGGGCTATGTGGGTTATGAGGAGGGGGGACTGCTCACGGATGCCGTACGCAAGCAGCCTCACGCGGTCGTGTTGCTGGACGAAATCGAGAAGGCTCATCCCGATGTGTTCAATATCCTTTTGCAAATCATGGATTACGCGACATTGACGGACAATAACGGCAGAAAGGCGGATTTCCGCAATGCGATGATCATTATGACTAGCAACGCAGGCGCGCGTGACATAGGCAAAAACCTCATCGGCTTTGGGGATCGCGCCGTGGATGACACGGTAGTGAAGGACGCGGTTGAAAAAACCTTCACCCCCGAATTCCGCAACCGGCTTGACGCGGTGGTTCGCTTCGGGCATCTCTCGAAAAAAATTATGATTTTCATTGTTCAAAAAGAGCTTGATGTTTTCACATCCCAACTGGCGGAAAAAAATGTCGCCTTTACGGCCACCAAATCGTGCGTCCATAAACTCGCGGAAGACGGCTACAGCAAGGAGTTTGGGGCGCGCAACGCGGGGCGGGTCATTGAAGAAAAGATAAAATCGTTCTTCGTGGACGAGGTTCTTTTCGGCGGTTTGAGCCAGGGCGGGAGCGCGAAGGCGGACTACAAGCGCGGCAAGTACCGGATTGCGGTTGACGCGGCCGCGGCGCGTGAGGACGCCGGTTGTGAGGACGGGGATACGCCCGCTATAGGTTGACCGGCCGGTGAATCCCAAGCGACGCCGGGCGGGACCCGATCCCGATTTTCCCTACCTGTCGGAGCGTGATCGTTTCTCTTTTCCATTGCCGGAAAACAGCCGGGGCGACGTTATCGCCATAGGAGGCAACCTTTCGCCCGGCATGTTGCTTTCGGCGTATGAGCAAGGCGTTTTCCCGTGGTACAATGAAGGGGACCCTCTATTGTGGCAGTCTCCGGATCCGCGTTTCGTTATTTTCCCTGAAAGTCTCCGCGTTTCAGAATCCATGAGGAAGGTCCTCAAGAAAAAACAATTTGACGTGCGTTTTGACAGGGATTTTGCGGGCGTCATCAAAAACTGCGCCTCCGTATGCCGTCCCGGCCAAGACGGCACGTGGATCACCGCCGACATGATAGACGCATATATCAAGCTGCACGAACTGGGATTCGCCCATTCCGCGGAAAGTTACGCGGACGGCGAATTGGCGGGCGGCTGTTACGGAATCTGGCTTGACAACGTGTTTTTCGGGGAATCCATGTTCGCCAGGGTTTCCAACGCCTCAAAAGCGGCTTTCCTCACCCTTGCGCAATTCATTTTTGAGCGCGGCGCCGCTTTTATCGACAGTCAGACGCATACCAAGCACGTGGAAAGCCTCGGCGGCCGCGAAATCAGCCGCGGCGATTACCTTAGCCTGCTCCGCGCAACGCTCGCCCAAAGCCGCGATCCCCGCGCAGAGCGCGGCGCATGGGCGTAGCGGCGTAAAAAGCGCCTGACCGGAACGGCGACGCTCTTAACACGCATCTGTTTTCCCAAAGCGGAAGTGAGCGTCTGATAGAGAAGGAATACACGGTGGGATAGAAGGAACAATTGTCGTCTGAGGCATCGGGCAAGGCGCCCTTTAATCTCTTGGGGTGTAATACCCATATGCGTTTACTTGCCAAAGCCGTAAAGGTATGATAAGCTCAAGAAATGAGAGGGGAGCAAGCGGTTTTAAGCGATTGCTGTCAGTCATGCCCGAAGGATGGGAAGACAAGGCAAAAGAGCTTGGGGCATTGGTACGGACGGGGGCGGGAAATCAAAAACGCCCTGGATTTACCGCGGCTGAGCGAAGGGAAATCCTTTAGCGGGACTGCGGCATTATTACAGCTAGCCGATGTTTGTTCGATAAGCAAGAAAGCGGTATTCAGGAGGTTTCAGAAGCGCGGGGAATGGCTTCGGCGGCTGTGTGAAAGCATATACCGGAACAACCGAGCGATCCGGGAAGCGCCGGGATGGGCTTGGGGAGCGGAAGGCGTATCTGGCAGACGCTGGCGGCGAACCGGCGCGCGGGAGCGACAAGGCGGATTGCCGGCCGTGTTACGCGATAGGGCTGTTTGATCTGGGGATGAAGGAGATGGCGCTGACCGGGACGGAACAGGGAGAGAAGGTTAGTAATTTCAAGAGCTTTGGAACAAAGGGCTGTATTATGAATATGAGGGGGGATACAAACCGTTACGGTTTATGTGTTGCGGAAAACGAAAGAAGCGGAGGAAAAAGGTCTTGAGAGCTTGAGGAAGACCCGGATGAGGAAACAGGGGGACAAAGCGTTGGGCACGGCGCTATAACCGGTATGTGGCGCTAGTTACGTCAATACGGGAAGCGGCCACTGAATTGATACTGGATGTATACCGGCGCCGGCGGCAGATAGAGTTGGCGTTCAAGCGGATAAAGTCGTTGTTTAAATACTATGAGATACCGGCGCGTGTTGAAGCGAGCGCCCGCGTATGGTTACGGGAAACTGTTATCGGCGGCCCCCTTTGTGAAACGTGGGTAGACAAAGGGCGCTTTTCCCCCTCTACAGGGAAGCGTTCCGGATAAAGCGTGGTCGTTATGGAATGAACAACGGCTCCTGTTGGTTGTGGTAAAACATATACTTCTTGAGACCATCTCCTTCATGGATCTGTTAGAAAATATACATCAAGTTGCGGTTCTATGCGCCAATACTAAAAGAAAACGGCTCGGCGCTTTATAGGCTGCTTGTCCCTAAGTAAACGCACATGGGTATTACACCCCGCTGCGAATAAAAAAGAACCAATCTGAACAGAAAGAGTCCAAAAGTCTAATGTTTGATATCAAACCAGAAAAGGAGGAAAAATAATGGCGAACAGCACAAAAGCCATGACGCTCCAAGCGTTACGGGACAAAATAACATCAGCGCGTATTTTGCCGATGGTTATTTTCACCATTAAAGAATGGCGTGAAAATAAAGATGGCGTCTTGGAAAAGGTAGCGGCGGAGGGTTGGACTGGCGATTCGGGGGGGGGGGGGGGTGTTTATTAAATGATAGTACGGTCGAGCGCCATAAGCGAAGACACCGGAGAGGAGTCAAAAGCCGGCATGTATGAGTCGGTGTTGCATGTACGTGGAGAGCAAGGCGTAAACGATGCGGTGGAACGGGTGATAGCTTCGTATGGAGAGCGGCAAACAGCGGAGGATGAGGTGTTCATTCAGCCTATGTTGCGGGATGTCGCATTAAGCGGGGTGCTGTTTACGATGGATCCCAATACGGGCGGAAATTATTATGTGGTTAATTATGATGATAAAACCGGTTCGACGTCTTCAGTTACATCAGGATCGGGAACTGATCTAAAAATCTTTTACCAGTTTAAAGGATACGGAGGCGCGACAGGCTTTCCCATTCTGGACAAGGTGATAGGGGCGGCTGAAGAAATAGCGGAGCACTTTCGGAGCCAAGCGTTGGATATTGAATTCGCGGTTTCCGCCAATCAAGAGGTGTACATATTGCAGGTCAGGCCGTTGGTTATGAAGCGCGTCTGCAAAGATATTGCCAGGCAAGAAGCGATCCTGAAAAGGACTGCGAGGTATATACGGAAAAGTTTGGGGAAGAAACCGTATATTTTCGGGGATAGGCCGGTATACGGCGTTATGCCTGATTGGAATCCAGCGGAAATTGTCGGAGTGCGTCCAAAACCGCTGGCGTTGTCCTTGTATAAAAATTTGGTTACAGACGGGACATGGGCGTATCAGCGGGACAACTATGGCTATAAAGACTTGCGTTCATTTCCGTTGATAATAGATTTTGCGGGATTGCCGTATATAGACGCCAGAGTGAGCTTCAATTCATTCATTCCCAAAAGCATAGAGACAGATTTGGCGGATAAACTGGTGAATTATTACTTAAACCAATTGATAGAACATCCTGAAATGCACGATAAAGTTGAATTTGAAATCATATTTTCTTGTTACACGTTTGATTTGCGGGAACGGGTGGAGGTGTTGCGGAAGTACGGCTTTAGCCAAGAGGAATGCCGGATGCTGACGGAAAGTTTGAGGGACTTGACTAATCGTATTATTGACATGAGCAACGGACTGTGGACGGCGGACGCCAGCAAGATAGATATTCTGAAGCGGCGCCATCAGGAAATAATGAGCAGCGATCTAAGCCGCATTGGAAAAGTATACTGGCTGCTGGAGGACTGCCGACGCTATGGGACTCTGCCGTTCGCCGGGCTTGCGCGGGCCGGATTTGTCGCGGTGCAGATGCTGAAATCGTTTGTTTCCTGCGGAGTATTTTCACAGGAAGAATATCACGGGTATATAGCCAGTCTGAATACGGTCAGTACGAATATGACGGAAGACTTCGCTCAATTAAGGAAAGAAGCGTTTTTGAATAAATACGGGCATTTGCGGCCCGGGATGTATGATATATGCTCTCCCCGGTATGACGAAGCGCCGGATCGCTACTTCAATTGGGAAAACGCGAGAAATACGGCGTTATACGGGCGGGAGTTCCGTGTGACGGTTTCCCAGTTGGAACACATTAGAACGCTGCTAAAAGAGGTTGATTTGTCTGATGATGTGTTGTCGCTCTTTAAGTTTTTGAAAGGCGCCATAGAAGGGCGTGAATATTCGAAATTTGTATTTTCAAAAAACGTTTCCGACGCGCTCGTAATGATTGGCGAGATCGGATCCGAATGCGGGTTTGCCAAGGAAGAGCTTTCTTATATGGATATTGAAATATGGAAGGGGTTGTATAATTCTGAAAAGGATGTGGGCGACAGCATAGGAAAATCAATAGCGCAAGGGAAGGAACGCCACCAAGACACGCTGGGATTTACCATGCCGCCGGTAATCACAAAGCCGGATGATTGTTATTATTTCCATTTGGATGACGCCTCCCCCAATTTTATCACGTTGAATAAAGCCGCGGGTCCGGTCTGTTTTGAGACTGACAGCGAGTTGGAAGGCTCCATTCTGATGATACCAAGCGCGGATCCCGGCTATGACTGGATATTTTCAAAAAATATAGCAGGATTTATTACAAAATACGGCGGCGCAAATTCGCATATGTCGATCCGCGCCGGGGAATTGTCGCTTCCCGCTGTTGTTGGAGCGGGGGAGAAGCTCTATAACCGGATCGCGCAGGCGGAATATCTTGAGTTGGATTGTGCGCTCAAAAAAGTGGAAGTAATCAAGTGATGCGAGGGGCAAGATGAAAATAGTGTTATTGAGTCAGCGGGTGGAGGTGGTGGAATCCTACGGAGAACGCCGTGATTGCCTTGATCAGAATTGGAGCCGTTTTGTTATGGATTGCGGTTATGCGCCGGTTGCGGCGCCGAATCATGCGGCTGTTGCGGTGGATATTCTTGCAATGCTGAATCCTGCGGGGTTGATTTTTACCGGAGGCAATGATCTTGTCGCATACGGCGGCGCCGCGCCTGAACGGGATGAAACAGAGCGGCGGCTTTTAGAATATGCAATAGCTGAAAATCTTCCTGTTTTAGGCGTATGCAGAGGCATGCAGTTTATTCATTGCTTTTTTGGAGGGGTTTTACAAAAAGTTGAAGGGCATACGGCGGCTCGTCATCGTTTGCGTTTCAAGGGAGAAGAGACAGAGGTGAATAGTTATCATAACTATGGCGTCACAAAACTCCAAAGTGACTTTCTCCCCTTGGCTGCAAGCGGCGACGGGATTATTGAAGCGATGAGGCATAAGTCTTATGCTGTTATGGGCGTCATGTGGCATCCCGAACGGGAGGAGAAAAGTCGGAAAAGGGATATTGAAATAATTCAAAGTTTAATGGAGGGAATATAAGATGCGGGTTATTATTTTAGCGGCGGGACAAGGGACGCGCTTGCGTCCTTTAACGGATAATATGCCGAAGTGTATGGTTCCCGTTTCAGGGAAAAGCATTGTGAACCGCCAGATTGATGTAATGAAGCGGTGCGGCGTTCGGGAAGAAGACATTTTGATTGTATGCGGCTACCGACATGAAGTTTTAAGGGAGCATTTGTCTGGCGTGAACGTCTCATTTTGTCTCAATAAAGAATATGAGACTACCAATATGGTGTATAGTCTTATGTGCGCCCGCGATGAAATGCGGGATGACATTGTTATATCTTACGGTGATATAATTTATGAAGAGGAGGTGTTGAGAAAAGTACTGGACGTATCATATCCGGCGTCTGTTGTTGTTGATGACGATTGGCATGGATACTGGAATGAACGTTCTGAGGATCCTTTGAGCGACGCGGAAACGCTTAAAATTGACGCTGAGGGCGTCTTGACTGAGATAGGCCAAAAAGCGAAATCGCTTTCCGGAATCGAGTCTCAGTATATCGGGTTAATGCGGTTTCAACAAACTGGACTTACGTCTCTCGTGGCGCTTGCGGACGAGGCGGAACGGCGAAGCGCGGCGAATATCCCTCTCTGGCGCACCACGCGCGTTTACCGGAAAATGTACATGACGGATTTATTGCAAGGGCTTATTGACAGCGGAGCGGCGTTGCATGCGTTGAGAATTAAGCGGGGGTGGTTCGAAATAGACAATTATAATGATTTATTGATCGCTGAAAAGACTGTCGGCCGGCATGAAACCCGCTATTGAAAGCCCGCTTCAAATTTCGCGCAACCGGAGCGCTTTACGGCATCCAGAGATGTTTCCGGCATTATACGGTAGGAGCCGCGCTGGTGATACGGCAAGCGGTTATTATGGCGGGCTTGGATCCCGCCTGATTATGGAGCAGTCCATCCCGAAAAACTTTCGAGCGTTGCGCTCTTCCGTATACATGGAGGACGCTGGTTTCTGTTCGGGATCCGTCAATGGAATGATATGCGCATGAATAAACGGAGCGGCTTGTTCTGGCTTGCCGTGTGTTCGTTCATACTTGCCGTAAACCGGTTTGTCTTTTGTTTGGCGATAGTCAACGGAGACAGCATGCGGGACGCCTTGCATGACGGCGACATTGTGTTCGTCCTGCGCCGGGGGCGCCCGCCGCAGACAGGAGATATTGTCATTACAAATAAAAACAACCCTTTCCGTGAAAGGCTGGTCAAGCGGGTGGCGGCTGTTGACCGGGAGAGAGGGGTCTATCTCATTGGAGACAACAGCGGGCGTTCCCGTGACAGCCGGGAGATCGGTTTTATTCCTCTGCCGGACATAATGGGAGCGGTTGTGTGGAGGCTGTACCCGAATCCCGCTTCTTTCGTTTCCGGCGGCAGGGCTGAATAGGGGATTCGCCGTCTCTTGAAAAAATGAGAAACGCCCGCCCTCTTTAATTATCAAGGGAATTGTCATGGATTTTTGCGGGAAATGCCACGAAAACAGGGACACGCCTCCACAACATGGTTGAGCCGTTGGTTCGCAGTTTATACGATTGTAGGAGAAAAGGAGATGCATTATGAAGTTTAAAAAGAAAGCCGGAATGACTTTGAATCTTGCTCTTGCTTTGGCGCTTTTTGTTTTTTGCCAGTTCTTGCTGCTGGTGAATGGAGCGGCGTATCTGGATCCGTCAACAATGACGTACGTCATTCAGATAGTGGCCGGCGCGGTCATAGCGAGCGGTACCGCTGTCGCTGTGTTTTGGCATAAAATCAAGCGATTTTTTAAAAGAGTGTTTAAGGCGGAGGAGCGGCGCAGCGCGCCGGATGCCGCCAAAAATAAGCCGGCGGAACCGTCGGCGGCAACGCCCGTCCTTGCAACGGGCGGGCAAGATGCGCCGGCAGCGGCGGAAAAGAAAAAATGTCCGTTTTGCGGCGCTGAATTGGCGGGTTCTGCGGCGAAGTTTTGTTCTGAGTGCGGCGCGGCGCTCCAGAAAAAATGCCCGTCTTGCGGCGTTGAAATAACGGCGCTTCGCGCGAAGTTTTGCTCTGAGTGCGGAACCGCGTTGAACGGGTGACGGCAGTGAAGCGGCGAATCTGAAAAAACAACGGGTAGACAGAATTACGCCGCGATACGCCGTCTGAGTCCGGGCTGGGAACCTCTTGGAGAAAATCGTATAATTCTTTATCTTTATATATAATAAAATCAGCAGTTTTCTCCGGGCGCCTCTGGAAGCCCATCCGGGGTTTTCAGAGGCGCCCGGCTTTGCAGCCGAAAATTCTCAATTTTGAGCGGCTTCAAGCGTTTTAAAGACAGTCCAGATTCCGCTGGCAGAAGCGGACACGCCGGGCGGCGTCCGCTTCTGCCGTCCCTCTAGCGCGCGGCCCCCTTGTATGCTATACTTTCCTCATGAACGCTGAATCAGCGCAACGCCCGAAACCCGCCGGGGGCAGGCGCCTTGTCTGCATAACAGGCGCAAGCGGCGCCATGTACGGCATACGCACCATACAGGCGTTGCTTGAAAGCGGGTGCGAGGTGCACGCGGTGGCTTCCGAATGGGGGGAGCGGGTCGTCGCCGAAGAAACCGGCAAGCCATTTTCCGTATGGATGAACGATTTCGCCATCTCTCAAGACCATATCCATAATTGCCGCGATCTTGCCGCGCCCATTGCAAGCGGTTCTTTCCCGCTTGACGCGACCGTCATTGTCCCCTGCTCCATGAACAGCGCGGGTGCGATTGCCTCCGGCGTATGCCAAAACCTCATTCACCGCGCCGCTCTTGTCAGCCTGAAAGAGTCACGTCCGCTGATTATTGTTTCGCGGGAAAGCCCTCTGTCCCTCATTGATCTCCGAAACCTCACTACGCTGGCTGAAACCGGCGCGTCCATCCTGCCCGCGTCCCCCGCGTTTTACCACAGTCCGGCCACGATAGACGACATGGTTAATTTTGTGGTTGGAAAAATCCTCGACCATCTGCATGTGGAGCATAGGCTTTTCAGGCGGTGGGGATAGCGTGTGGAAACGCCGTCCGCCTTCGCCGCAAACCTGCGCTTTGTTACAGCCGGAACATTAATTGAAATCATCGCCGTCGAAGCGCCTGTTCGCGCTGTTCGTGTAGACAAACAATGATGAAATCGTATAATGACAACAAGATAAAGGCGGGACTGATGAATAAGATGGATACGTCGTCAAATTTCTTAATTCTGGCGGTTATTTTCATAATGATGACATCATGCGCCGCTGTCGTAGAATTTCAACTTGAGCATCCGCCGTTGGTCGATATGCGCAATATAAACAAGATTACGGTGATTCCGCTGGAATGGAACGCGGCTGGAGATCACGCATATCTTGCAAGCGAGGCGACTAAAGCGTTGTCCGTCGGCATAAAAAAAGCGGGTATGTATACGTATGTGGATCCGTCCGTCTTAAAAGACGCCGATCCGTCGCGTTATTGGGAGTATGTTGATGTATATGTAACCGGCGGCATACGGAATGTCGCTTCTTATGATAGATATGAAACAAGAATAGAAACGTATGACGATAAGACTGAAAGAAAAGAATATGTTGTCAGAACGGTAACGGTGGATATTGCATATACATACATTCGTGCCATAGACTCTGCAATACTCGGGGTTTTTCACAAAGCGGAGCGGGAAAGCGTCTCTTTTGACAATACGGACAGATCGTCAAACTGGTTTGTCAATTTTTTATTGGCTATTGTCGCTCCAAGAGGGACGCCATCCGCAAAAATCGCCAGGTCAGCCATAAAAAAGTTCTCAAACGGAATGAATCGGGAGATTATTCCGTGGACAACGGTGGAAAAGCGGCGGGTTGAAGAACATACGAGAAAAGACCCGGCGTTTAAAGAGGCTCAAAGGCTGGTTAAAAGGAAAAAATATTTTGAAGCTCTTGTATTATATAAAAACATATATGAAAACACCGGCAGCATTGTCGCCGGATATAATGCGGCGCTTTTGCTTGAAGCCAATGGACAGTTTGGCGACGCGCTTGCGTTATTGGAAGCGTTGAATGACGGCATTGTAGAAACCGGCGTCAATGGGCCTCCATATATCAGGGACGAGATTGAAAATGTAAAAAAAATAATGAATGAGTTGGAAATATTGGAAGATTATAAAGAGCGGTCTGCGGAGCGATCCGCCCCTTGTCTCCGGATTCGCTTCGGCGACAATTATAAGCCGCTTGCGGCGAGGGGCGTCAGTCCTCGCCGCGCATGAAAGAAGCGATTATGGAGCGCGAGGGTTGCCGTTCGCCTCTTGTGATAACGCCCCCCGCTCCCGCTCAGCGGTGGAGATGTAGGGGATGTGCTTCTGAACGCACTTGTACGCAGGCCTAATGATGCGCCCGCCGGCGACGGCTTCTTCCATGCGGTGGGCGCACCAGCCCGCCACGCGGCTTACCGCGAATATCGGGGTGTACAATTCAACCGGTATGCCGAGCATGCTGTACACAAAGCCTGAGTAAAAGTCAACGTTGGCGCATATCTCTTTGTCCGAGCCTTTCACGCGCTTAAAGACCGGCGGTACGAGCCGCTCAATGAGCGTGTAAAGGTTGAACTCATCCATAGACTGTTTTTCATTGGCAAGTTGAGCCGCCTTGCCGCGGAGCAGGATGGCGCGCGGGTCGCTCTTTGTGTACACCGCGTGCCCTTGTCCGTAAATAAGTCCGGACCGGTCGTAGGCTTCGCCTTTCAAAATTTTTTCAAGATAGGCTTCCACTTCGGCTTCATCATCCCATTTATTGACGTGCTGTTTGATGTCCTCCATCATGCCGCTGACCTTGGCGTTCGCGCCGCCGTGTTTGTACCCCTTGAGCGAGCCAACGCCTGCCGCAATCGCCGAATATGTGTCTGTGTCTGAGGAAGATATCAGATGCACCGCAAAGGTTGAGTTGTTGCCGCCGCCGTGTTCCGCATGCAGCGTCAGCGCCAAATCAAGAGTTTCCGCTTCCAGACGGGTGAACCGCCTGTCCGCCCTGATGAGAGAAAGGATCGTTTCCGCGGTGTTTTGATCGGGATCCGGCTCATGGATGATGAGGCTGTCTTTGTCAAGGTAATGTTTTTTCGCCATGTAAGAGTAAGCTATGATAGCTGGAAAACGGGAGATCAGTTCAATACATTGGCGGAGAACGTTTTCAGGCGAACGATCTTCAGCTTTCTTGTCAAATGAGTAAAGGGTCAGCACCGACTGGGCGAGTTTGTTCATAATGTCGCTGGAAGGCGCCTTCATTATGTGATCGCGCCTGAAATACATGGGAAGTTTGCGGGTTTCCCCCATGAGGGCGCAAAATTTTTCAAGCTGCGACTTGGCCGGCAACTCTCCAAACATGAGAAGATACACGACTTCCTCAAACGCAAAGCGTTTTTCGCGGGCGGCCGCAGTGACAATGTCCTCCACATTAATGCCGCGATAAAACAATTGCCCGTCAACCGCTTGGTGTTCGCCTTCAATGACGATGTACCCGTGAACTTCGCCCACGCGGGTCAAGCCCACCAGTACGCCGCTTCCATCCGCGTTACGAAGCCCGCGTTTTACGTTGTACTTGTCATATAAACCTATGTCAATGTAATCGTTGCTTGTCAGATCCGAAAGATAATCCTCAAATTTCACCATGCCTCTTCTCCTTTACCCTAATCTCATCAATTCGTCAAACACCATGCCGGCTGTCTCTTGAACAACAGCATCCACGGGCATACGTTTCGCTTCTTCTTCTCCTCTCCGTTTCACTTCCACAGAAGGCGTCTCAAGCGCCAGATTTTTCTCGCCAACAACAATGCGGAACGGTATGCCCGTGAGGTCAGCGTCGTTGAACTTGACTCCGGCGCGTTCATTCCTGTCGTCAACCAGCGTCTCAACGCCGCTTTTCTCAAGACCGGCCGCTATTGCATCGGTCGCGCTCTTCACCGCCCCTTCATATTTAATCGGCACGATGACGACATGGAAGGGCGCGACGCTCATGGGCCACACGATGCCGGCATCGTCATGGTGTTCTTCAATGATCGAAGCGAGGGTGCGGTCAACGCCGATGCCATAACTGCCCATGACAGGCGTCTGAGACGCGCCGTTTTCGTCAAGGAACCGCGCGTTCATGGGTTTGGTGTATTTATAGCCTAATTTAAAAATATGCCCCAACTCGTTGCCTTTTTTCTCGTACATCTCGCCGCCGCACACCGGACACCGGTCGCCCGCCTTGACCGTGCGGACATCGGCGGCAAGCCAGGGCGCGAAGTCTCTGCCGTACGCCACATGCCGGTAATGGACGTCTTTTTCAAGCGCGCCGGCCACCGCGTCCTTCAATGCGGCGGTTGTTTCATCAGCGACGACCGGCAGGGAAGCGAGCCCTACGGGACCGGCGAATCCCACAGGCGCTCCGGTGAGCCGCTCCACATCAGCGTCGGACGCGAGGCTGACCTCGCCCGCCTTTAGCGCCGCGGCAAGCTTCGCCTCGTTGACGTCAAGGTCGCCCCGTATGCACACGGCGAAGAACGCCTCCGCATACACGGCCGGCGCGTCGGGCGCGGGACGGACGCGCTTTAGAAGAGCGCAACCCGGCGCGTTTGAAAGGTCAAGCTCCACATTCACGGCGCGGTAGATGAGGGTCTTGACAAACGTTTTCGCGTCCGTTTTCAGGAAGGCGCAGAGTTCAGCGATGGTTCTTGCCGCTGGCGTCGGGATTTTTTCAAGGGGAGCGGCATCCGCCGCAGGCGCCAAAGCGTCAGCCGGCGCGTCGTAGTCGGGCTTGCATCCCGCCTTTTCCACATTCGCCGCATAGTCGCACTCCCGGCACAGAAGCAGGGTATTGTCGCCTATCTCGCTTTCCACCATGAACTCTTCGGAGCCGGATCCTCCCATAGCGCCTGAATCAGCGCGCACCGGCAACACGGCAAGTCCGCACCGTTTGAAAATCCGCCTGTACGCCGTTCCCATCTTTTGATAGGTTTCGTCAAGGCTTTGTTCATCAACATGGTAGGAATAAGCGTCCTTCATGGTGAATTCCCGCCCGCGCATAACGCCGTAACGCGGACGTATTTCATCGCGGTATTTGACGTTGATCTGGTATATGGACAGGGGCAGTTGTTTGTAACTGGACAATTCATCGCGCACTATGCCGGTAACCATTTCTTCGGCTGTGGGAGAAACCACCATATCCGCGCCGGCTCTATTTTTGACCCTAAGCATGGAATCGCCCATGCTTTCCCACCGCCCGGATTCTTTCCATAATTCGCCTGGCGCCACCACGCTCGGCTTTATCTCAAGCGAGCCAATCGCGTTCATCTCTTCGCGGATGATGTTCTCCACTTTGCGGAACGCCAGCAGGCCTAAAGGCAGATAGGTGAAAAGCCCGTTGGCAAGTTTGCGCAACATACCGGAGCGGAACATAAGTCTGTGGCTCACAATCACCGCGTCCGCCGGCGCCTCTCTAAGTGTCGGAATAAACGTCTGTGAAAATTTCATGGGGACAGTATACATTATTGTAGTTTTTTTTGCAAGGTACGGCATGAATCACATAAACGTCGCGATCCTGAAGCTCTTTGGGGCGAGGCGTTAGATTCCGTTTTTGCTGACAAACATGATTTCAATGAAAATAATTTATACAAATTGGACGGCGGCGCCCTTAAACAAGTCCGCTGTCCGCGCCTTCAAGCATACCGGCGCAGATGAGGAACACTCTGACGCTGGACAACGGGAAGGAATTCGCGGCGCATGAGCCTGTCGCAAAGTCTTGGGATAAACATCCACTTCGCCCGTCCGCATCACTAATGAGAGCGGGGGCTTGACGAACATGCCAATGGACTGATACGGCGGCGCCCGCCTAAAAAAATACCGTTTGACGCCCTTACACAAAAACAGCTTGGCGAAATCGTTGGCAAGATCGATAAGCGGACTCGCAAGGTTTTAGGACGCCTGACTTCTTAATAAGCTTTCTTCGCCATAAAATTCGCGCTTCAAAGAAATTCCGCGATATGTATGAGCATACAGAAAGGCTCTATTCTTGATAAAAACGCGCAAGTGTATTATATAGCGGGCGTTTCTTCTTTTTTTTAATGTTCGCGTTGATTCTGCGGCTTTGTTTCAGAAAATGTTTGAAAAGAATGGATTCTCGTTCAATCAGGCGTTATTAGAACAAGGAATTGCAAGAAATCGCTGTATGAATACCGCATAAGCGCGGTCAAAAACAAGGGCAAAAGAAAACTGGAAGAACTCGGCGGAGGATATTATTTTAACGCAGGCGCGGTAAAACAAAACGGAGAGTAATTGCGCCGTATAGAAAAAACGGCAAGCCAAAAGATTGAGACGAAACGTTTGACGGCAATTTCAGACTGACATATCCAAGCGATCTTTGGGGTGATATTTCCATACCTTACTGGTCTATGCCGGAGAACACAGTCCATCCCGAACAGAAACCGGAAAAGTTAATCGCAAAATTGATTTTGGCAGGCCGCCAGAAAAGCGGAATGGCGTTAGACCCATTTTTAGGTTCAGGCGCAACCCCGGTTGCGGGAAAGAAATTAGGGCGTGTAAAAAGATTTAATTTCATAAGCCCGTTTCAAAACCCGGCTGGGCGTTGAACAAATCTTTTTTTAGCGCAAGTTGTTCAACAACTGAAGTTATTGAACAACTCTATTCTATAAAAAAGCAATCGAATGAGCGCGGATGGCGTCCTCGCTCACGAACAGCCCGGACGCTTTTCGCGTTGCGGCATTCAAATGGCGTCGCCGCTATGCTAATGCGATCACGGCGAAGTCGCGCTGTCGTTTCCCGTGTCTCCCGCTTGGGAGCGCGGGAAGGCGTTGACTATCCGGTCAAACTTCTCTACAATAAGATCATGCAGAAACAAGTTTTTCTTCTTACAAATAAAAAGATGACGCCCATTCTCTGGTGGCTTTCCTCCATCGCGCTGGGCGTTGTCCTGATGGTGACTCCGGTTTCTTATGCGGATGCGCAGGGAAATCAAAGCCCAAAACAATACGGAGCAATAATACAACAGATACTTGAATTTATTCAAAACCATTATGTTGACGAGGTTGACGCCAAGACGCTTTACGAAGGCGCCATGAACGGAATGCTCAACGCGCTTCAGGATCCGCATTCGAGCTTTTTGTCCTCGCGGGAAATGCTGGATTTAACCGACACGACTTCAGGCGCCTTCGGGGGCGTTGGTTTGTATATTTCAAAACCGGTTGAGGCGAAAGACGGGAAGCCTCCGTATGTTGAAGTGGCCGCTCCTATGGAAGACACGCCCGGCTGGCGGGCGGGAATCAACGCCGGCGACCTTATCATCAACATTGACGGCGAGCCGACCGATGCGCTGTCTATGGACGAGGTGCTTGAGCGGTTGCGCGGCAAGCCCGGCGCCGATGTTACGGTGCTTATCAGGCGGGGGGCGGACATCGAATTTCCAGTGACGATTACGAGAGCCGTTATTGAAGTGCCAACCGCAAAATACGCCATGATAGGCGACACGGGCTACCTCAAGCTCCTTACGTTCACCCCCATGACCAGCGAGCGGGCGAAAGAGGCGCTGGCGTATTTCCGCGCGCGTAATTACAAGGCGCTTATCCTTGACGTGCGGAACAATTACGGCGGACTTCTCAACGCGGCGATTGACGTGTGCGATCTGTTTCTGGACGGCGGCGCCGTGGTCAGCACCAAGTCCCGAATACCGAGGGAAAACCGCGTCTTTTACGCCAGAAAGGACGTTGCGGTTCCCGTGGATATGCCCGTTGTTGTACTTATCAACAACGCATCCGCGTCAGCGTCGGAGATCGTCGCGGGCGCGTTAAAGGATAGAGGCAGAGCGTATCTTGTAGGCGGGAGATCCTATGGGAAAGGCTCGGTGCAACAGGTTTTTCCGATACAGGGCGGCGGAGACGGGTACAAAATCACGGTTGCGCGGTATTACACGCCAAGCGATGTGAATATCGACAAAATCGGCATCCCGCCCGACAGGGAGGTGAAAGCGCCCGAATTCAGTGACGAGGACATGCCAAACCTCAAGGCGCTTGTCGAGGCGAACGAGATCCCGGCGTATGTAAAGGAGCGTCCGAATCTTTCATTTGCGGAAATAAGCGCGTATGCGGCGCGGTTAAGCGCGAAATACTCCCTTGACGCGGATCTGTTGCGCATCCTCATCAGAAACGAGCAGAACCGTATGGCGGTTGCGCCGGTGTACGACTTTGACTACGATGTTCAGTTGCGGGAAGCGGTGAATATCATCAACGGAGGCTCGTATAAACAACTCATGCGGGGGACAAAGACCCTTAGACAACTGCAAGACGAGGCTGAAACAGATATGCCGGCGGCATCATGAAACAATTCCTTCTGCCGCGTCCGGCAGACGCTCATGGGGTGGCGCGTTTGACCGGCGACGATTACCACTACCTTGCGAATGTCCGGCGGTTGCGTGAGGGCGATGTGTTCACGGCGCGCTTGCCGGACGGAACCGAAACGCGGGCGCTGGTGCAAGCCGTGTACAGCGACGCCATTGTCTGCGAATGTCTTGCGCCTGTCGAGCGGATGGCTGGCTCGCCGTCGCCGCCCATAATCCTTTTTCAGGCCCTGCCCAAGGGCGCCAAGATAGACCAAATCATACGGCAGGCCGCGGAAGGCGGGGTTGCGGAGATTATTCCCTTTGTTTCCGCGTACACTGTGCCGAAATTAAAAGGAACAGAAGGAGCCGCCGAAAAAATCAACCGGTGGAAGCGGATCGTTAAAGAGGCGCGTCAGCAAAGCGGCTCCGCTGTTGGGACCAGCGTTAGAGAGGCGTGTACGTTTGACGCTGTTTTTTCCCATTGGGAGACTATTAGAATGCGGAGCAAGAATCCGGCGGGCATATTGCTTCATCAGGAGCCGTTTGCGAGGAACGGCAGCTTTCACCGCTGTCTTGCGGGAAACCCTGATTGTGTCGTTGCGGTTGTGGGCCCGGAAGGGGGCTTTTCCCCGGAAGAAGCCGAACGGTTCGTACAGGCGGGTTTTCAGCCCCTTGTCATAGGGGCAAATGTGTTGAGAGCCGAAACCGCAGCCGTATATGCGGCGGCCGCAATTCGTATCTTGCTTTTGGAGAGTGAAGAATGGATGCTGAAAACTTCGTAGCGCGGGTAAAAGAACGGATAAACCTGTTGAATGTGCCGATAGATATTGTTGAAAAAGAAAATTTGCCCATTGTTATCGGCGACTTGCTGGGAAGCGGAGAAGCCAAACATATCGTGCTGTTGTCCCTGTGGGATTTGCTTTGGGCGCGGTGGAACAGCGAATATCGCTCATACGTGCTTAACGCTGATGTGATTATCCCCATATCGAAAAGTTTAGTCAGCGGCTCGCGTTTTTTATTTGGCAAAGAACCGATTCGGTACATGCCGTTTGATTTCATTATCGCGCTTCTTTCCATGCTTGAGCTTCGGGAACAGTCGGTGTACCTTATGGGCGGAAAGAAAAAAATCCTCGAAAAAGCCGAAAAGAATGTCAAGCATACTTTTCCATGCCTGCAAATTGTGGGACGTTGCGCCGGACGTTTCAAGAAAAGCAGAGAAGACGCCATTCTTGAAGCCATACGGAAAGCCGCGCCGTCCCTTGTGCTTGTCGGCAAGGGCGTTCAGGGCGAGGAATTGTGGATACAGCGCAAGGGCGGCAAACTGGGACTTGGCATTCGTCTCTGGTGCAGCGACATATACGAAGTTTTTGCGAACAAGAAGCGCCACCCGGCGGAATACATGTTTAAGCACGGTCTTGAATGGGTTGAGTTCTGCTTAAAAAAACCGGTGCACATCTTGCGGCTGTTTCCGTATATCTACTATACGCTTCTTTTGTTATTCTATAAACTTTTCAAAGACAAGAAAGATGTTCCGGCAAAGGAACAGTAGAAGCCGGCGTTATGCATACACCTTATATGCGGCCCGTAACAATAGCCGCGCCTGAGATTCTTGTGCCTGAACCCCGGGTTTCCCTATGGGCGCGGTTGCTGTGCCGCCTGATTGGACGCTTGTATCTGCGCCAATTCATTGGCGGCGCGAAAATCGAAGCGCACGGGGGGGGGGGGGGGTATTTGATTGAAAGTTTTACCCGCGCCTTCAAAAACGAAAGCCGTTGCATCGCCGCCTTTCTGCACCCAAACGGCGCGGAGCCGCAAATACTGGCTTGGTTCACCCTGTCCCGCCTCAAGGCGCTTGCCGGAAAAGCGGGCGCCGTATGCGCGGTTCCGCCCCACCTTAGGTTTGTGCATGGATATGAAGTCTTGCGCTGGGGCGGGACGCTCGCGCGGTTTATCCTTCCGAGGGTCGGCGCCATGCCCGTGTACCACGCGAAATTCGACTCGCGCAGCATGGAGCGCATCTACAAGGCTTTGATGGACGGACCGTACCCGGTGGCCATCGCCCCGGAAGGACAGGTTTCTTACTTTTCAGACCGGATGCCTCATCTGGAGCAGGGTCCGGCGCGCATAGGCTTCACTGTGGCGGAACGGCTTGAAAAAAGCGGCAGGCTGTGTCCGGTTGAAGTGTTGCCGGTCTCGGTGCAGTATTGTTTTAACGCGAGCGCAAAAAAGCCGGTGGAAAAACTGTTGCGGCGCGTTGAGCGGTGCGTCGGGGTGGAAAGCCGTGGAAAAGGGCGGGTATTGACACTTGAAGAGAGGTTTCTCCTGTGCAGGGATGCCATCCTTGAAAAGAACGAAGCGCGGTATGGCATAAAAGCCGACAAGAACGCGGAGAATTTTACCGGGCGGGTTGACGCTCTTATAGAAAAATGTTTGGATCGCACCGCAAAGACCCTTGGCGTAACGAAACAGGGCGATTTTTTTACCAGAATGTACTGCCTGCGGCAGATATGTTGGGATCGCATCTTCGTTGCGGGAAAAGCGTCGCTGGATGACATGGTTCAGCTTGACCGTTCAATAGCAGATCTCAATGCGGGCGAAGCGTGGCATGCGAGCCGTCATCTTGAAATAGTTGACTTTGTGTGGTATCTCCGCTGTGCGCCGGTACCCGCGGCGGAGAGTCCGCTGTATCAGCAGGTTGAATATGTGCAGAACCTGTGGGATTTTGCGAATCGGACCATGGGCGGCGTTTTCGGAACAAGAAAGCTCATTCATCCGTACAAGGTGATCGTCAAAACAGCCGCCCCCATCAATCTGAGCGGTCATCTTGACGCCTATCATCGTGACAGAAAAGAAACCGTAAAAAAAGTGATGGTTGACATGGAGGAAGAATTTTTTGAGCTGACGAACAGCAGAGCGGAAGCGGAGTGAGAAACAGATGATTCGTTGTATAAAAGCGGCGGGATTGTCCGCGTTGTTGTGCATATTTTTTGTCCTGTCATGTTCAAAATCGAATTCATCCTCAACAAAACCCATTGTCGCGGTGAGCATCTTGCCGCAGGCGTGGTTTGTGGAGCAGATTGCGCGGGAATCCGGCGCCGCCGCAGGTTCCGTTTTTGACATACTGACGCTTGCGGGTCCCGGTCAGAATCCCCATACCTTTGAGCCGAGTCCGAAACAGTTGGAAGCGTTGGCGCAGGCTAGAGCATGGGTGCTTTCCGGTTCTGAATTCGAGATAAGCCTGCGTCCGAAGGTAGAAAAGCTCTTCAAAAATCTTGCTATTGTTGACGGGACGCAAGGGGCGCGTTTCAGGACGCTTGAACACGGCGTTGCTGGCGAGGATGACGGCATTGACAGACATTCGTGGCTTGGGAGGGAACCCGCGAAGATACTGGCGGCGCATATCAGGGATCAGCTCTCCGCGCTTGACAGGGAGAACGCGGGTCTGTATGAACGGAATTGCCAAGAGCTTGTCGCAAGAATCGACGCGGAATTCGAGTCTTTGCGGCAGGAGCTTGCGCCGTTGAGCGGGAAGCCGGTGTTTGTGTACCACCCGGCGTTCGGTTATTTCCTTGATGAATTCAACATCAGGCAGGAGGCTGTGGAGACCGGCGGCAAGGAGCCTGGACCGCGGGCGCTCAACGCGCTTATTGAAAAAGCCGGACAGGAAAAGCCTGCGGCTATTTTTGTCCAAGCTCAGTTTCCCGCCGCGACCGCGAAAACAGTGGCTGATGCGACCGGCGCGGCTGTCATCGCGCTTGATCCCCTTTCCCGCGACTGGCTTGAAAATATCAGGGCAATGGGAGAAGCGCTGAAAAGGAGTGCGCGCGTCTATGATACATCACTCAAGTAAGGACATTGTTCTGCGTTTTGACAACGTTTCCTTCTCTTATGGTGAAACGAGAGTGCTGGACGCGGCGAGCTTCCATGTACATCAGGGAGAGTTCATCGCGCTTGCCGGCGCGAACGGCGCGGGCAAGACCACCGCGCTTAAACTGATGCTGGGGCTTGAGCGTCCGGAAAGCGGAAGCGTTTTTCTTTTCGGCGAGACCGGCAAAACCGGCGAAAAAAAGCGCGGAAACAGAGACACGCCGGGCATAGACAAAGCCGGCTATGTGCCTCAGCAAGCGGCGTATGACAAGGCGTTTCCCGTGAGCGTTGAAGGCGTTGTCAGAATGGGGCGGTTGCGTTCCCTTTCAAGGAAACTCACTGCCGAGGATAGAGATGCGGCGGCGGAGGCGCTCGAACAGGTGGGGCTTCATCACTTGGCAAAACGGCCGTACAACGCGCTTTCAGGCGGGGAGCGGCGGCGGGTGTTGCTTGCCCGCGCGCTTGCCTCAAAACCGCCGTTGCTTATTTTGGATGAACCCACCGCCAACATGGACGCGGAAAGCGAAGCGCGGCTTTTTCATACGCTCGGGGATCTCAAAGGAAGCGCCACGATCCTCATCGTTACGCATGACCGTGACTTTGTGTCGTCTCTCGTTGACAGGGCGCTGTGCATTGAAAAAGGCAAGATCGTTCAGCATGAACTGAGCGTGGTGGATCAGGAAAATCTGCACGTCTTGCATGAAGAAAGCGTTCCGGGGGACGCCTGCCTATGACTTCGTTCTTTTCCGCTTTTTTCAATCCTGACTTTCCCTTTATCAGAAACGCCTTTTTTGCCGGGCTTTTGTCTTCCATCTTGTTCGGCGTGATAGGCTCTCTCGTAACGGCGCGGCGCATAGCAAGTCTCGCGGGCGCGGTCTCTCACGCCGCGCTGGGCGGCATAGGCATGGCGCTGTTCCTGTCCGCCGCAAACATAATCCCAAATTTTTCACCCCTATTGGGGGCGCTGATCTTTGCGGCGTTGTCCGCCTGCGTCATCGGTTTTGTTTCGCTCAAGGCGAAACAGCGGGAAGACACGGTTATCAACGCGATTTGGGCAATTGGCATGAGTATTGGCGTGGTCTTCATGGCGAAAACCCCGGGTTATACGGATCCTTCAACCTATCT
Source organism: Treponema sp. (assembly GCA_031257675.1). GTDB lineage: Bacteria > Spirochaetota > Spirochaetia > Treponematales > Breznakiellaceae > JAIRKH01. The sequence goes on along the minus strand of JAIROG010000012.1, from coordinate 3,127 downwards.
TTTCGGCAACATTCTGCTCATCTCGAGCCGCGACCTGCTGTTTCTTGCGGTATTGGACTGCATTGTCATCGCGCTTGCGTGGCGATTCTATCCGCAAATTGAAGCGTCGTCTTTTGACGAAGAATTCGCCCGCGTCCGCCGTGTGCCTGTCGCCGTCGTGTTCCTGATAACGCTTCTCGTCACGGCGACAGCCATTGTGTTGCTCCAGAGTTTTGTCGGCATTGTCATGGTTATAGCCATGCTCACCTTGCCCGCCGGCACAGCGTCTTTCGCCAAAAGCGTAAAAAGCCTCTCCATGATGATGCTGGCAAGTTGCCTTCTTTCAGCGCTTTTTTCTGTAGCAGGGCTTGTTCTCGGCTGGATGTTTGACCTGCCGGTAGGCGCGGTGACGGTCATCACATCAGGAGCGGTTTTTCTCATCGCTTCGGCGATACGGGCGAGACGGTGAAGCGCTCGCACCTGTAGGATGCGCCTGCCTCAATCGGGTCGCGCTCTCATTTCCGGATCGCTTCGCCAGATTTTGCCAATCCGGGCAAGGCGGAACGCCGTCATCCCGGGTGGTCGCAAACCAAAGTCTCGCGTCAGCAGGAATGTTACGCGACGTACGGCCGGTATAAAAAGCGCTTAAAATCCGCTGTGGCTTCATAGCGGGCGGTATCCACGCAGAACATCCCCACAAAGGCGCCGGTAAAGCCCATGGTGTCAAATTCATCGGAGAGCGTCCGGCTGTCCAGGGTTTTGCCAACATCGGTAAAATGTTCGCCATCCATTGAATACCGGAACACGCCGCTATGCTCCCTCACCGAAAGCCCCAGCCACACCGAACCTTCTTTTGGCAAGGCGGGACCTTCCTCGCGGAAAAAACGGCCGGCAATCATGGACAACACGGTAAGCGTCCGTCCGCGGGCTTCGTCATGGGTTACGGCAAGCAGGTACTGGTTGCGTTCATCGTAACGCCAGCAAAGACCCGCCAGTTCTTGAAAACATTGCGGCGCAAAATCCACGCAGGTTTCCGCATCAAAGGAGAAGTCTCTCTGCCGCCGGGCAAGCAGGGTTTGTCCGTAGGGTGAAACCGGAGACTGCCCGCCCCGCAATCTGAGATAACCGGGACGCTCACGGAAGGAATACCGCGCCGGATCAGCGGGGACACGCAGGGTCTTAAAATCCCCGTGAATGGCGGATCCGTCAAAAGTATACGCCTGCTCCCCTGCGGAAGCGGCTGGTCCGGCGTTTTGCAGGGGCGATTCAAAGCTGTCCGCCGGATAATTCTGCCGTGACCCGTTTTCACCTTTTACATAGGGCCAGTCCTCATGCCACACCAACTCAGCGATTGAAGTTTCCCGTCCAAGAACACAGTTTTTCGTGCCGGCAAGCGGCCTCCCGCAAAGATACGCCAGATAGGTGCGGCCGTCAGCGGTTTCGCACCAACTGGCATGCCCCGCTTTTTGCAATCGCAGTTCAGGCTTGCCCCTAGAGCTGACAAGCGGATTGTGCGGATGTATAGCGTAGGGACCTTCAAGGGAATGGGAGCGGGCCACCGTGGCCGCGTGGTTGTACACCGTGCCGCCCTCAGCGGTAAGAAGGTAATACCAGCCGTTGCGCTTGTAAAGATGGGGGCCCTCCACACAGCCTATCGGGGAACCGGTGAAAATCTTACGCACAGGACCGGAAAGTTTTTGTTCCGCCACATTGTATTCCTGAAGCAAAATGCCCGCAAACTGGGGTCCTTCGGGGTCGGCGCTCTGCCGGTAGTCCCACTCCATGTTCACAAGCCACTTTTTGCCGTTGTCATCATGGAACAGGGATGCGTCAAAACCGGAACAATTGAGAAACACCGGGTCAGACCAAGGTCCTTCGATGGATGGAGCCGTGGTGAGATAGTTGGAGCAGTCTTTCCAGGGACCAGCGTTCCATGTACGCACATTGCTGTACACGAGCCAGAAAAGGCCGTCGCTACAGCTTAAACAGGGCGCCCAGACGCCGCAGGAAGCGCGTTCTCCCTCCATATCGAGCAACCGCTTTTCCCGTAGCGGCGAGGGAAGGGATTCCCAGTGGGCAAGGTCTTTGGAGCGGTGCAACTCAACGCCCGGATACCACTCAAACGTTGAATGGGCGATGTAAAAATACTCTCCCACCCTGAGTATTGATGGATCCGCATGAAACCCGGCAAGCGCGGGATTGACAATTCGGGACATATTCATTTCTCCTTTTAGGCGCATTACCAGTGAGCCGCTGTACATGCGCCGATCTCATCAGCTAGTGATTTTCATTATACCATACTTTTGCAAAAAGATTCAGGATGGCATTGCGCGTATTGCTTTGGTTGCGCCCGCATTTGGAAGATGCGCCGTATGGCCGAAGACATGGACGCTTTGGCGTCTTGATGCAGGTGGAGAATAGGCGGAAGGCGTTCTCACGCGGGGGGACTCCGCCTTGTTTTCGGGGAGTTCGCAGACCTGTTAGGCGACCGGAATGTTATGCGAAATAAAAACTCGAATTTTTTTAGAAATAGAGTTGTTCAATGGAAGAGGACTGTTATGTTTGGACAAAAGAAGATTAAAATTTGTAAGAAATGTTCAGGATTGGATGTAAATGAACTTAAGAGACGGCTTGATCCAAAAGATTGCAATTTTTGCCGCATCAAAAATTGTAATGTTATTGCCGGGTATATTTGTGTTCAGGTGTATAATAAATAATTATAGAATAGTAACGAACAATCATGCATCGTTATGGCAATGTTAATAGTATCATTTGCCAGTAGAATAAAAGATGCTATAAAATGCATGATAATATAAAAATCAAAAGGGTCCGCGCCCGCCGTCTTGTCGGACGTTTTGCAGGGGGGTTGTTTCGCATAACCATGCCGTTATGCGCAGTTTTTTGCTTTATAATTTATGTTAATAGTTCATTAAAAAAACTCTTGCTTTATTTATATTTTGATTTATATAATATGGGTCAGGGGATGCTTTTGATCTCTATTTTTTAATTGATAATTTGGATTATCAGGATTTGTACAATCATAAAGAACAAATCCTGTACCAAATAAATAACATAAATAATCCAGCCTTGATATTTCATCCTGGCTTGATTGTACTGGAATAACCAAATAAACTTTATGGCTAAATAA
>JAIROG010000130.1 GCA_031257675.1 Treponema sp. | reverse complement strand
AAATCAAGGCGTTTAAGATCATGGCGTATCCATACCGAAATCATTGCGGAAGGCGTTTCCTGAGAACGCCTCTCATTCGCGGCGTCATTAATTTTGAACGATGTATTTAATGCGGGTTGTCGAACAAGTCTACTATTATTTCTTTTATGTATCGCAATATGCCGCGCTATAAAATCGTTGCATACAAATAATAGACTTGTTCAATAACCAACCGGTTGTTGAACAAGTCCAATATTAAAACATCAACGGATTTGACTAAATATGCGGTTCAAACAAGATATCATGGAGAATACGATGATATTACGAATGCCATAGCTGTTTGTTTAGGCGCCAGCGTATTGATTACCCTGATCTTGCCGGCGGTTTTTTTATGAACCCGCGCAGGATTTCCTATGCGCGCATTGAAACGGCGGTAAACAAAGAAAACTCCTTCCGTATCCGCGAGAGAGTTATGGGTATGCTGGCTCGGTATACCGGCTTCTTGCGCAGAACCGCCGGGGGAGTCGCTTCTCTCTTGCATGAGGGCGCTCCAATAGACGCTATGCGCCGCCGCCAAACAGAACGCCGCGATACCGCTTGATATATCCTTTTTGTATTACACCAGCAACGTCCTCTTGCACCGCGCCCGGAGGTTACGCGGTGTTCACCCCGGAATGGACGCATCCTTCCACGACGCCCTGTTTATTATGGCAGAACGGGCGCCGGGGCGGATTGCCTGCGCCAATCCGTACAGGGAAGCCGGCGCCGGCTATGTCAAACCATGTTTGATGTGAATGGCCAAAACATGGGGATTGTTTCAGAAGAGATTGCCGCAAACTTTTTGGGAAGCATCGTCAATGCCAACGTTCTCTTGAACCCGAAGAACGGGACGGGGGCAGGAAAAAATACACGACGCCGTCTACAACGAACAATTCGGCGTTAATGTCCGCACACAACCGGTCAAGCCTCATGCAAGAAATCATATCGCCTGCGAAATATACCGCATGGAAGAACAGGGGCAAACGCGATTATACTTGGATGCGCTGAAATTCCTTTGGCGACAGCCCCCATGATTTTTCCCTCCCAATTCTTGATCCACGCTTGATCGCCGCCCGCAAAGTCATTGCTTTGGCTGCGCCTGAAAAGCTCCTCGTTTGAGCGAAGAAGCTAGTTTTACGGATTGCAACGGTGAAACTGCCCGGAGCAAAGGATGCCGGCGCGCGTGAGGGCGCGTCCGTAATTGGACAGAGGCTTCATTTTTTTCCGCCTTCCCCTTCCCGTTCCCTCAAAAATATGCTACACTTCCCGCAATGCGTTGGGGACGCGAGCGTGGGAGGCTTATGTCCTTGCATAAAGGGTCTATATGTTCAATAGTATACAGGGAACCATCACCGGAAAAAAAAACGACGCGCTCTGTCTTGCAACCGGCGGCGTGGAATGGGACATCATTATTCCCGCCACAGACAACGAGCGATTGCCAGCCGCCGGCGAGACAGCTAGAGTGTGGACGTGGCTGTACCACAAAGAAGACGGCATGAGGCTGTATGGATTTTTCAATGAGACGCGCCGCGCCGCTTTTCTGGAATTGCTCAAAGTCGAGGGCATTGGTCCAAAAGGCGCGGTTAAAATATTGGGCGGCATAAGTCAGGAAGAATTGGAGCAGGCTCTTGACTCGGAAGACTTGGCGCGGCTTGAAAAAGTTCCCGGACTGGGCAAGAAAACCGCGCAGAAAATGCTTTTGACCCTGAAAGGCAAACTTACACGAGCTTCGGCGGGTCCGGCTGAAACAGCCTCCCCTTACGCTGATCTTGTTGAAGCGTTGTCCGCGATGGGATATGACAAACGCGCAGCCGCCGAAGCGCTTTTAAAGGCTGAAACGACTGTAGATGGGTTGTTGTCCGCATCTGAAAAAGAGAAGCTGCTTTTTCAGCGGGCGATTTTGTATTTAAGCGGGATGTAGAGAGCTATGACGATGAAAATTTCAAAGCTGATAACCATTATTTGTTTTCTTGCGGCGGCGGGGGTCATCGTAGCGCTGTTTTTTTTCCCAGACACTCTGCGTTTGACAAATGGCGTTGAAAAACCAAAGGAAATCAGGCAAACCCGCGTCATTGAACGCTATGAAGCGGGTTCTGATGAAGAAATATACGATGATGCTATCGTGGATATTGTTTACAATGATAACATAACCACGAAAATCCACTTGGAAGACTGGGAAATCTTAGTGGGCGTACTGAATGAAAACTTTGACGCGGATATACAGGAAGAGCAGATCCTCGCGTACCGGAATCTGGCGGACATTGACGACAGCATTTACATCGCCTATGTTGATTTTGATGAAGCGGAGAATGTCTATAAACGAGTGTGGAATGCGAAAACCCTTGTCACCCGGCCCGGCACCCTTGAGTTATATACGATGGACATGATAGGCGACCGTGTTCCTTGCGTCATCGCAAGCGGCATGAATGGCGGCGAAGAGCATACGCTGACCGCGTTTCGGTGGAACCAGGAGGCGCAGTCCGCAATCGCAAAGGCGGAGGCTTTCCAGCCGGCGCCTTTTGACAAGATCGCTGAAATTCAGATTGAAGGCGCCATCACCATCCAGCATACCGAGCGCACTCAAGCCTATCAGTTGAGATTGAGCAATGGAAAAGATTTTCCCATAGCGGCGTATGGGCGGGACGCGGAATCTTCCAATATTTTGGATCAGGTTGAAATTATCTACGCCTATAACGCGGAAAAAAACAAATACGAGCAAAGCAGGGTGATCCATGTGCCGGGAAAACAGGTGGAAGAGCGTCGCGTCAGAGAGATTTTAAGCGGCGGCGCGAGGAGGTTTGAAACGTTCATCACCGGCTTATGGCACTTTGTACGTCCGGATGGCGCCATAGACAGCCGCCAATACATCTTTTTTGATCCTCTCAATAAAGAAGTGATCTTTTACACGGACGAGACCCAGCAAGTTTTCACTTGGCAAAATTCAGGCGCAACCCGGTACGGCTTGTACATTTCAACCCAAAATATTTCCGTCCAAACCCTGCGCCGCTCTTTGGACATCGCCCTTGAATCGCTTGAAAGCATACGGGTGAAGGTTTTTGAAGATGTCCGGCTCAAAATAGGCAATGACGCGGGCTGGGACGGCTCTTACCGGAAAGCCACCGCCGTTATCGCCGCTTCTTCTACGCCGGCTCAGGCAGTCCCGGCGTATATTAACGCCGTTTACAACGGCATCATTGGCAGAATCCATTTTTCAACCGATGGAATGTATGAACTCTCATTAGGCGGCGTTGTCCAAAAGGGCAGGTACAGCTTCTACAGGCTTGACGATCTGGAACTGCTGGAACTCCGCCATGAGAACAATTCCCGTGAAACCTATGCGGTGAACGTCCCTGACGGGAACCTCTCGCTCCGGCGCGTCCGTATAGGCGCAAATGGCGTTCAGGACATGCATGAGCCGACGATCCTGTTGTCACGGGAAGAAAGCGGTTAGCGGACTGGAATCGCGCTGAAAATGCGCGGCCGACGGCGATTCACGCGTATGCCGAACCCTGTCCGCCATACGTTTCAAGCGCGGCGCGGCTCGCAAGGTTCGCGCCTCTGGCATGCGCTTGTGGGCAGTCCGATGAAAACATTGAGGCGGACAAAAGTATGCGGAAGCTTGCAAAAAGGCTGGAGCAGAGCGGCGGGTGGTTCATTCATCTAAAATGAGCGACAAGTCTTCATCTAAATTGCCGTTATATTCAATACGCGGAACACCCAATTTTTCCATGTCTAATTTGAAACGTTTATATCCATTGGCATCGTGTGATGCGACCCAATGAATTTCTAATTGATCGCATTGGTTTTTATTTTGTTTGGAAAGTGCATCTGCGACAAACGCATCGCCATCTTTTGCGATGACAGCGCCTGCGCTTTCTGGATTGCCTTTTCCCATTAACTTCACTTCGCATAAATATTCTTTTTCATTATTAAGAAAGTAAAAGTCAATTTCTCTATCAACTTTTCTACCTCTATCTCTCACAAAATGATCGGCATTATAATATTTCTCTACACTTTTCCCGGTTGCACTCCATAAACCGCCGCGCAAGGCGGATCGTTTCACAGCCGATATATTGATAACAATTAAACTTTCGCTTGCATTCAAATCAACAGAAACGCCTTTTGGTTTAATTGTCAATGCAAGGGCTATTTTTTTCTATTTCTACAAGAGATTGGATGCTGTTATAAAGTGATTCAAAATGTTGATTTGCCGCTTCAATTACAATGGTTTTAGCCGCTGTTCCATACATGTTGTTCTCTATTGAATTAATTATTCTCTTCGGCAGCCGTATCGCAGAGTAAATTATCAAGAGTTCCCTCAACCTCACATGGATTATACGCTTCTCCATTGTAAAATTATTTGAGCCTTCAAATTCTTCGACATGCCAAACCCAACATTCTTTGCCGTCATCACAATCTATTTTCATAGGACGCAAATATGCTCCCATTGTGTAAATTTGCGGTGGATATTTTTCCATTGCGAAAATCATGCCGCATCCTCTCTGTTCAAAAAGTGTTTTGAATTCTTGTAAAGTTTTTAACACTTCCAAAAAATTCATCGAGTTCTTGACAATTTCTAAGAATATATTCGCTTCTAAATCTTATGAGACGGAAACTCTTGCATTTCTTTTATGAATTTATCGTTATGCGCGCTATCCGCGATAATATACATCTTGACATGCAATTTGTGAATTTGATACAGGCTGAGAAGCCCTTTTGTAATATCAGATGTACGCTCAACTTCAAAAGCATGGGTGGGAAATCCTTCATCATCAAACCAAATCGCATCAATATATTTAACCGTATCCAAACTCATACTTGGAATACTTTCGGCAGGTATTTCTTTTCGGAACACAAACCGCCTGACATTCCGCAACCGCTTTCTTTGTTTCTATCAGGCGTATATATTCTGTAATTCAAATAACCGCCAATAAGCGGGAATTCTGCCTGACTATCAAAATGGGAGATCGGAATGTCATCTGACACTTCTATATTAATTATCTGAGAAATCACTTTGAATCCGCTTAAATCTTTCCGGGTTTCGGAAACGTCAACATCAACATATTTATTACAAAACAAATTGGGTATTTCAAAAAGATGTAAACCGTCCTTTTCTCTTATACAATGAAACTGACAGCCTACTAGATTTGTTCTTGGCGGTTTATCAATTGTAAATTTCGATTTTGCCTCTAAACTTTTTTACAACCTCATGTTACGCAAAAGCGCCATTATCCCCCATATTATAGGCAGAAAGTAATTCCATCGCGCGTTTCAGTGATGCCAGGTAAATTTGTGATTTTACCGCAAAATGATTGTAT
>JAIROG010000095.1 GCA_031257675.1 Treponema sp. | reverse complement strand
AATAACAGAATTGCCAACAGCGCAGTCCAAACCATGCGCTGTATCCGCTATTTGGCACAGCGTGAGCGCGTAGCATCCCTCCGCTCCAACCTTCGCTATAAAATCCTGCGCCCCGTCAGTCATTTTCCAGCCTCCCCGCCGCCTCCGGCGATAAACTTTATCTCGTCCGCCGTGAACAGACCCTCCGACACCACATACCCGTCCACCCACGAGTTGTGCCCCAGCTTTTTGTATTCAAGATACGCCTCCCGCTTCGCCGTAAGAGGCAGGTCCTTCGCGCATATCCGCAACTGCAAAATCTCCTTCCGGCTCGCTTTCACGCTCTCGATTATCGTCTCGTACTTCTTTTGCAGTTCGGCGTTGCCGGCCTTCCGCGCCTGCTTCGCCGCCTCGTACTGCCTGCTGTAAACATACCAGCGGCCCTGCTTGTCCCGCCTGAGCCTCGGCGCGATATACGCGCACAGCCCTGCCGCCAGCGTCAAAAGAACCATCAGATACCCCTCCGGCAGTTTGTTGATTAACGCGCTCGCTGTTTCCCACATCTTATCCCCCTGTCTTGTTCCCCTCGTCAGCATGGAGGCAATCCCCGCCTTCCCCGGCCATAATGATTTCCTCGATAACACATTCCGGGCACTCTTTGAAATCTAAGTCGTGGACTTCCACAACCGCGATCTTCCGTGTCTCCTTGTTCCAGCAATAAATGCGGTCTTTATACCTCACGCATTTCGTAAAATCAGGCATCGCGTCCCCCTTCGCTCATCTTATCTCCTCTTGCCGCAATAACGGTACGCCAGTTCCGCCTCTAACAGGGCGGCTTTTACTTTCGCAAAGTTTGTTTCGCCTATGCCTAAAGCGGCAAGCCGCGAGCAGAAAGTCTGATAATCAATCACCACGGGCCACCCGACACAGTTCTCAAGCAGCCCCCTATCGGCTTCGGGGATCGGTTCAAGCAACTGTTCAAGCTCCTCGTTTGACATCGGTTCGCACATCAATAAGCCTCCTTTACGCCTTCTGCGGAAGCGTCACCAGCGCGGATGCGTAAGCCGGGTTAAGGCCGGCGGCCCTCCACGTGAACGAGGGCTTTATCCACCGTTCCGTGCCGGTTTCCACTCCGGTCTCCATAACGCCCGCCGTTATCAAGGCGTGTGTGTTCGCGGCTTTCGCTATCCCCACCACGAGGTAGAAATAGTTGTTCGCGGCCGCTCTGATGAACCGGACGGTGGCCCCGGTGAAATCGTTCATGATGACCTTGTAATCCACGTAAAGGAAATTGTCCGCGTCTTGGTTCATAAATCCGTTAAACTGAAACTTCAAAATCTTGCCGTTCGTTATGTCCTTGTATGTAACGTCGCCCGAATAAAACTTCGCGGGCGCGGCTCCCAGCAGTATCTCGCACACCGTGGTCGCTGCCAAGTACACCTTCGATCCCGTTATTCCCCCTGCCGTGGCATCCGCTATCGGTACCAGCGTCTCAACAGGAGCCGCCGCGAGCGTTGACACTGTTACCGCCATCGTGTCAAAGAGGCCGGTACCTGTCCTGGCCCACGCCGCCGCTTTCGCGGAAGGGTAGTACGCCGTGTTGCTGTTCGGTATCCAGAGGTAATGCCGTGTGTTTCCTATCCCCTCGGCAGTTCCCTTAAAAGCGTATACCGGGACTATGGCGTTGGCGTTCTGTACCATACCGGTTCGTATCCCCATATCGCCGTAAAACTGCCCGTGAATACGGGCTTGCCGTACCAGATTCCCGCTGCTGGTCTCGTTGTAGAGAATGTCAAACAGTATCTCCGCGCCTCCGGCTGTTTCCGTGCCCAAATCAATGAGGATGCCGGCCACGTTGTTCGCGCCCTTGTAGGGCGCCCCGTACGCGCTTATCGCGGCGTTGCGGGCTGTTATCTCGGCGGCTATAGCGTCATCAATAGCCCCGTCCCGGTCGGTTGCTTCCCGCGCTACCGCGCCGTCAACATACGCCTTGTCAGCGTCTTTTACCCATACGTATCCCTGCAATACCCGCGAAACATAAAGGCCGTCCGAACGCGTCTCCGCAACGCAGCGTGTCAGGCGGCTGTCCGCCTCGCCGTGTCCGGAGCGGTTCTCAACAAAAACCCACGCCGCCCCGTCCCAATGATAGAGCGCGTCCGCGCCGTCCCCGCCGCCGTCAATACACAGCGCGTACTCAACACCGCTTAGCGTGTCCCTTTCGGCAATGTCCGCGCACACATAGGCGTAGGTCTTGTAGTAATACTGCGGGTACTGGCCGTTCATCGTGAACGCGCCCCGCGCTTTTATATGAAGCCGCGCCTCCTCATAATAAGCCTCGCCTGTGATATAGCCGCCGTCCGCTTCGTTGCCCATAAGGTATGTGGCCGCGCCGCTCGCGAGGGGCTTGAGTTTGACGGCTTCAAGGCTTAACAGGTAATTTTCATCGTCTGTTTTGCTTATTTGAGACTCAAGCGTTCCCGACTCTGATTTTATATGAACGTTTATATCAAGGTTTTCACCTGCCAAAACGTTTTTCAAAGTCTTTCTGATATTTCCCAGACCGCCCGCTTCCGGCTCCAGCGCCATATCCGCAACAAGCGCGTTGTGTGTGTCGGAAAAAATACCTTGCGCGATTCGTTTGTCAGCATTGGCATTGGCCGTCTCCGCCGCCTGTTTCGCGTCCGCGATCGCCGTGTCCTGCCCGGTGTTCTTGGTCTCCACTGCGGCGAGCCGGGTTTCCAGCGCGTCCGCGCTAAGCGGGCTTGTCTCTGTCCCGTCCCCGCTCAGGCTGCCGTCCCGGTATATTCTTGACAGTTTCTTTGGAACGACAGCGAGCAGCGAGCAAACCGAGGTGAAAAGCCACCCGAAATCGCGGATTGACGGGAGCCGTGAACGGTCATAAATTATGTATCTCGCTCCCGGTATGAGCTTCCCTTTCCGTTTGAGAAAGTCATATTCGGCCCCGCTTAAAATCTGTTTTAACTGGGTATTGCCGTGGCCGTCCTGCTTTACGCCGTCAACCGTTTTCTTGGCCGTCGCGTCCCGGATCGCGCAAATGTTCGCGAACAGCCAGCTAAAATCCCGGATGGACGGCAGCCGCCATTTGTCCGTTACAATATATCTCGCGCCGGGTACCAGCCTGCCTTGCGTTTTGATTTCCCGGTATTCCTCTTTGGTTACAAAATACTTTAACCGGATATTCCCCTGAATATCCGCGTGTATGCCGTCAACCGTCACGTCTCCGCTTTCCCCGCCCGCCGCTATCCATTTGGCGGGATATTCTGCCGGGCTTTCTCCGGCAAGCGGCATATTTGCCGGGTTCGCGTAATAGGGCAGCCCCAAATAAAACACCGGGCCGAAAGGCATATACTGCGTTTCGGGGTTCCACTGGTGAAAGTCTTGCAATTCCGCGATTTCCGTCTCCTCAGCGTCTATCCTCTCGCCGAGCGCGGTGTCCGCTTGTGTTCGCGCCGCCTCCTCGGTGTCTATCCTCTCGCCGAGCGCGGTGTCGGCTTCTTCCCGCGCCGCCTCCTCGGTGTCGATCCTTTCGCCAAGTCCGGTGTCGGCTTCTTCTCTCTGCTCTCTCTCCGTCTCGATCGCTTCGTTCACTTCACCCCGAAGTTCTTGCAGGTCGTCTTTGGTTACTTCCAGCCCTCTGGTTTCCTGCGTTTCCATCGTGAGCTTGTCGGCAATCTTTTCTATCGTTTTGGCGTGAAGTCTGGTGTTGTCATGCAAATAAATTTCCTGCGTTGCCGGGGTTTTGCGGCGAATCAGGATACTATCGGCCTCGGCGGGAATTTGGGTCAGGAGTGTCAGGGTTCCCCCGGTGTCGTCTTTTCCGGGCGGAGTTGCCGTGTAGTCGGTTCCGTACACCAGCCAGTGCTGTTCCCATGAGGGTATCGGCCCCGGCCTCAATTTGCGCCAGCAGCACGCGATGTCTATCGCGGCAAAATAGGGAAAGGGGATCACATAGGTTTCGGGAAACGGAGGCACGAGGTCATAAATATGCTCGCTTTGCTGACTGAAAATTACACCGCGCCTCCTTCAGGAGGCCTTTTCGCGGGAAAACAGCAGGCGGTGAAATGAATAAGCCTTTTTACACGTATATCCTTTACGGCCATCTTACTCTCTTCTCACAATATATGCAAGAGGCTGTCTTTGCCAAGGGCTATCTTTGTCCGAGCAACGCCTCCGGGTGGATTTCGCCGTCTTTGAACAGGGCTTTTATTTCGTTCTTCGCGCTGTACGGCAGCCCAAAGAACAGCATCGCCGTATCAAGCCCCGATTCCAGGGCTTTCTGGTAATCCCCTCCCGATATGTTTTTGCCCGTCCGCATCGCGGTGTCAATTACCGGAAACGGGTTGGAACGCCCCGCCGTCCAGCTCCACTTTCCCGTGGCCATGCCCGTGACAAAGTCCGATGCCGCTCCCCCGATCACCGGCAGGTTGTCGGTCAGCCCCGACAGCCCGTAGGCGATATACCCCGCCGCCGCCTTGCCTTCCTCTTCGTCATCGGGTATGCCGTTCCGTATAAGGTTCGTGACAACGCCGCAAATCACAAAGGACGCAAAGATACGCGCCGCGTGTTTCCGGTTCGCCTTTTTCAGTTCGGGGGGCGCCCCCGGCATAAAAGCGTCTATTACAAGCTCCTGCAAAATCACCGCTTGCGGGCTCTGAAACTGGAGCAGCATCTTTATACCCTCGTTCGTTGAGCGGAAAGCCGGGGGCAGGTCGCGGGTGGAAGGCTGCAGCCGCCTGACCAGATCATCTGCCTCCCGTACCGCCTCCTTCTGTATTTCCTCCGGTATGGCGTTAATATCCTTGCCGCTTTCCCCGTATTTGGCCAGTACTTCGTTGTATTTAACAAGCCACCCCGGAAACACGGCAGCCGTGTCCACGGCCTCCAGCAGGGCGATGCCTTTTTCCGCCAGCCGCGCCGCGCCCCGGTCGATCTTACCCCTGTCCGCTTCCCGCATTTCTTTCAGCAGGTCTTGTATGGGGGAAAATTTGCGGCTCCGCATATAGGGGGACATCTCCCGGATTTTGTTGTAACTCCCCGGATCGGCTATCATGCCGAATGCCGCGGCAAGGTATTTGACGGGGCTCATTTCCGTAAAATAAGGAAACGGCGATGAAACCGCCTGAAAAACCAGCCCCGAAACTTTGAACGGCAGATACGCCGCAGCCGTCCGTCCCCTGAAAGTCCTTATTAGTTCGTTGAGCTTTCCCTCATCCCTTCCCGCCTTGGGGTTGGCCGTGTATCCGATATACTCCCGAATGTAATCGACCGCCTTTTTTCCGTACCTGTTGTTTACGGCCGTGTTCAGCGGGTTGCTTCCGGCTCCCTTAAAAACATCGTTCCACCTTTGCAGTGTTTCCCCGTAGGCTAATAGGTGCTCCGTCTTTTCAACGCTTTTCAGCCACCCGTTGTAAAGCCGCATGTCTATCGGGGTCTGGTGTTCCGCGCCTATTATTATGCGCTTGGCGAGCATTCCCTTTTCAATCTGGGTGTCCAAGCCCCGGCTTCCGAGCAGTTCTTTTACCTGCGCGGCAATCTGCGCGCTGCCGAAACCCTGGCGCATAAGCGGGACGTAATGGGACACCTTCCATACGGGCTTGTTATAGAGCCGCCTCGAAAGCCGGTCTATCTTGTAGAAGTTCGTGTCGTAGTCTTTCTGTACCGCTTTCAAAAGTTCAAGGTATTTTTTGTTTTCCTCTTTCCCGAAAAACGTGTTTTTCTTTTCGTCCGCGGTTACCCACATAAATCCGGCTTCCTTCATGACGCTGTTAAAACGCTCGTGCGCCTTTTGCATAAAAGGCATCTTGTCCTCCGGGGCAAGCCCTTCCATCTGGATTTTTTCATCGTTCGTGAGAAAATTCCCGTAGACCATCGCCTCGTATGAAAGGTCGTCCTGCCGCGCCGCCTCCATAAAAAGCAGATTCTCAATGCTAAACTTCTCCTTCGCGGAATCCCCCGCGTAACTGTCCCGCTCTATGACATAATCGGTGAGCTTCTGGGGATCAATTTTCAGTTTCTTCATCAGTTCCGTTACCGGCTCCACCCTCGCCCGCATTGACCGCTGCTCGTTATTGAAAGCGTCGTCTTCCATCCAGTGCATCAGTTCCGTGAAACGCCCGTCCGTGTAGTTGTCCATCATTTTGAAAAAACGCCTTGACGATACGTGATTCCACGCGAAACCGAATATCTCTTTCTTCCCGCCGTTGCCGCTCGCGCCTTTCGCGTACTTGTTCAGAATGTCCTCGGCCTCTTTGCCTGTCCTTCCGGCAACTGTTTTTATGGTATCGAGAAGCTCGTCCTGTACCTTTTTTGTCATTTCCCTCCGGGTAGCGAGGTCAAGCTGCCGTTCCTCAACGCCTTTGTGATAGATTTTGTCCGCCGCTATCGCCGCTTCAAGCAGTTCGTTAAACGTCCATTCGCCAACGGGCTTGTACTTTATCCGCGCCAGAACCGTGCCGGGCACAAACTGCTTGATCCGGTCTTCAAGCTCAGGCTCGATCATCGCTGCCGGATAGCCGTCCTCGCCCTCAAACCACGCGATGTCAATCTGTATTTTTTCCCTGCGCTCCGCTTCCGTTTCCCATAACGCGAGTTCCTTCTCCGCGACCTCGTTCGGGAGCAGCCGGTAAAGGGAATTAAAATCGGCTTTGGTCAGGCTCTCCCAGTCCTTGGCCATAAGCGCGTCAAGCGAGCGGACGCGGGAGAGCGTCATTTCGTCATACCTTTTCGCATCCTTAAAATACACGCTCGAAGGGTCGGCTATTTTCTGTATGGTGTCCTTTATTTCCTGCCGGTAGTCGGCGTTTGTCCGGTACTTTGTCCACACTTCAAAAAGCTCTTTCTTTTCCGGGCCCGCAAAGGCGGCTATGTCTTTTTTCAGCGCGGAATACATCAGCCTCTGAAAGGCGATAAGCTCTTCTCCCCGGTCAACCTTGACCGTGCTCCAGTTCACTTTACGCATCGTGTTCTTTAGCAGCGCGTTCCGGGCGGCTCCCACCTTTTCCAGCGCGGCCAAGTCCTTTCGGGCAAGTTCCATCTCATGTTCCGCGTCCGCCTTTTTTCGGAGGAGGCCCATCAGCTTTTCCGCGTCTTTGGCAAATTCCTTGTTCGCCTTGAGCGCGTTGTTGTAGGTCTCTATCAGGTCTTTGTATTCCCGCTGGGTTTTCGCGCGCTCTCCGGCGAGCTGTGCCTGCGCCGTCCGTCCCTTCCCGGTGGTTTCGAGAAAGTTTGACTCGCGGAGGCTTTTCTCGGCCTTGATTATCTGTTCCTGCAATTTGATCGCGTTTTCGTATTCCTTTACGTCTCTTTCGTACAACCGCTTTGTCCGTTTTGTAAACTCGTAAATGTCATCTTCTATTTTCTCTATCCGTTCTTTCACCTTTCCGGTTTCTCGTTTCTTTACCTCCGTGTAATCCATTATCCTCCGGTCTCCCGCCGTGACCGTCCCGTTCTCGACATCCGCCGCTATTTCCGCGCTTCCGATTTCCTGCGCTATGCGTTTCAGTTCGGTGTTTGTCGCGGCGGCGATCCGCCGCGTGTAATGGCCGTCTCCCAGAGCCCTTGCCCTCTCCAGCAGTTTCTCTCGCGGGGTCTGTCCCGCAGCGTCTATAAACTCCGGTATCCCCGCCATATACCCGTAGGCGAGCCTGATGTCGTCAGGGTATTCTTTGATAATGGTTTTGAGGGTCTTTGCCATTTGCGGGGAGAGTTCCTTTCCTCCGGCAGCCCTTAAACCCCCCGAAGTCCAGAAGCCGTGGTGCAGGCGCTTCATCCCTTCTTCCATGTCAGGGTCGCCTCCGTCACGGTCGCGGCCCTTGATGTAGTTCCCTATCATTTGCAAAAAGCCGTGCAGGTTTTCATTCATGGCAAGATGGGCGGTGATTTCCTTGTTCGCTTCCTCCCGCGTGAGGGTGCGCTGCGTGGTGCTTGCCATATCGTCCGCACGCCCTTTCCGCGCGGCGGCCTCGTAAAATTGTTCAAGCCATTCGTCCGTGGCGTTCGCCGCGCCCGGAATATCCGCGACGTCTTCATCGCTGTACATTGCCCTGAAATACTGCTTAAAGTCTTCGGCGTTCCCCGCGTTTATCGCGTCCCCGACAAGGCCGTCCTCGGTCTGATATAAAAGTTCCGGGTCGCCGAGAACGCGGTCATCGTAAATGACAAAATTCGGCACGTCCTGATTTTCCCCCGCCGTGGCAAATTCGCCGAGGTATGTGTGGCCGGGAATATCAATTGATTTCAAAAACAGGGAAGCCGCTTTTGGGCTTCCCAGCGCGGCGGTCAGTTGCCCGTAAAAACTGCCGAAGGTCTGTCCCTCCCGGTTCCGCGCTTGGACAAGGGTTTTCGCGCCGGTTTCGTCATCGTATGTGTTTAATTCAACCCCGCCGAGGTATACCGTGAAACCGCCGCCTTTTTTTTCGTACCGGTAGAGGCCGGCCATTTTATCCTTTATCTTTTGCGGCTGTTCGGAAAGCGGCCTGTCCCAGTCGGCGAGGTCTTCGTTTTCAGGAACATTGACGGCGTATTCATGGCCTTCCCCTTGGGACTTGTTTTCGAGGGCTTTCCGGTATGCCGCCGCCGTTGCTTTCCTGTTGCCAAAATATAACCCCCATCCGTATTTGCTGCCGCCCTCGCCTTCTCCTATCCTGTCTGTTGAAAATCTGCCGTGGGTTCCCGCGTTGCCCCCGCCGTGATAGGCGGTTTGAAAGAGGATACTGTCATTGTCCGTACTGAAAGTCCCGGCATTGCCGGTAGCGGACTTTGCCTGATTGGGCTTGAACACTGTCCATTCTTTTCGCAAATCGCCGTTATAGTAAACACCATCGTACCCCTCGCCTTTTAGCTCATCGGTAAACTCGATGGAATAGTCCCGGTCATCACGTTCTGC
>JAIROG010000060.1 GCA_031257675.1 Treponema sp. | reverse complement strand
TTTCTTCCCTTCCTGCCGAACCGCGAAAAACCCTCGCTTATGACAACGGCACGGAAAACGCCCTACATGAACTAACAAACACCGAGCTTGGCGTAAAATCATATTTCTGTAAACCCTATCACAGTTGGGAAAAAGGGAGCATAGAAAACCGCAACGGAATACTGCGAAGATATTTCGCAAAAAAGTACAATTGGAGCTTGACAACACAGAAAAAAAATAGATAAAGTTGTAAACAAGATTAATACAACGCCGATGAAGTGTTTAGGTTTTAAAACTCCATCGGAGGTTTTTGCCAAATGCGGCGGTGTTGCACTTGCCGGTTGATCCGGCCACAGAATAATCGTTTATAGTTGGTTTATATGAAATTATAATAAAAATTGTTGATTTTGATTCATTCTATATAAATTTAAAAAAGAATTGACATAAGCGGCGTCCTTTGTACACTGCGAAAAGGAGCGGGTACATTGCGGCTTTTTATAAAAGAATTGTTCAATAACTGAAGTTGTTGAACAACTTCCGCGAGACTTGTTGAACAAGTCCAAAAAATGAAACGGCGTTGCCAAGCGACGCAAACAAAGGAGTGTATATGCAAAGACGGTGGCATTTGCTCATACCGGTTTTAACGGTGGTATGTTTCAATTGTACAATGGAAGCGAATCTCACGGCGCCTACCGGGGTAGCCGCGGGGCAGGAGGAAGAGGCGGGACAGCCCGCCGTAAAGGTGGCATGGAGTCCCGTTGGGTTGGCGATGTACTACTTAGTGTACCGTTCAGAACAAGCGGACGGCGATTTTAAATATGCCGGCGTATCGGATGGAAGAATTTTTGACAACAATGGACTCTGTTTTTACATGGACACTGATGTAGAGCTAGATCGTACGTATTATTACAAGATCAGGGCTGGAAGTGAACAGGCTGATATGAATAACAGTGGTTTTTCAGATGTTAGCAAAGGAGTCACTGTAACATCATCATAGAATAGCGAAAAAACGCCCTTTTTAAAGCGCCCCGCATCTCAACGCCCTTTTATATATGGGTTTGCGTCAAACCAACCGAGTTTGGCGCAAACCAATGCACCACATAAAGGAGGCGTGATGAAAGTATGGATATCTGCGCTGTGGCCGCTGATTCTTGCCGGTTGCGGCGCCTGCGGCGATGGGTTGCCGCAAGACTATTCCACCGCAAAAAGACAGGAGCCGGGCGTTTTGCGTATAGCGACGTGGAATGTACAAGCTCTCTTTGACGGAACCGAAGACGGGTGTGAATACGAGGAATACGTTGACGGCGCGGGTTGGGCAAGGGAAAAATACCTTGCCCGACTGAACAGCATTGCCCATGCCCTTGATTCTCTGGAAGAGACGCCTGATATTCTTACGGTGATAGAGGTGGAAAAATCTCAAATTCTCGAAGACCTTGCCGACAATTACCTCAAAGAATATGGGTATCATTGGACTTTTTTTGGCAACAATGAAGGCGCTCCGCTTGGGATAGGGGTGTTGAGCAGGTTTCCGCTTGCGCAGACAAGGGCGCATTCGCTCTCAAATCAAGGGTTGGTTATCCCGCGTCCGGTATTGGAGGTTTGGGTTGCGGTT
Source organism: Treponema sp. (assembly GCA_031257675.1). GTDB lineage: Bacteria > Spirochaetota > Spirochaetia > Treponematales > Breznakiellaceae > JAIRKH01. The sequence goes on along the minus strand of JAIROG010000060.1, from coordinate 71,263 downwards.
GAAGAGAAGCCGCTGGCTCTATTTTTGTGCCATTGGAAGTCGAAGCTGGGCGGAGACGCGGAAACTGAGGAACTCAGGAGAGCCGCCGCCCTCGTCATTGCAAGGCGAGTGTCAGACATACAGCGAGAAAACGCCGACGCGCCGATTGTTGTGATGGGCGATCTGAATGAAAACTATGATGAATTTTACCGGCAAGGCAATAGCGTTGTAACGGCGTTGCTTCCCGATGATCCAGATGCGTCCGCGTTGGCGCTAGACCGCGTGTGTACGGATTTTCTTGTAATAAGCCGGAAGAAGCCGCCTGAGGCGCGGTATTTTTCAGAAGGCGATGGCTGGGCGTTTGCTCCTGCGGTTTTTTATTCGCCGTGGGCATCCGAATTATCCGGCGGATCGTATAATTACCACGACGCATGGGAAACGATAGATCACTTCCTTTTGAACGCCCCGTTGTTTGACGGCGCGGGCTGGGATTTTGATTCGTGTACGGTGATAGACATTGAGCCGTTCATCAACGCTTACGGCTATCCGGCGTCGTATAATCCGGGAACAGGAAACGGATTGAGCGATCATGTGCCGCTGTTTTTGACATTAAAGTTGTTGTCTTGAACATCGCTCCTAAAAGCGGTATCTTTTAGGCATGTCTGTTAGTCTGTCACCTTACCGTCTCGGCAAAGCGCGTTCATTGTATAATATTTTCAATGTTTTTAACGCCTTTTCTTATACGCTTCTTGCCGGCAGTTTGATCACTATTTTGGCTATGAGGATGGACGCATCTTCAACCGTTATCGGCGTCATCAGCGCATTCGTCTATGTGGCTTACTTTTTTCTTCCGGTTGGAAAGATGCTTGCAAGGCTGTTGTCGATTATAAAGGTGTATTGCTGGACGTGGGTTCTGCGATCCTTGTCTATGGCGCCTCTTATAGTCGCCCCCTTTGTGTTTCAGACCGGTCATAAGGACCTTGCTCTTTTGCTTACGGTGCTGGGTACATTTTGTTTTCACCTAAACCGGGGCGTCGGCATGATAGGCAATAATCCGGTGCTTGACACGCTGGCTTCCGGTCCGGACAGGGGCAGCTATATGACCCTTATCCAGATAATCAACGCGGGGCTTGGCATGTTGACCAATCTCGCCGTCGCCATGATTTTGTCTTTTTGGCAGGATCCGCCGCTCGTCCTCTACGCGATTCTCATCGTGGTTGGCATTGCAGGCGGCGTGATAAGCGGGCTTATGATCAGAAAGCTGCCGGATCCGGAGACAGACAGAAACGCCAAAAAGGTGAATTTTGGCGACATGCTCAAGGAGGCTTTTTCCGACGCTCCGTTTAGAAAGTTCATGGCGATTCTCTTTATGACCGCTCTCGCGTCCGGAGTCGCGCGAATTTTCGCCGTTGTATATTGCCGCGAAGTGTTTCATCAAAATGACAGCATGATCGTATTATACACGGTGTTCGGGGGGTTGGGACAACTTTCCATTGGTTTTGCGACAAAATTCTTGGTTGATCGCATCGGCGTAAAGCCTCTTTTCATTATTTGCACGATTCTTGGGTTTGTGAGCATGTTTCCGGTTGCGCTTTTGCCGGAAAGCGTTACAGACAACACGGTTGTGGCGGTTGTTTTCCTGATAATCTTGCTTTTTATGCTCAATTTTAGTTTTCTTGGCGCGGAAGGCATCGCCCAGACGTATTTTTTGGGGCTTATTCCCGCAAAATATATGCTTGATATGGGAATCGTGTACTTCATTTGTTTTGGGATTGCCGGAGCGGGCGGGTCTTTTGTTGCGGGTCTTTTTCTGGATACGTTTACGGGGCTGGGCTTTTCACGATTTGCGGCGTTCAAATTTCTGTACCTCGCGCTTATCATTGTTATTGGCGTTGTGCTGGTTCTCCAGAGAAAACTGGTGCGGCTTGGGTCGCTTCCGTTAAAGAACGCCCTTGAGGTGATATTTTCATTCCGCGATTTGCGGGCTATTACGCTGCTTGACAAGCTTGGCAAGACCAACGATTCGCAGGAAGAAGAAGAGATACTGGACGCTTTGCACGACGCTCCTTCCCAACTTGCGATTAAGGGCTTGTTGGACAAAGCGAAATCCCCCCGGCTTTCTACGCGGCTTGAAGCGTTGCGGGCGATGGAGACATTGTCCTCTTTAAACGAAGAGGCGGAAAGCGCTCTTATGCAGGATCTGCTCAATCATCCGTATACAACCGCGTACATTTCGGCGCGTATTTTAGGCAAACACAACTGCTCGCCGGCAATTCCGGTGTTGAGGGAGCTTGCGACTTCGCAGGACTATATGCTTGCGGGGGAGGCTATTATTGCGCTTGCCCGTATGGAGGATCAGACGTTTAGACCTCAAATTGAGCGCATCATTATTAAGACGGACAATCCCCGTCTTAAGCTCATGGGCGTTGAGGCGTTTGGGATATACAAGTCTCCGCATTCGTTGCCGGTGTTAGTGGACATCCTGCGCAGCGCGGACCCTCCGCAGTACCTGCGTGACGGAGTGGCGCTGGCCATAGCGGACATTCTGGGGTTGCCCCTGTTTTATGCGCTGTTGCTCAAGTTGCTGGCAAATGAGGCGCTGTCCCCCATTCTGGCTATTGACGAAGCTGAGGCGGCGGCGGAATATTACCGGGCCGTCCACAAGGGCTGGCGTCTGAAAATGGGCGCCTCTCTGAAGAAAGAAGCGAATCTCGCGGCTGGAACCCGCCAGGCAAAAATCCTGCCGCCAGCGGTGAAGGCTTTCATGCTGGAAAAGAAATCGGAGCCGCTTTCCCGCTGGATTCTGGAATTGCCTGAGACGGTGAATCCGGTAGTACAGGCTATTTTCGCCGAGGCGGTTCTTGACGATGAACTTAATGTATATGAACAACTGCGGCTTCTGATTGTGCATTGGGCTTCACAGGAGTTAAAAAACTGGGAGTAAAGGCTTGTGAAGACCATCTGTATGTCCGCGCCGGTTTTTTACCTCTTTTGAAAGAAAGCGTTGACAAACAAGTATGAACTGTGTATAATCTCTATTTAGCATTTTTTATAGGAGCGTTGGTAAAAAATGAACAATGCGGTTGCCAATCGAATCATGCGTAGTATACCCCCCCCCCCCCCCGAACACTCTAGAGGCGGATTCATACGTCGTCCTTAACGGCAATCATTATAATATACATAAAACCGGCGCTGCCGCATTCTCATTCACCAAGGGGGTGAAATTTTCCCTAATTGTGTTTGCGCCGCCCGTTGCGGCGCAAGGTTTTTCCGATTCCGAGAAAGGAGGCTCCTATGGAGCGTTAAACCATGTGATGGATATGCGCGCGCTTATGAATAATGTGTCAAACGTCGCGGAAGGCGTTCGCAGAAATAACCGTTGGTTATGGGAGCCGCCGCGGGAAAGGTATATGCGAAATGGTTCGTATATATATTAGACGGCGGGAGAGACCGCGCGCGGAAAAATCCGCAAAGGAGTTTTTTATGAAAAAGCTTATGCCGCTTTTGGGAGCGTTCGTCATGGTTGCGGCGTTCTTCGTTTCTTGCTCGACTTCCATACCAATCACCGTCAACCATCCGCCCGGCATGGACACAAACGGCATTGAGCGGCTGGTGGTCATGCCCTTCGAAGGGTCGGGGGATAGGGGGCGGCTCGCCTCGGCGCTGACGAGCATATTCAGGGAGAAAATCAGCGGGACAGGCAAGTTCAAGCTGGTGGAACCTTTCGCATACAAGCCGGGCGAGGGCGTGGCGGACGCCGTTTTCACGGGGTCGGTTGTCGGCTATGCGGTGCAAAACAGCTCTCATGCGGTGACGCGTACCAGGAAGTCCAGCGACGGCAAGACGAATGTCCAATATCAGGTGACTGTCTATGACCGGAAGGTGTCCATTGAGTTTACGTATCGCTTGATACGCGACAGGGACGGGGTCGCCATCGGCGAGCGGAGGATATCCGGCGCGATGACGGACAGTAAAGAAAACATGTCCGACCTGCGGCCGGGCGATGCTATGGCGAGGAGTATCGCCGAAGGCAGATTGAGCGGCTTTACCCGTGAGATAGTTCCATGGACATCCCAGGAAAAGCTGACGCTGGACAAGGAGACATCCAAGGACAAGGCGCTCAAGGCCAGGATGAAAGACGCCAACGCCTTGGTGAAGGCGGGGAATCTGAAGGCGGCCCGGGACGCCTACGCCAGAATTTACGCGGATACGAACAGTCTGGCGGCTGGGTACAACCAGGCGCTTTTGACGCACTCGCTGGACGGTCTGGATGCGGCAATCTCCCTCATGTCCGCTCTAGTGAGCGCCACAGGGTATCCCAAAGCCCACGCGGAGCTGGCGCGTCTGGAAGGGTTCCGCAGAGAAAATGCGGCGGCGGCGGCGAACCAAACCGGCGTGTCCGCCCTGGACTTGGCCGTCAAAAACGCGGCGGAAGGGCTCATCGCCGCTCTTCCGGCGGGTTCGCGGGTTTCTTTGCTCAACATATCCACGTCTGGAAAAGAGAGGGTTGACGTCGTTATCCATGAAATAACGGCGTCCCTTATGGACGGCGGCATAATTGTTCTGGACCGGGAAAATCTGGACGCCATAAACGCGGAGAAGCGGTATCAGGCTTCAGGAGAGGTGAGCGACGATTCGTATGTGAGCATCGGCCGCATGTTGGGGGTGGAGACCATCGTAACGTTTTCCATCACCGGTTCGGGCAGCCAACGCAAACTTGCCATAAAGTCAGTGAGCGTTGAAACCGGCAAAATTCTCTATAACGCGCTGACGGAAATATAGCGCGGCGCAAAGCTGTCCGGCGCCGCCGGACAGCTTTGCGCCTGTAGGTTTGGAACCGCCGCGAAAATAAGTTTTGCGATTATTGACAATTTTCAATTGGTTATTGATGATGTGAATGTCACCAGTTCCACACTCTCGCGTCTTTCAAGTTTACTATCAGGCCGCCGCTTGGATGCTTGCGGACTACTAGACGATCCCGCATGGATTTTGTATCATAGTTTGATTCCGGCGCGACAGAAGGAAAGAAAAGGAGCATATATGATACTCATGAAAACGCCAATCGTTGAGATTGACGGGGATGAGATGACGCGGGTATTGTGGGCTTTGATAAAGGACAAGCTCATAACACCTTTTGTTGATTTGAAAACCGAATATTACGATTTGGGTCTCAAAAACCGCGATAATACTGAGGATAGGGTGACATCCGAGTCCGCGTACGCCATTAAACGGCTTGGGGTCGGCGTGAAATGCGCCACCATTACGTCAAACAAGGCGCGGAAGGCCGAGTATGGACTAAAGCGTCTGTACCCAAGTCCCAACGCCACGATCCGGGCGATTCTTGACGGCACGGTTTTCCGCAAGCCCATAACGGTCTCATGCGTCAAACCATCGGTTTCCACCTGGAAAAAACCCATTGTCATTGGACGCCACGCCTATGGCGATGTGTACAAAAACGCGGAGTTGCTGGTTCCCGGACCCGGCAAGGTCGAGCTTGTGTATACAGTTGGAGAGGAAAGCGAGATGCGGATATTGGTCGCAGATATGAAGGGTCCAGGCGTAGTGCAGGGCATACACAACACGGATGAATCGATCATGAATTTTGCGCGTTCCTGTTTCATTTATGCGATTGATGAAAAAATTCCGGTGTGGTTCGCCGCAAAAGACACGATTTCCAAAACCTATGACGGCAGGTTTAAAGAGCTTTTCAACCAGGTGTATGAAACCGAATTCAAAGCCGCGTGTGAGGCGGCGGGCGTAGACTATTTCTACACCTTGATTGACGACGCGGTGGCGCGGGTGGTCAAAGGCGAAGGCGGTTTCCTCTGGGCGTGCAAGAACTATGACGGCGACGTAATGAGCGACATGATCGCAAGCGCATCCGGCAGCCTCGCTATGATGACAAGCGTACTGGTGTCCCCATCCGGCGCGGTTGAGTACGAAGCGGCGCACGGCACGGTGCAACGGCATTACTATAAATACCTGAAGGGCGAAAAAACAAGCGCTAATCCGGTCGCGCTCATCTTTGCGTGGACAGGGGCGTTCGCAAAACGCGGGGAACTGGATGGTACGCCGGAATTGACCGCATTTGCGAAAAAGCTCGAACACGCGGTGTTGCAAACCATCGAAAAGGGATGCATGACCGGCGATCTCGCCCGCCTCGCAAACCCGGCCCCCGCGCAAACGCTCACTTCCTGGGAATTTATGGATGCCATCGCGGAACGGCTTGCCTGATGTTTGATCATATTCCCGGACAACCCGCAACCGCCCAACTCGCCGCTGATCTTGAGCGAAAAAGACTGCCGCCGAGCGTTTTGCTTGCTGGTCCGGTTGCATCCGGCAAGGGGACGGCCGCGTTGGAACTGGCGCGTGTGTTTTCATGCGCCGGACGAATGTCCGCCGGAACATCGGCGGCGGACGCTGAGTGCGATTGCCCTTCCTGCGCCAGACATCGCCTGCTTTCCCACCCGGATACGCTGTGCCTTGGTCCGCGGGATTTTTCCGCTGAGATTGCCGGAGCCGCCGACGCTTTCGTGTGCGCGGCGGACCGCGGGCATGACATGGAGGCGCGGGAAAGAACATTTGTACTGTCCATAAAGAAGTTGCTTGCGCGGTTTGCGGTTGTTTTATGGGAAGATGATCCGAAATTCGGCAAATTGACCAATTTGATCCTCGCTGTTGAGGAAGATGTGGAGGAAATCAGCGTCCTTAAAAAAAGCGGCGCGGAGACCGCGCGGAAACGGCGCTCGGCGATCCTCAAAGACGCGGTGAAACTCGAAGCCGAGGGCATTGCGGATGCGATCCCCATCAATCAGGTGCGCAGGGCTGCGGCGTGGGCGCATCTTGCGCCTGTGGGCAAGCGCAAGACCTTGATCATCGAAAACGCCGACCGTATGCAGGAAGGGGCGCGGAATTCTCTGTTAAAAATACTGGAAGAGCCGCCGCCGGCAGTTTCGATCATACTCACGACTTGCCATGAGCAAGCCTTGTTGCCGACCATTCTCTCCCGCGTGCGTCCCTACCGCTTTGTACAGCGCGCGCCGGAAGTCGAAGCCGAGGTGATGCGGCGCGTGTTCGGGGTGGACGCGCAAGACGAAAAAAGCGCCGCCGCCCTTTCCATTGCGGCGTATCTAAAAACATTTCTGCCCGTTACGGATGACGCGCTGCGCCCTCTCGCGGCCTATCTTGCGGCTTCGGTCGCTATGACGACGGCGCTGTGCTTGCGCCGCCCCGCCTCAGATTTGCCTTGGGAACTGGTGGCGCTCGGCAAGTACGCCGCGCCTATCGCGGAAGCGGCAGGGCTGGGAAGACCCGTCAAAAACATGCAGGCTTTGATCGAAAAACTGCTTGCGTCTACCGGCAATTTTGAAATGCGGGGGCTTTTCTCCCGTTTTTTGCAGACACTGCTTGCGCTTGTCGGCGAAAGCCTCGCGGAGCCGCCTGACGCGGAGCGCGGCGGAAGCGGCGGGCTTTCACCCGCATACCTCGACATCTGGCGCGTTTGTGCTGCGGAAGCCGGCGCATCTGTCTACTATAACCAAAAACCCGCCGCAACGCTCAACCGTCTGGCAATTGATGCGCGGCGGGCTATGACCGCGCTCTGGCGCGTGTAATGCGTTTGACGCGCAATTTGAAAAACATCGATAGACCCACCGGCATAGCTGGCGGCGTGAGGAAACCCTCTTATAAAAAGTCCATGCGGAACGCCGTGTCGAATATCGCCATTATACGCGATTATCTGGTGAACAAGACCTTCACCACATCGCCCTATTCCGAAAGGATTGTCCATGGCGCCCTTATGAATGTCATCGCCCCGATATGGGAAAAACTGTTCATATCGGATTCCTACGCTTGCCGCGAGGGGAAGGGCATCCGTGCCGGAAGCGTCAAGACAATGGAATACGCGCGCCGGAACAAGTATGTCCTGAAATGCGGCATTAGCAAATTTTACCCCGTCCTTTTGAGGAAACGGACGGCGAAAAAGGTGCGGCGGCGGCTCGCCGCCTTGTACGGACTGCGTGAACGGGAGAAGATAAGCGATGAGAGCGCCGCTTGTCCGTGGCTTTGACATGGGGATGGCTGAAACAAGCGAATTCGCATAATCTGGCGGTCAAGCTGGAGCTTGACGCGCTTTTGGAAAAGACGCGAGGTTTGGCATGAGTAATAAGCCACCTTGCAGAACTTGTAACATATTTTGTGTAAACGGAACATCATAGGGGAACTCTGTCTTTCCCATAAATGACGGCGAATTGATTGAGGGCGGCCCCCCAATCCCTAATCGGCATAGTTCATTTTCTTGAAATGTTTTTCAAGCCCATAAAAATAACTTCACCGCCGCCTCGTCATTTGGGAATGACTGGCGGTGGCGGATGATTTTTTGGATCGTGAAATTAACCGACTCAATGGCATTAGCAGTGTACGCCGCCTTCCTGATTTCAGGGGGGAACTTGAAAAATTGAATGACCTCATGCCACCGGTTCCGCCGGCGCATGGAAATCATCGGATATTTTGTGTCCCACACCCCGGCGAACTCCTGTAGGTACCCGCGGCCGGTTCCGCGGAAGGAGCAAGGCGGATGTTTTTCAGGCCCGCAATTATCGCCTTCCGGTCTTTGACCGAATTGCGGACCATGCGCAGTTGCGCTTCGGTTTTAGCGATGGGATCGGGAAAACCGGTCGGCCCGTCAACAGCCGCCAGAAAGCGTATCCTGCGCCCCGGCTTTTAAGCTCGTTCATAATCCCCGCCCAGAACTTCGCCCCCTTTTTGTTCAATCCATAGCCCGTGCGAAACTTCGTTTCGCCAAGCTCTTTTTGACCGTCTAACCGTATCGCCGGCGCCAAACACGCCGATTTCTTGCCCGAATGTTTGCCCGCGGGGCGCCCATAAACAACGCCGGATAAAACGGTTCAAGCGCGCGGCCCCGCCGCCCGGCGGCCAATTCTTTCGCTTCATCGGTGACCCTGCTTGTCATTTCAGGCGGCACATCGACCGCATAGACGTCTTTCAGGTGTTCCTGTATCTGCCGGGTCGTAAGCGACAGGGGGCGCTTTTATTTTTTAATAAATTTTCTGACTTTGCCGACACTACGGTGTCGCCGATAATGGACGGAAAAAAGCTCGCCTTTGATGATGTCCTTGACAAGGAAATAATCGTCCTGCGCTGCCGTCTCAAACCGTCTAAATTCAAGGACGCGAAGAATCCTGGATCCTGACGGTTCATGTCGTATAGCCGGAAAAGAGAATGAGCATTTTGTTTTCTTTTCCAGTTCGAGCGTCCTCACTCAACAGCTTGAGCAGTAAAGGAAAAACTGCCATTCTCCGCGACCATCAGGAAAGTCGGCAAATACTTCACTTTCTCGTAAAACCAAGCCGCCTCTACGCGCCTAATTTTTTCAACTATTCCCCTTCATATTCATAAAATAGAGCTGTTGCGGAAACACCGGCGTTGCCGGGTAAAAGGCTAAAAAAGGCGGCGCCCGGTGGCAAAGATTGATCCCTCCCACCGGACAAACGGCTTTCGCCGCCTACAGAATAAACCATAACTGCCACAGCGCGCGGCGCAGTTATAGTATCGGTGTTCTCTGCCCTATATTGATTTTTCGGCGCAAGATCCGGCAGTTGTGAATTCCAGTTTTACGCGCAAGAAATTCCATTTTTCAACGCGCCGTTACATTGCAGCGCACGTAGACAGGATAGATGGCATACGAATCGGGACTTGCCGCATACAGCGTATAATTTGTCGCCAAAGCGGACGGACACCCAATCTTTCCCTGGACGGGCTGTCTTTATGCGGTTCAATACCCAATTTTCTCTTGTTTGTCACTTTATAGTAGTAGTCTCCCGTCCAGTTTGGAGAGATGTTGACTTGACACTTCCTGCCCTGTCCAAAGGTTGTTTTTGTTCGCCTGACACCCGGACAACTTCATGCCGCGGATGATGATATAACCGCCAATATTGAAGTCGTCCACTTTCGTTGACAGGTCAATATCAACCTTCGAAGTCGCGCGCGCCGCCTGAAATGGCTGACGATAAAGGCGTCTGCCCTTGAAACAACACCATATCAACAGAAATGTCGTTGTCCACCGTCAAATTTTTTCCGCTCGGATGATTCGTCCAGTCAATGCCGTCATTGCATTGCCGCCTCCACCACCGGTATCGCAAGAGAAAAATGTCAGCGCAAACATGAGAGCCGGCAAAACAGCGAGAGTCCTAAACAGATTTTTTACATTCATAAAAAATCCTTCTTAAAAAAAATTCCTCCGGCGTATGTGGAGAAGAAAATCAAGAAAGAAGAGAAAACATATCGCGCAAAAGAAAAAGATGCGGTATAATGGCAATGCGTTTCGCTGACTCTAGTTCCGGGTGATACTCTTCAGTTGAATAATTAAAGGACTCTCCCCCCAAAAAAATTCCATAACGGTCCGGGATGAGCGTCCGTTCTTTGCGTGAAAATATGCTGAGGATATCCGCGTCCCCGCGAAGGTCTGTCTTATGGCACGTTACACTAAATATAGGGGGGGCTTCGCGGGGACGCCTGTTGTTATATACGGAATACGACGCTGGACGCAAAAAGAAATCCCTGCCAAAACCGCAGGGCGCGAATCGCAAAAACGCACTGCGCGAAATGCTTAATGTGGTTATCAAACGTGGATTTTTGCCGCAGCATATCGAAAAACTTCCTTTGCGCCGTATTCACTCTAGCGCTTTTTCTTGTAGCGCGCATATTATTTAAAATAACAAGCGGCATCAGTGTCTTTGATAAGAAATTGTAATGCGGTTTAAAATTCGGCGCGGAGGGACGAGCGCCGGAACTAGGCGTACGCTCATCCCATGCGTCCGCCGCTTTTTTACACCGCTTCTTCAAAGACCCTCGGAACCCGCTTGTTGATGTTGCAGGTGATTTCATAGGGGATGGTGTGCAGGATTTCCGCCATGTCAGCGGCGGATAACGCGGGTTTCGCTCCGAAAATGGTAACTTTTTCAAATTTTTTACACGCGGCGCCGTCTTTTCCCAGATCAACCAAACATTGATCCATACATATTCTTCCTACAATCGGATGCAGTTTGCCTTTAATAAGCACGGAATAACTATTCGAAAGGAGGCGGTTCAAGCCGTCGCCATACCCGGCTGGAATGGTGGCTATGGTCGTGTCGCATGGGGCTGTCCACGTCCTGCCATAGGAAACGCTCTCCCCTTCCTTCACCTCTTTGATGTATACGATGTGGGAAATCAGTTCCATAACGGGATCAAGCGGCGACAGCCCCGCAAGCGCGGGAGCCGGCGTGTAGCCGTACAGCATAATGCCGGGGCGCACCATGTCAAACCATGCGTCCTTGTGAAGCAGAACGCCGCCCGAAGCGGACGCATGTACAACCCCGGGATCAACGCCCGCTTTTTTTATGGCGTCAACGGCAACGGCAAACCGGCGGAGTTGCTCCCGCGTGTACCGGATGTTTTCTGGATCTAGCGAGTCCGAGACCGCTAAATGCGTGGCGACGCCTTCAAGCAGCACATGCGAACGCGACGCGATAAAGCGGGCGAGTTCCGCGGCTTCTTCCGGCGGGCAACCGATCCGCCTCATGCCCGTGTCCACCTTGAGGTGAACGGCGACTTCGGCGTTCAGCGTTGCGGCGGCAAGCTCCAGCCCGGCGGCAAGCTCTTTATCCCCGACAAGCGGCGTAAGCCCATAGGAGACCGCCGCCTCGTATTCATCGGGCATGGGAAACGAAAAGAGGAGAATAGGCGCGTCAATGCCGGCGGCGCGCAAATCAGCACCTTCGTCTACAGTCGCCACCGCAAGGCGCTCTACGCCCGCTTCAAGGCATGCCTTTGCGACCGGCGCCGCGCCATGTCCGTAGGCGTCCGCCTTTACCGGCGCACAGATGAGCCGCCTTTTCCCGACCCTCTCCCGTATCACCCGTATGTTCCGCTTGAGATTGTCTATGCGAATGATGGCTTGCGTCGCTCTCATGCCAGCATATTCACCGGGTTCTTCTTTCTTCCAACGATTTGCAGTCAATGCACATCAGGGCGTAGGGGATCGCTTCAAGCCTGTCCCGCGGGATGCGTTTGCCGCATCGTATGCACAACCCGTATTTGCCCTGCTGGATGCGGGTCAAAGCCGAATCGATCAGTTTAAGCCGTTTCATGTCCTGGGCGCCAAGCACTTCAAGCATCTTGCGATCAATATCATCGGAAGCGCTGTCTACAAGGTCCTTTGGGTCAAGTCCTTCCATGATTTGTTTAAAATCAGCGTTGCCAGCGGCAAGATTCGATATAAGCTCTTTTTTAATATCCAGCAGTTTTTCCCGCATTCGCTCAATAAATTCTTGATCCATAAGAACCTCCGTTAAACATGTAGAATTCCATGCATATCCACATCAATAGCGTTTTTTCAAAGCCTGGTTTGAGAAAGCCTCATTATATAATCGGCAGATGACGGCGTTTATGGACTTGAAAAACAACAGGAACGGACTTTTTTCAAAATCTTTGATTTTGAGAATTTCTCTCAAATGCAAGGGATGCGGTTTTCTCCGGCTTTCCCTTAACGGGCGGCGGCGCCCACTGGCTTTTTTTTATATTTATGATACACTTTCTCTGATTATGACTTCATCTTTTTTTACAGACATGCTCAACCCCCATTACGATCTCACCGCCAACATGGATATACGGCAAAACGGAAAAATACTCATCATAAGCGATTTTCACATGGGCGCGGGAGCGCGGGACGATCTCATCTACAATGGAACATTCCTTGCGGATATCCTTGAGGAGTACTACTTCAAGAATGGCTGGACATTGGCGCTGAACGGAGACATCGAAGAATTGCAACGGTATTCTCTCGCTGACATTCGAGAGCAATGGCCAAATTTGTATCATGTGTTCAACCTTTTTCATAACGAAAACCGCTTGTACAAAACGGTTGGAAACCACGACGAAAGCCTCCTCTTTGAAAAAAATTATCCGTACCCCCTTTACAACGCGATCAAAGTCAATACAGGTTTCATACCTATATATATATTTCATGGACATCAGTCCTCAAGAATGTACGCCAATTACAACAACCTTCTAGAGCTGAGCATACGCTACCTGCTTAAACCGCTGGGCATCCGCAACGTATCCGGGCGAAGTCCGCGCCGGAGGTTTTATGTGGAACGGGAGGCTTACAATTTTTCTCTGAAGAGCAACTGCATTTCGATTATAGGGCATACGCACCGGGTGCTTTTTGAATCATTGGGCAGATTTGAATACATAAAGTACGAAATTGAAAGGCTGTGCAGGGATTACCCTTCGGCCACCGGATCGGGGCGGGAGCGCATCGCGTCTGAGGTGGCGAATCTGCGCTTTGAGCTGGGCAAACTGAAGCGGGCGGAAAAACGCCATATTCTGCGGGGCAGTCTCTATGGCGATGAAGTGCCGGTGCCTTGCGTGTTTAATTCAGGCTGCGCGATAGGGAAACATGGAATCTACGCCATAGAACTGGACAGTGAGAACATCACGCTAGTGTATTGGTTTATTGAAGGAAAACAGATGAAATTCATAAACCGCGGCTGGCATAAGGTTGAGGCGTTTAAAGACACGCAGTACCGGCGTTCCGTATTGAACAGCGACCGGCTTGATTATGTAAACGCAAAAGTGGAGTTGCTGGGAAAGCGGGAAAAGCGCGATTAACCGGGATTCGCTAGGCTTCGCCCGCTCTGCCCGTTTGTGGCGCGGGAATTGTCAAATTTGTTTCATTCTATAGTTGCAATTTATCTCCATACAGTATATACTTTCCCTATGAAACGTTTAGTAATAATTGCTCTTTTGAGCTTCAGCGTTCCGGCGCTTTTTGCCGATGAAGAGGTGGACTTCTACACAGCGCAGTTCAACAATGCGGGTACGGTTTTTGAGCAGCTTAGCGTTGTGAAGACCGTGGTTAATCAGGATATTGCCGATGCGGACAATTTTTATGCAACGGCGTTGAGTGAATTGCTTTTCGAGTATCCCAATGTCAGATCGATACAGGAGAGGCAAGCCGCTGATGATATGGCGATCCTTCTTGTTCAGCAACTCGGAAAAGACGGATACGCCGAAGCCGCGCAGAACGTGTGGAAAGTGGCTAGAACATTTTCCAACTCGCTGGTAAAATCCGAGTCGCTCATTGCTTTGGGGCGGATGAACGCCGTCGAATTCCTCCCTCATGTGAGGCAGGCTTTGGTCGACTCCACCACCTGCGGACCGCTAAACCGCACTTCTGGCGAGCGCATCGCCTATGGCGCCATCACAGCCCTTGCAAACTACAAGGATCCATCGGGCTATATACCGGTCTTCTTTGCGGCGAACGGCTGGTATCAGAGCTGGGTTAAAAAAGCCGCAAACGAGGCGTTGCCTGTTCTGGCGGAGGATCCCGCGGAGCAGTTGACCGCGGTCATTAAAAACGCGGCGTACACCTACGATCAGAAGTTGCTTGCGCTGAAAACCATCAATCAGTCTGATACATCCGATGAAAATAAAGCGAAAGCGGCGGCGGCCGGCCTTACCATCGGCTGGTCGGGAGCGTCTGCGTCTCCTGATGTGCGGTACACACGGGCGCAGCTACGGAAAATGGCCATTCGCATGACAGCCGCTTATGGCGCGGGCGAGGAGGAGGCTTCCATCCTCAACTATCTGAACTGGTCTTACCGGTATCCGTTCGATGATGAAGAGCAGCTTACCGCTGTCAGCGCCCTCTCAAAATTGGCAAGCGATGAAGCGGTTCGGTATCTTGGCGCCTATACCACTGAGATTAACGGGAAGAAAGCCCGCAACTCGCTTACCGTACAGGATGAACGCCGCATCCGCGCCCTGATCGCGGGTCTCGGCGGCACCCACAATCAGACCGCAAAACCCTATTTGCAAATACTTCTTGCCGCCAACTGGACCAATCAAATACAGAAAATCGCGCAAGAGGCTTTGAACAACCTGTAACTTTCAAGAGAAAATTTCAGAAACATAAACTGGAGCCGCCCCCGCAAGAGCGGCGCCGGTTTATGGCACCGGCGCCAAGCTCAGGATGCGGGAAATGATCGCGTCCGGATCAAGCCCGTCAGCTTCGGCTTCATAGGACAACACGATGCGGTGACGGAGCGCCGGCAACGCAACGGCTTTGACATCATCAGGAGTGACAAAGGAGCGTCCGTCAAAAAGCGCGTGGATTCTGGCGCACCGGTATAAAGCGATAGAAGCGCGGGGAGATGCGCCGAAATTGATGTACCGGTATATGCCTTCCTTTTCGTTTCTTTCACTTTTTTCCCGTTGGCCGCTTTTTGCCGGCGCGGGCCTTGTAGCGCCGGCAATGGAAACGATGTATGCGGCGATCCGTTCATCAACATGAACGGCGTCTGCGGCAGTCTGAAGATGTTTTAACATGTTGCTATTCAATACCTGCGGAAGCGGGGATGAAGTCTTTTTTCCCGCGACAAAAGAGAGCATCTCAACTTCCTGTTCGGAACGGGGATATTTTACGAGCAGTTTAAGCAGGAAGCGATCCAATTCGGCTTCGGGCAGGGCGTAGGTGCCTTCGTGTTCAATAGGATTCTGAGTTGCAAGCACGAAAAACGGGCGTGGCAGGGAATAGGTCGTCTCGCCAATGGTAACGTGGGCTTCTTCCATCGCCTCAAGCAAAGCGGATTGCACCTTGGCGGGCGCGCGGTTGATTTCATCGGCAAGAATCACATTGGCGAAAAGAGGACCCCGCCGCACGGAAAACGTGCCGGAGGCTTGCTCCCACACCATGGTCCCGGTTAAATCAGCGGGAAGCAGATCCGGCGTAAACTGAATCCGCTTGAACGCAAGTCCCGTAATGTCGGCGAGGCTTTTCACCGCCAATGTTTTCGCAAGACCAGGCACCCCCTCAAGGAGAATATGTCCTCCGGCAATCAACGCCATAAGGAGACCGTCAATCATTTCCTCCTGCCCAATGACACGGTTTGCAAGAGTTTTTCTGCACGAATCAAGTATCGGTTGAACTTCCATGCGGGTAGTATACATGGGACGTACATTTCTTGCAAGCCGCCCATCGGGGGCATGAAATTGCGGGGATGATTCTGAAAAACCTTGAGATGTTCGCTTGACACAAACCGCATGTTGTGTTATTATAAAAAAATATAGGTCTTATCATAATATAAAGAGAGGTTTACATGGCGGTACCCAGATTTAAGACATCAAAAGCGAGAACAAGACGGCGGCAGTCGCTTAACATGAGGCTGGACGCCCCAAATTTGGTTGAGTGCGGGACGTGTGGAAATTTGGTCAAATTACACCGTGTCTGTCCAAAATGCGGTTTTTATCGTGGAAAACAGGTAATCATACCGAATTCAAAGGTATAAGGAGGAGATTATGGATGATTTGTTTGAGAAAATGAAGAAACTTATCGCTGAAAAACTGGAAATTGATGAAGAGAAGATCACTATGGAGGCTTCTTTCCGTCAGGATCTCGGCGCGGACAGCCTTGATACGTACGAATTGGTATACGCCATTGAGGAAACGATGGGCATTGAGATCCCCGATGAAAAGGCGAATGAGTTTGAAACGGTCAGCGACGCGTACAACTACATAAAGTCCCAGCAGTAATACGTGTGCGGCTGTTTGAAATTGCAAAATTTGCCAACCCGTCGTCAAAGGGAGGCGCGCTTACGTCTGGGGTTGCATCAAAGGCAGATGCCGGCGCCTCCGGTACGGGTGGACATGGCGGAAATATTCCCGCTGGACTTCCAGCGGTCGGTATAGAAAGAAAAAAAAGACTGCTTTCTTTTCAGAAAAGCATTTCTATAAAATTCAAGAATATCACATTGCTCAATTTGGCGTTGATGCACTCTTCTGTTTCCAATGA
Organism: Treponema sp.; assembly: GCA_031257675.1. Classification (GTDB taxonomy): domain Bacteria; phylum Spirochaetota; class Spirochaetia; order Treponematales; family Breznakiellaceae; genus JAIRKH01. Next base: position 54,432 of record JAIROG010000060.1, on the reverse strand, counting down.
GGCGCAGAATCGTTATAACAACGAGCGCTTGGAATTTTTGGGAGACAGCATTCTGGGGCTTGTCACTGCGGACCTGTTATATGAACGTTTTGCGGAAAAGTCGGAAGGAGATCTTGCCAAAATAAAGTCCATTGTGGTGTCTGAGGCGATTCTTTCCGGCATAGGGCGTGAACTGCAACTTGACGGCATGCTCCTTTTGGGGCGGGGCGAGGAAAGCGCCGGCGGCAGAAACAAAAACGCCATTTTAGCCGACGCCTTTGAAGCCCTTATCGGCGCGGTCTATCTCGACTGTGGATACGCTCAAGCCTTCGCCTTTGTGAGCCGGTACATCGACAAAGAAATCACCAATGTAGTTGACAACCGGCATTACCAAAACTACAAGAGCCTTTTGCAGGAATTCTGCCAACGCGAATTCAAAACATATCCGGTTTACAAGCTGGTGAAATATTCAGGACCGGATCACGACCGATCATTTTGGATGGAAGTCGTTGTCGGCGCGACGGTTTTCGGACCGTGTATGGGTAAAAATAAGAAAGCCGCAGAGCAGGATGCGGCTAAAATAGCGTACGAGGCGCTCACAAAAGAACACGGTGAAAGTGAAAGCGTATAAAAAACAGGAGAAAAAAATGCTGAAAAAGATGGCGCTGTTATTTTGTCTTTTATCGCTGTTTTCATGTATAAGAGTGAATCCTTCATATAAAACAGATTCCGAAGACGGGCGGCAAAAGACCGGCTTGGAGGAAACGCGGGACGCGCCTTTGAATGAGACTGGCGAGACCCTGCTCACAGTGGAGCGGATAGCGCGGAAGGCGGGGATTCCGGTTGATATTGCCGGATCTATTGGAGAGAAGGCGCGTACCGGATCTTCGTTTATTGGCGATCTCGGCGCGGCGTTGGAAGGCGACTCGTACCTCCGCTTTCTGGTGGATAAACAGCATCCGCTTCCCCACAGCTACGAGCCGGACGATCTTGTTCCGCTTGTGCAGGGGAAAACCTACCGTATCGGAAGAAACGATCTTCGCCTTCGCGCTTTTGCCGAGTCAAGCCTTGAAAAAATGGCGCAAGCCGCACAAGCAGACGGCGTTACGCTTCTCGCCTCGTCAAGCTACCGTTCATACGACTACCAGACAATGGTGTACAACCGAAACGTGCGGGAGATGGGAAAAGAAGCCGCAGACAGGGAATCGGCGCCTCCGGGTTGCAGCCAGCACCAGACCGGACTAGTAGTGGATTTCGGGTCCATAGACGATGCGTTTGCGGAAACTAAAGCCGGCAAATGGCTGTTCGCTCATGCGAGCGATTTCGGCTGGTCGTTGTCTTTTCCTGACGGCTACGAGTCCGTCACGGGCTACCGGTGGGAAAGCTGGCATTACCGGTACGTAGGCATCCCCCTTGCGCATTTTATTAATGAGTATTTCAACGGAATTCAACAGTACGCGCTTCAATTCCTGCATGAGTGGGAAAAAGAGCGCGTCACGCCGGGAGGCACCTAAGACAGGCGGCGCATAACACGCTCGGCGCGGCTTCTTAAGGCGCGGCTTCACCCGCAGCCTTCAGTTTCTTCAATTCAAACGCGATGAAAATGGCGGTTATAACAAATGAAAAGCCGTCCGCGACAGGTCCTGAAGCCGCCACGCCCCACAAGCCCCAAATTCTGCCAAAAATAAGCATACACGGGATAAGGGCTATGAACTGGCGCAACATGGAGAGCAGAATCGATGTTTTGGGGCGTCCGGTTACCACAAAGAGATTGGAAGACACGATTTGGAAGCCGTCAACGAGGAGCAGGGCGGTCATGGCGCGCAACGCCCAAGGAGCGAACTTGAACAAGGCGTCGCTTCCGTCCGGCGTAAATAGCCTGATAAGCTCGTGAGGGAAGGCTTGCGTCACAACAAAGCCCAAGGCGCAGATGGCGGTCGCCGCGGCCACCGCAAGCGCGTAGGCGCGGATCACACGGCGGTATTTCTTCGCCCCGTAATTGTAGCCAAGTATGGGCTGGGCGCCTTGATTGATGCCGAAGATGGGCATAAGGATCATCATAACAATGGAACCGGCGATGTTCATGCCGGACAGGGCGATGTCCCCGCCGTTGGCGACGCCAAGCGCGTCGGCGCCGTACCAGCCCATGCTTGCGTTGTAGAGCAATTGTACGCCCGACATGACGAATTGCAGAAAAAACTGGGCGGAACCGAACGCCATTATCTCTCCGATCATGGCGAGCGAGGGTTTAAAGGTTTTGAATTCCAGCTTGATGACAGCTTTCTTGCTGAAACTAAACGCCAGTATCCAAATCGTAGAGGCAAGTTGGGAAATGATGGTCGCCCACGCCGCGCCTTCAACGCCCCATTTGAAGCCGAAGATGAAGATCGGATCGAGGATCATGTTGAGACCCGCGCCAATGAACATGCTTACCATAGTAATGGCCGGGAATCCCTGCGCCCGCGTACAGTGCGAAAACCCGAAGCCCACCATGGAAAAAACCGCGCCGTACAGTATGATGCGGAAGTAATCCCGCGCGTAACCGAGAGCGGCGCTCCCTTCCTGGGCGCCAAGCGCGGAGAGGATAGGCTCCATAAAGACAAGCCCCAGCGCCATAATGATGCCGCCCACGCCCAACAGCAGCCAGAAGCAGTGGTTCAGGGCGTTTTCGGCGTCTTCTTTCCTCCCCTGCCCAAGCCGCATGGAGATCATATTCGCCGCGCCAATGCCGAACAGCATGGCGAACGCCATAAATATAGTCATAAGCGGCAAGACGAGAGAAAGCCCGCCAAGCGCCATTTCGTCAACGCCCCGCCCCACAAAGATGCGATCAACTACATTGTAAAGCGCGTTTACCATCATGCCGACAATGGCAGGGATGGAGAATTTGAGCAATAGTTTGCCCACAGGTTCCGTTCCGAGTCTATCGGCGGCTTGTGTCTGTGTCATGTTCTTTACGCCTCTCGTCCGAAAAAGCCTTTCACAAAACGCGGGTGTAACGGGCGCAACCCCGCTATGCGTCCATATTTTGAAACCGGCAATATACTCTTACTATAATACTGAAACGGCGCGCAAAAGACTAGCATTATAAAAATAGTTTATGTTATTCTTAATAAAAGCGCGTTTGACTCGGACGATAGCCGCGGGGGAAACGAAGGAGAAGCTGGGGAGAATCCTATGAAAAAATATTCGCTTTTTTTCTGTCTGCTGACGGTCGCTTTTCATGGACATGCGGAAAGCGCCTTCACCTATGATTTGACAAAAGACATCGCCATTGGCGCGGTATCGCTGGGCGTGTTTGTCAGCCCCTTTTTTGTGAGCAACGTACCTGAGCGGACGCCAACCGCGTTGGATAAGAGCGGCGTCAATGCGTTTGACCGCTCCCTGATGTTTCCCTACAACAAACCGCTGGATATCATAAGCGATTTCGGTGTGTACGGGTTGCTCGCGTTGCCCGCGTTGTCTCTCACTGGCAAATTCACCGACAAAGACGCGTTGCTGACCTATTCCATCATGTACGCCGAAGCTGTTCTCCTCACCTTTGGTACAAAAGAACTGCTGAAAAACGCCATAATCCGCTTTCGTCCGTACGCCTATGACAGCGGCGTTCCCGCCGGATTGGAAGGCGATTGCTACAACAGCTTCCCGTCCGGCTCAACATCCCTCGCGTTTCTATCGGCGGGCTTTTTAAGCGCCACCTTTTCAGCGGAATATCCGGATTCTCCTTTGAACGCGCCGGTTGTAGCCGGGGCGTATGCCTTAGCCGTTGTAGTCGCGTCTTGCCGCATTTTATCAGGCAGTCATTTCCTTACGGACGTTCTCACCGGGGCGGCAATCGGCTCATTATACGGGTGGGCGATACCCCTGTCGCACAAAAAACAACGCGCCGAAAACAACGTGTCCATAACTATTGCGGGAACCGGGGTCATGGTGTCCATACGCTTTTAAAGCGCCAACTCAATGCTATCGAAGCGGACGTTCGCGCCGTTCGCGTTAAAAAAAAAGCGCATCCGGTTGAATGCGCCTTTCTAGCAGGGGTAGGACTCGAACCTACGACCTTCGGGTTATGAGCCCGACAAGCTTCCAACTGCTCTACCCTGCGATACAGTATGTTTATATAATACACACGCGCCTCAAAAAAGTCAAGCGCTTATGAATTTTTTATACAAAATAAAGTTCATAGCGCTTGCATTAGAGCGCCGCAACGTTAATACTTGTATATCTCCGGCAAATATATTATATTATTAGTCATAAATTGGAGGAGCTATTATGGAGTGGTTGTATTCAGATACAGTGAAAGAGCATTTTATGAATCCCCGAAACGTGCTGTTTGGCGATGAAGCGGCGTTTCCGGCTGACGGGCGCGGGCTTACCGGCAACATCAAGTGCGGGGATCAGATGCTCATGCTGCTTAAGATAGAAGACGATGTGATTGTCGATGTGCGCTGGAAGACGTATGGTTGCGCAAGCGCAATCGCGTCTACCAGCATGCTTTCGGAACTAATAAAGGGCATGGACATTGCCCATGCGTATACTGTTAAACCGGAGCATTTGGTTGAAAAACTGGGCGGATTGCCCGAACACAAAATACACTGCTCTGTACTGGGCGACAAGGCGCTCCGCGCCGCTATCGACGACTATCTTGCGAAAACCGGCAGGGCGGACATGCTTAAAGAAGCGGCGACCGAAATCTGCCATTGTCTCGGCGTTACGGATAAGGATATAGAAAACGCTTTCCATAAAGGGGCGCGTTCCTGGGAGCAGTTGCAGGAAGCGACCAAAATCGGCGCCGTATGCGGAGGATGCAAAAACAAGGCGCTGGAACTGCTCCACGAATTTGAGCATATTTATGGAAAATGAAGGCGAAAACCGCATCTGGTTTTGAATTTCCCATTGTAACCATTTGTAAAAATCAGTATTATATTTTATATAAAAAGAGAAACTTCTAAAAACGCGAAGCCGCTGAAGCCGCGTGTGAGGCGCGTCGCAACAGGCAGGGGCGCGCAACAGAGATATTGCGCCACGGCGGAGTCAGTTTTTAGAGATTCTCGCAACCATACCAGCAAACAGGAGCGTTTATATGAAACTGATGAAAAAGTTGTCTTCAAAAAATATTTTTGTGTTCAGCTTTGTGCTAATAGGCGTTATCTTTGGCTTTTTATTGGCTTTCTTTTCTTTCTCGTACTGGAAGCCGAATATGAACATAACGGCTCAGGCGGAGGAAAGCAGGGCGGTTGTCATTCCGGCGGACGCGCTTTCCGTTGCGGAAGGCTTGCAGAACGCCTTTCGCTCCGTATCAGAGAAGACGTTGCCGAGCGTGGTGGAGATCAACACGGTCTCAGTAACGAAACGGCAAACGCCGCGTTTCAACGGCATTCCGTGGGATTTCTTCTTTGGTCCCGAGAGCGATAACGGCGATTCGTCTGAAGAGCGGGAATACCGCTCGCAGGGTCTCGGATCCGGCATCATAGTTCGCCAGGACAAAGAAGTGTATTATGTGCTCACCAACAACCACGTGATTGAAGGCGCGACCGAAATTTTCGTTATTATGAGCGCCGGCAAGGAGTATCCGGCGGTTCTTGTCGGGAAGGACGACCGCAAAGATATTGCGATGATTTCCTTTAAGACAGCCGATTCATGGCCCATCGCCGTGTTGGGCGATTCGGATGCGGTGAAAGTCGGGGACTGGGCGATCGCGGTGGGCAACCCGCTCGGCTATATGTCGTCCGTTACGATGGGCATTGTGAGCGCGGTTGGACGCAGCGGGGGACCGGCGAACAACATCAACGATTTCATCCAGACTGACGCTTCCATCAACCAAGGGAATTCGGGCGGCGCTTTGGTGAATATACGCGGCGAGGTGATCGGCATCAACACGTGGATTGCCACCAACAACGGCTCCGGGTCCATGGGTCTTGGTTTTGCCATCCCGATCAATAACGCGAAACGTTCCATTGACGAATTCATCTCAAAAGGCGCCATCAGCTACGGCTGGCTTGGCGTGTCGCTTGTCAACGCGGACAAGGATATGCTGAAGGCGCTGGGCGTTCCCGAAGGGCGGCGCGGCGCATTCGCATCCCAGGTGTTCCTCGATTCTCCTGCGGATAAGGGCGGCATACGGGCGGGAGACTTTATCACTGCGGTAAACGGCAAAGATGTGAGAGATATGAACCATCTTACCCTCATGGTAGGCGACTTGAAACCCGGGGACAAAGCTGAATTCGCCCTGTTTCGGGACGGATCGGCGCAAAAGTTCACCGTTACCATAGAAGAACGCACCAATGACGTGGCGTCCGACAATAAAAAGTTGTGGCCCGGCGTGTACGTGTTGCCGCTTACCGCTGAACTCCGCGATGCGCTTAAACTTGATAAAAACGCGCGGGGGCTGTACGTCGCCAATGTGTATGCCCAGACACCCGCGTCAGTCGTCGGCTTGCAACGCGGCGACCGGATAGTAAGCGTAAACGACAAACAGGTGAATGACCTGCCGGGCTTCTATAAAGCGCTTCGGGAAGAAACGGGCAAAGATATGTGGTTCTCTTTCATACGCGGCGAAGCTACGCTGGAATCTCCCAAGTTTAAGCGGTAGACTTTTAGGCTTTGAGGCGTGTTGCGCACGCAAAGTGCGCAACACGCCCTTTATGGTGGAAAAGAGCGGAAAAGAATGATTTCAAGCGAATTCAAAACCTTTATGATAGAATTGCTTGCTTCATGGCAAGTGATTGTCGCGGCTGTAATAGTGATGTTGTACATTGCGCTGGTACACTACGTCACCCATTTCAATCATGAAGTCAAAGTGAAAACGGCCAAGGTCAAAAAAGAGAAGATTCCAAAGGCGCATAAGAAAAAAGGAAAGGAGACTGAAGAAAACGATGAAGAAGATGAAGAAGATGAACCGAGAAATTCATAATATCCCCAGCAATTTCTCCGCAAACCGGTAATGTTATGCGGCAATTTATAAAGAGATCTCTACAGAAATTAAATAAACTGAGATCCGAGCAAGTGGGAGAACTGCTTGTCTCAGCCGCCAATGAAATCGACCGCCTGGAAACGGTGCTTGATTCACTTAGGGAGGGCGTTCTGGTATGCGATGGAGAGCATTGCCTCATTATGGCGAACCGGTGCGCCAAACGATATCTGCCCATTTGCGGGGATGATGAAAAAAGCGAGAAAAACAAGCCGCCGGTCTGGAGCGTGATCCGCGATGAGAAAGTGCCGCCGTTTCTCAAACATGTGCTTGAAAGCGGGGACAAGGCTTTGGACCGGGAATTTTACGTTGAACATACGAATCAACTGCGGCTTTTGAGCCTGAGCGTACTGCCGCTCGTGCAGGACGGACACGTTTCCGGTTCGCTCATCCACATAGAAGATATTACTGAAAAGCGGCGGCGGGAAGCCCGAATGCGGCGCATGGAAAGCCTCGCAAGCCTCACCAACATGGCGGCGGGCGTAGCCCATGAGATTAAGAATCCGCTCGGCTCTCTTTCCATCCATGTACAGCTTATTCAGAAGTCCTTAAACGCGCATAAGGAGCAGTTGTCCGAACATGCGGCGCTGTATGACACGTTCGAAAATTACCTGGGGATTATAAACGAGGAAATCGACCGGCTTAACCATATTGTGGTGGACTTTCTTTTCGCGGTGCGCCCCATGGACATGGAGCCGGTGGAAGGAAATATCAACGCTTTTTTGAAGGACATGCTGGATTTCGTCTCTTTTGAATTGGAAGAAAACAATATTGAATGGAATGTTGATTTTCAGGAAGATCTGCCGTTGGCGCGCTTTGACGAGCGGTACATGAAACAGGCGTTGCTCAACCTGATAAAGAACGCCATAGCCGCCATGCCGGAAGGCGGCGCGCTTTCTATAAAAACCGCCGCAAAAGACTCGGATGCGCTCATCACGGTTACGGATACGGGAACAGGCATTTCCGAAGAAAATCTACCCAAGATTTTTGAACCGTATTTCACCACCAAAGCCGCTGGTTCAGGGCTGGGGCTGACACTGGTGTATAAAATCATCCACGAGCATAAGGGCGAGATCGCGGTAAAATCAACGCATGGAAAAGGCGCCAGTTTCATCATCAGTCTGCCTATAGTGCAGAAAGATCTGCGAAGCTTGCCGGATCCGCGGAAAACGAAATGCGGCGCGGGTTGCGGAGACGAACCCGTCGTGGAAATGAGAAACCATGAAATTCAGACTTTTGGCGGCTGACGACGAGAAGAACATCCGTGAAGGTCTTGCGGCTTCACTCAAAATGGACGGCTACGATGTGGTTGCCGCGGCGTCTGGGGACGAGGCGCTCAAACGCTTTCAAAAGGGCGACATAGACCTCGTTATCACTGATTTGCGTATGCCCGGCTTGACCGGCGAAGAGTTGCTCAAGAAAATTTTGGCGGAAAGCCCCGGAACGCCGGTCATTGTGCTTACCGGACACGGCGCCATTGAGAACGCGGTTACCGCAATGCGGAACGGCGCGTACGATTTTCTCACCAAACCGGTGAATCTTGACCATCTTTCCCATTTGGTCAAGCGGGCGCTTAAAAACCGCGAAGATGAAATTGAGTACCGCCGCTGGAAAGAAAAATCTGAGCGCGACAGACAGTTCAAAACCATCGTCGGCACGAGCGGGGCTATGCGCAAGGTGTTTGACACCATAAGCCGGGTCGCCCCGTCAAAGGCGTCCGTGCTTATCACAGGCGAATCCGGCGTGGGCAAGGAACTTGTCGCAAACGCCATACACGAGCTTTCGCCGCGCAAAGACAAGCCCTGCATAAAGGTGCATTGCGCCGCTTTCACTGAAACCCTGCTTGAGAGCGAACTGTTCGGGCATGAAAAAGGGGCTTTCACCGGAGCGGTAGGGCGGCGGCGCGGCATCTTTGAACGCGCCAACGAAGGGACGCTCTTTCTTGACGAAATCGGCGAGATAAACCAAAACATTCAGATCAAACTGTTGCGGGTGTTGCAGGAGCGAAAGTTCGAGCGCGTGGGAGGGGATGAGACCATAGAAACCGATGTCCGTGTCGTTACGGCGACGAACCGCGATCTTAAAATGGAAATTGAGAAAGGAACATTTCGTGAAGACCTGTATTTCCGGCTTAACGTGGTGAACATCGAAGTGCCGCCGTTGCGCGAGCGCAAAGACGATCTGCCGTTGCTTATTTCGGTGTTTGTGAAAAAATTCTCCACAGACAACGCAAAATCCATTGAAGGCATTGATGAACGCGCCCGTTCCATCCTCTTCACCTATGATTGGACAGGCAATGTGCGGGAATTGCAGAACTGCATAGAGAGCGCGGTCGTCATGGCCCGGGGAAAACTCATAACCGTAGACGATTTGCCGCCCACCCTGCGTTCATGGCAGGGCAAAAATGACGAGGGCTGGATTCGGGTTCCGATCGGATCAACGCTTGAGGAAGCCGAGAAGATCGTGATTCGGGACACCCTTGCGGCGCATCAGGGAAACAAGAGCAAAACCGCCGAAGTTCTTGGCATCGGCAGAAAGACCTTGCATCGGAAACTTGACGGCTGGGGCGAAAAATCGCCGTTTGATGGCATCTTGATGGCATCACCGGATGATACGGGAGCGCAAGGGGCGAAATAGGTATGATTGCCGGCGGAAGGCTTTAATCCCGAAGCGCAAGCATGGGTTTGCGATGCCGTTGACAAATGACAAAAGAAGTCGCGCCCCGGCATGCAGGCAAAGGGCGTTGCCCCAAGCGTATGGAGTGGTTGCCCTCACCGGTTTTGGCATTGAGCGCAGTCAGAATCTCGTGGAATGCGCGGATGTACCGCCCGGCGCCGGCAAGCGCGGTTTCACCACTCTTTCGGTCTGAAGCCCTCCGGACACTCAAGCTCCATCAGCTTTTCCGTACGCTCCACATGCCCGTCCACGTCCCGGACGCCCGGCTTGGACTTCGCCTCCACCGCGCACTCCCCATTCGACAGGAACACGTCGACTTCCGCTATGATCCCCTTACACGGCTCCTCAGTTGGTCGCTTATCTGCTTGCCCGTCTCTCTAAACAAGGCTCTTGTCTCTTGAGACATCCGGTCGGCAATCGCCGGCACATCCTCTACGGTCGCGTTTTTTCTCATGTCGTACTCCTTTCATATCATGCTTTTAGCTTGCCCTGCGTGAGGCGGACTCTTTACCTTGCCTTGCGCAAGCTCGTCTCCGTAGTTGCGGTTTCGCAATGCATCACGGCAAACCATCGACTTTCCAACGCTTCTTCTGTTACAGTGAGCGAATGTCGCTGGACAGTCATTCAATTTTGTTTTAACATACAGGTAAGACGATCTGGACGAAAAAATGAAAAAAAGCGTACAATTTCCCATAAGCGCAAAACTCACGCTCATCACTGTAGTGTTGTCGCTTTTATTCCTGCCGGTGATTATCGCGCTGGGGGCATGGCTGACAAACGTACGCGACATCGCGCGGGAAAACAACAGGACGCTGAACGAGTGGGCCGCGCAGGCGATAGAATGTGAGCTTGAAAGCGTCCGTTCCGGCGCAGTGTCGTTATTGCGGATCATTGGCGAGACGGACAGCGCGGTTGCGGATGGAATAGCGGAGCGATTTTTTACGTTGCATCCCACTATAAAAGCGGTTTTTGCCTTTTCGGATATTCCACAAACGACAGGCGATCCCTCCGGCATTGCGGAGCTGCCGGAAGCGCGGGATGCGTCTGAGCCGCGCTTGTTCGTCAGCAATACGGCGGAGACTATCGGGCGGGAAAATGTAACAATGTGGTTTGAAAGTCAGAAAGAGGCGATTAGGCGGGCGCTGTCCGGCGAAATCCTGATACGCAACGCGGCGGCGGGCGTGACGCAGGGCGCGGAGTCTTTTTTTGACGTTTCCCTTCTTGTCATGATCTTTCCTTACAAAAGCGGCGCCGAAACCACTGCGGCCGCTGTGATCTTTTCGCCCGAAAACCTCGCAAGAAGTTTTGGAACAGGGGGCGACGCCTCGTTCATGATACAGGAAGCGGGCGACGCGCCGCTTCCTGTGGGAAAGGAGGGCGGTCCGGAATATCTCTCTTTTATACAACAGCAGCCGCCGGAACACGGGAACCGGAGTTTCACATTCACGTATAGCGATGATGAAGGCGCCGAACGCTTCGTGGCAATCAAAAAGGCCGCCATAAATCACAGAAAGGCGGAGCATGAAAATAATGTGACGGTGATTACAACCGTCAAAACCGCCCGCGTTTTTGAGAAGATCTCGGCTGTGGTACGGCTTATGTGCTGTATCGGTGGAGGGGCGCTGATTCTGTCGCTGATTTTTGTGCAACTGTATGCCAACACTATCAGCAAGCCGCTTTTGGCGCTGATCCATGCCGCGGATTCCGTGAGGGAGGGCGATTACGCCGTGAAACTTGCGAATCGGAGCGGGGATGAGATTGGGGAACTGACCCAAAGTTTTATCAGCATGACTCACGGGGTCGCGTATGTTGAACAATTCGCCAATAAGACGGCGGTGCGGCTTGCGCGGCAGGGAGCGCCGATTCATTCGGAGAAAACCGTCGCCACGCTCTGCTTTGTCAAACTCCGCGCTTTTGCGGACCTGACCGGAAATGCAAGCGCACGAGACACGGCGGCTTTGGCCAGTGAATTTTTTTCCTGTTTGACACGGCGCATAGCCCGTACCGGCGGCGTTGTCGACAAATTTCTGACCTATGACGGGGTCGCGCTTCTGGCGTTCTGGGGCGTTCTCGAAGACGGCGCTTCTGAGTGGAACGCGATGAACTGCATCCACGCCGCGTTGATGATGAGGGCGAGTTTACAAAAACTGAACCATGAGCGTTCGCTTCGCATACAATGTGTCCCATTGATTAAGATGAGTTGCGTTGTCAATACAGGAGAAGCGCTTGCAGGAATTATCAGCGCGGATGAGCGCGACGGGCGCAAAGAATTGCTGGTTGCCAGCGAGGCGGCGAGACTTGCCGGGCGCATTGTTGACGCGAATGAAGACTTTGACACGGATATTCTGATCATGGAACATACATGGGAGCTTATTGGAGAGCGACTCGTACTGGAAGAGACGCCGCTTATTAAGGTGAAAGGGAGAGAAAAACCTCTTCGCGCGTTTGCGTTGGTGAATGTACAGAGCGATAATGAAGCTGACGCCATCCTGCAAGAGGCGGATATGGAAAATATGCGGCTCTGGGTTGGCGTCGCGGGTCCGCGGACCATGGCGGGAGTGAGGGAACGATGGCAGATCAGCCTATAGCGCAGGATGCTCTTGACTACGGGGACTTTACCGGCGCCGGCAATGCCAGTATGCTAAACGACTCGGCCGCAGCCGTGAAAGAAAAGACAACGGCCGGCGCCCAGACTTTTTTTGCATACGGCGAATTCGATTCTTCACCTGGAAATAGTGAAGAAGAAAAGTCCGCTAAAATCCCGCCCGTTTGCAATGAGGTTTTAGATTACGGTGAATTTTCTTGCGTCGGGGAACCGCTTCCCGCAACGGAGCAAAAGATTGTTGCGGAACCGGCGGCGGAGCGGTTGCCGGTCTTTGAGGCGCCGCCAGAAGCCGAAGCGCAAGAGCCTGCTCCCGCAGAACCGCCGGTCAAGCGGATATCAGAACAAATGGCTGTGGAAATTCCAGCCCAACGCCATAAAGCGTATTCAGCGCATTCCGAATCATCTAAAATAGCCGCGCATGGTTCCAAGCGGGTTAGGACGGCGGTCCCCATAGGCGCGAAATTGACAGCCTGCGTCACAAGCGCATTGCTCTGTTCTCTGGGGCTGCTCACTGTTGCGGCGTGGTTCTTCACAGGCGCGGACGCGCGGCGTATGGCGGAAAAACACAATGCGGATATCAATTATCTCGCGGCGCTGACTACGGAAACTGTCCTTTCCTTGGTTAAAAACAATGTGTCCATGCTGTTCTCTGAGCTTGACCAGCCGAAACCTGAAACGGTCGCTTCTTTTTTTGAGGAACATCCTGATATAGCATTTGTCATATCCGGCGGATATGAAGGGCGCCCTTTCATAAATGAGCGATTTTTTCTGAACTACGGGATAGATCCATCTCTCGCAACCGCTTGCATGGAGCAAATGGACGTGAAAAATAGAGACCCTCACATGGAACCCGTATTGCTCAATGCGGCGCCTTTTTTCGAGGGCTTGCCGTTGCTGGCAATGCGCTTTCCAACAGATCGCGGCTGGATCACGGTCTTCTTTTCATCGGAACGCCTCGCCGAGAGTTTTGGCGGCGGCGAAAACGCTTCCATGTCGCTCAACAGCCGCGGCGATATCCTGATACATGCGGATCAGGAGGTGATTCTGCAAGAATCGAATTTCTCCGATTTCTCCGCTACGCCGGTACTGCGGGAATTTGCGGACAGCGAAAAAACCGCGCTCCAAACCCGCTATACCAGCGCGAGCGGGGATGCATATATTGCGGCGATCAGGCGGCTCAACGGTACCGGCAATGACTTGTTCACGCTGACCATCATCCCCGAAGCCGCAGTCTTTGAGAACAGCAATGCGATAATGCGCCTTAATCTGTACCTGTCCCTTGCCGCAGGTCTTGTCGCTATTATTTTTATGCGCTTCTTCTCAAAAACCATCTCTGGACCGCTCAAACTTCTAAAAAGCGCGGTACAAGCGGCAGAGGACGGAAGCTACACCATGACCTATAGCTCCCGCAAGGATGAGATCGGGATTCTTACGGAAAGCGTGAATGGCATGATGCTGACGCTTGCACATATCGGCGCCTTTGCCAACCAGAAAATCGCGCTGCGGCTATGGAAAGGGCGGCTTCAGGCGGAAGGGACACGAAAAGAGGCTACCGTTTTTTTCTCAAGCCTATGGTCCTTTATGGAAAATGCGGAAAATACTGGCAATCCTGAAGAAATGGCCGCCCTCCTCAACGAGTGTCTGGAACGTATGTCCACATGCATAACGCTTGCAGGCGGCGTTGTTGACAAATACACTGGCGTTACGGTGATGGCGCATTGGGGCGCGGTAGACTCTACCGGCAACGCCGAACAGGACGCTGTTAACGCGGTATGCGCCGCCCTTATGATGAGGGCGGCCATGCGCAGTCTCAACGACTCCCTCAATGATGCGAGTGGCGGGGGCAAGCTAGTTGTCCATGCAGGGTGCGGACTGAACAGCGGCAGCGTGACAGCCGCGCAAATCGGATATTTCGGGGGGGTCGAATATACGGTTATGGGCGATACGGTGACGCTTGCGAATCACGCGAACAATTTCTGCGAAGCCTTTAGCGCGGAAATTATCATTACTAGAAACACGCGGGATTTGATTAAAGACGCTTTTATCATAGAAGATTTGCCGCCGGTTAGAGACAAAGGGAGAGAGATCAGATTGTTTGCTGTGGTGAATGTACGAAAAATTACAATTCTTGAACGGATATTTTCAAACATAGAGCGGATGCCGAAGACAAACTCAAATACAAGCCGGTTGTATTTGGGACCAGGGGCGCCTCAGAACATGGCGGATCTTCGCAGAATGCTGGGGCTGTCCGCGCCGGATATAATCAAGGCAACGCATGAAGAAGAAAAGAACTACACCATACAAACAGGCGATTAAAACCATAATTGCCGACATCCTCATCACCTTCTTCTGCGCTTCGGGGTTGCTTTTTGCAGGAGTATTCTTTTACTGCGATCTGATCAGACTGACGGACAAGGAAGCGGCGATCCCCATCGGCAGCCTCACCCGTAAAAACAATGTTGTGTTGCGCCAACATCTGGATGGACTCTTATGGACTCGGCTTACGCCCGAATCGCCTGTTTACAATAATGACGCCATTAGAACCGGATCGCTTTCCGATGCGGTCGTAACCTTTGCAAACGGAGATTTCCTCGCGTTGCCGGAAAACTGCGCGGCGCGGATTGCAATGGACGCAGACAACCGTACGCGGATTGAATTGTCAAGCGGTTCCATTAGCGCGAAATCTGAACGGACGGAATTGGTTGTCGCGTATGAAGGACAGACCGCAATCATTTCAGGCGGCGGCGCTCTACAGGCGGTATGCGATGAAAACGGCGCATTGATTCTGCGCGTCGCGGAAGGGAAGGCGATCCTGTTCTCGGATGGCAAAACCCGCCTTGTCGCCGCGGGAACAGCGGTGACTGTCAATGCGTAGGCCGGAGCGGGCGGTTCCATTACGAATACGGGCGCCAGCCCGGAACATCCCTCCGTGGTGGTCATGTCTCCTCTGCCGAACCATGAAATGTCATCAGCCGAATTTCCTGTTCCGGTGTTCTTTTCATGGACAACGATGCGCTTTAATATGGACCACTCTGTGCGCTTGGAGATAGCTTTGGATCGCCGGTTTTCCCGAATTGTCCGCGCCATAGACTCCCATCTTTCCAGCGTATCGGTGAATCTCGATGAAGGGACATACTGGTGGCGAATATATCCTGTAAGAGACGATTTCAGAGCAATGCCAATTTCAGTGCATGCGGCGGACATTTCCACTGGAACGCTTTGCATCCGGCGTGTTCGCTAAAGACAAAGCCGGACCGCTCGACGCCGGACTCCGGTGTTTGCGCATAAGCGTGTTGACGCTTCTGCCGCCGGGCGTCGCGTTAAAGCGGCTGAACGCCCTCATACCGGGGGTTAAACTTGGTCCACAGATGATGTAAAGCTTCATGGGACCAATCCAACCGGACTGCCGTCCGTAGCTTCTTTAGATCCTTTTTAGCCTTGTTCGCCACACAGTGCGGCGGCTTCCATTCATCTAGGCCCGGCGGCGCCGAACAAGGAGCGTCCGGTTTGAGCCGTCCCATATACGTCATGTTCAGCGGCGCCGTTTTCTCTATGCTTCTCTCCCGCGGCTTCCTTATGGCGCGCCGCTCTTCAACACATAGTGAACCGCCCTATCTTCCACCGCCGCACACAATACCCGGCATACTCATAGGATTCTTCAGCGTTGTTTGTACCTTCGCCGGTCGTGAGAAGTCATTCCATCGGTTTGTTCCCTTTGCGCGGGCGCCCATTTGTGACGCGGAGGACATTCGCCGCCAATGACTCCGGCGGCGTTTTGACCGGATTAAGGATGCGCGTCCGTTTTGTGGCAAAGGGAGCGCACATCCACGAAACCGCCTCCCGCTTCCACCCTGAATCTTGCCCTCTGCGCCATATTCCCCTCCCCGGTGTCCTTGTCTTTTCAGAAAGCATGGCAAGAATGAGAAAATTCTGTGAACCAAGTTTAGCCGATTGTGGCGGGAAGGGGCATAAGCTACACTGTTTTTCTTGAGCCGGGTTTAATCGCCGGTACGCCCTGCCTGCACAAGGCGCAGTCTCTTTCATCCCAGTTTGCCGCTTCGATCTTCGCGGCGGCATACAGCGGCAGGACGACTTGCGCGCCTTCGGCGCGGCGGTCTATGATGCAGGCAAGGGCGGCGATGCGCGCGCCCAGCCTTTCGAGCGCCGCGGCGGTTTCAAGCGATGATTTCGCGGTTGTGATCACGTCTTCCGCGATAAGAACGCTCATACTCTCCCTCACTTCAAACCCGCGCCGGAGCGTCATGGCGCCAGAATCGTCCCGTTCCGTAAAAAAAGCCGGCAGTCCAAGTTGCCGCCCCAGCTCATAGGCGACAATGACGCCCCCAAGCGCGGGGCCCACTATCGCGTCAACGCAAATAACGCCGGCTTGCATAGCCTCGTGGATGCGCTCGGCGACCGGCGCAAGGGCAAGGGCGGCTTTGTCTGGATGTTGCAACAGTTTTGCGCATTGAACATAACGATTTGAATGGCGTCCCGAAGACAGGAGAAAATGGCCTTCCAGCATTGCGCCCGATTCTTTCAAGAGTGTAATGGCATCAATCATACACAAAGTATAGCGCCCACCATGCGGGCGTGTCTATGCGCCCCGCCAAAAAGCCTGTGCCGGCAGCCGCCGGGCGATTAGCCGCCGCTTGCGATTGTCCCCATATATTTTCGTACAAAACCTATGGGGCGGTAAGTCATCTTCGCCTGGCGCAACCCTTCGTCTCCGAGATCCTGCTCGCGGTTGATGTACACGTATTGCTCGTCAAGCGAAGCCGCGAAGTTTTGGTTGATGTATTGATAGATGCCCTTGTACTCGTCAAGCCCTTTTTCAAAATGGACGCCGAACATGGTTCCGTTTGCGAGGCTTTCCCCCAAACACCAGCCCACGGGGTAGTTGTTGATATAATAGATGTTCCCCCGCAAGCCGAGAACGCCGAACAGATCAAGCGCCTCTCTTGAGGCCGTGTAATCCCCCTCTTCGCCCTTGCCGGCGCGCCAACGTTCCAGAATTTTAAGGGCAAGGGGAATTTTGCTTTCCGTGAGTTCCTCAACCTGTGGAATGTACATATTAAGAAATGCGTTTACCAGATTTCGTTTTTTATGAAATTTCTTGCCGGAAAGCTCGGCAAGATCGGTTCTAAGGTAAAGATAATCGAAATTGTCGCGGTCTTCCGTGATCTCGACGCCGCACCGCTCAATAAGCGCTTTGTTCGGATGTAACACCGAATCCGGAATGCACTTCCAGTAATCATGCGTTTCGAACAGAGACAGGAGAATTTCTTGATCGGGCGAGAACGATGGCGTCTCAAAGAATTTCTTGCCATCCCGCTCTCCAGAGATGATTATCGCTCTTTCATCCGGCTCGACGCCTTGCGCAAGGCAGACGCGGTAGGCGTACCGCTTTCTGAACAGATATAGGTTGGCAAAGGTAAACTCTGATACGCCGTCCGGCAAACGCGCAAGCAAGGGTTGTATTTCAGACTGCATGTCAAGGACAAGCGGGGCAAAATTAGGATAACAAGGCAGTTGCATATAGATACTATACTAATTTATACGCTTTTGGGCAACTGTCTTGATCGGGACATCCTACAGGCGGACGCAACGCGAGCGGTTCTGGAGACGCGCCTCTTGTATCCCAGCGCCATCATAACGACAAAGCCGCCCATGACCGACATGGCGCCGGGATTGGAGTGTTCGCCAAAACCCACAAGCGCGGCCATCAACAGTCTGAACAGCGGCTCCGTAAGTCCTGAAAGACAACCCGGAAAAAAGGATTTTCATGTTTTCAAGCCTTTCTGACTGAGAGGATAGGGAATAGCCGCGCCTTATGGAAGATTCTGAATGCCTATGCCGAGCGCCAGCGCAGCTATAGAAGCGTACATCGCCGGATATCCCTGATGTCGCGCCGCAAGCGCGAAAGAAAGCCCGACGGACATTCCTCTAGGTATATTGTGCGGCGTTACCGCGGAAATGAGCAGGGTTGTACGCTTAAAGGTTGTTGAGACGCATTTCTGAGCGTTTGTACCCGGGCGCAGATAGGGAACAATACGATCAAGCGCCAGAAGAAAGAGAAGTCCTAACAGAAAACCGGATTCCGCTGTTTCTATTGCCGGAACAAGCGGCCCGAACGCCGAGTCCGAAATCACAACGGCGGCGGTAAAACCCCAAAAAATGCTTTGAACGCTCCTGCCCGTCTGATTGCGAAAAAAATGCCATCGCCGCGCCCAAACAGGTCATAAAAAAAATGAAGCCGGTTCCTCCGGCTGTCCATACTAAACTTTGCATACAGACCCTTTTGTAAGTAATATACCCTTGCAAAAAAAATTTTCAATAAAGGCTGTTCCAAAAAGTGTCGCCCTGCGCTGTTTTGGAACAGCCTCTCACATAAACACGATCTCCGTCTCAAGCTCAAATCCCAGACTCTTTCTAACCCTTTGGGCTACATCGTCTACGAGAAAGCGGATGTCCGTTGCGGTCGCGCCGCCGGCATTGACAATGATGTTTCCGTGAAAGGGCGCCACCATAGCGCCGCCGTGAGAGTGTCCGCGAAGTCCAAGCTCGTCTATGATTTTGCCTGTTGGCATGCCAAACGCATGGTTGTTTTTGAAAACGGATCCGGCTGACGGAAAGCGATAGTGGCCTTTTCTTTCACGATCCATGCGGCAAGCTTCCATGTCCGCCAGCAGAGCGGTTTTTTCCTTCTTGTACAGCGAAAATTCGGCGGTTGTTATGAGTATGTCCCTGTTTTGGAAAGGGCTCCTCTTGTAGCCCCATTCCGCGGCGCGGAACGGAACGGTCACGTGGCGCAGGCGCTCGTCAATAATGGCGACCGATACAAGTCTGTCGGCGATTGAGCGTTCATAACAGCGGGCGTTCATGTACACCGCGCCGCCTATGGTTCCGGGCATACCGGCGAGGAATTCCAGCCCTCCATACCCAAATGAGAGAAGGGCGCCCATCACGTCGCAAGAGGCTTCCTGGTCCGGGTCGCCGAAACTATGTTTTGCAAGCATTTCAACAGCGCGGTCGATCCGCGTGCCAGCGCGGAACACGATCCGTCCGCTCTCTTGGTCAAAGGTTTCCACGCCGCTCCATCCGCCCGTATCAAGCGCGACGCCGGGAAACCCGTTGTCACTGAAAACGACATTCGCCCCCCGCCCCAAAACGCGGACCGGCCACCCTTGAATCCTCGCCTGTTGAAAAATCTCGGCAATCATATTCGGACGAATCCACAGCGCGGCTTCGCCGCCTGCCTTGAAGGTGGTGTGTTTTGCAAGCGGCTCGCGCATACGGACTGCTTTTGAAGCGTTGGCGGGCATGTTGCTATTTTTCAAAAATTCATCTATAGTATCCATACAGTAGTATATCATATTTCTATCTTGCTATAAAATGGGGGGAAAGATCATATATGTTTTTATATAATACGCTTGGACGCGAAATACAGGAGTTTACGCCGATAACGGCGGGTAAGGTTGGCTTTTACGGATGCGGGCCCACAGTGTACAACTATGCGCATATCGGCAACCTCCGCGCCTATGTAACGCACGACATTTTGACGCGAGCCTTGCGCTATGCGGGCTATGAGGTAAAACATGTTATGAATGTTACAGATGTGGGGCATCTTTCAGGCGACAATGACGAAGGCGATGACAAGATGGTAAAGAGTGCGGGTGAGCGGGGCAAAAGTGTGCTCGAAGTCGCGGAATTCTACACTGCGGCGTTTTTCGCGGATATTGACCGGCTCAATATCAGGCGTCCTGATGTGATATGCAAGGCGACCGAACATATTGAAGAGATGATAGCGCTCATCAAACGTATTGAGGCGAATGGTTTCACCTACTTTTCGGGCGGCAACCTTTATTTCGACATCACAAAATTTCCCACGTATGGAGAGATGGGGCGCCTCCGCCTTGAGGAGCAGAAAGCCGGCGCACGGACGGGACTTGACGAAAACAAACGCAACCCTCACGATTTTGTACTGTGGTTCACTAAAAGCAAATTCGAACGTCAAGCGCTTGTGTGGGACAGCCCATGGGGGTGCGGGTATCCGGGCTGGCATATTGAATGTTCAGCCATGAGCATCAAGTATTTGGGCGAGCAGTTCGACATACACGCGGGCGGCGTCGATCATATCGGCATTCACCATACCAACGAGATAGCCCAGAGCGAAGCCGCGACCGGAAAGCGCCCGTGGGTGAAGCGCTGGGTTCACAACGAATTTCTCGTGCTTGACCGCGGCAAGATGAGCAAGTCAACGGGTGGCTTCATTACACTGCAAACGCTGGTTGACGCGGGCTATGATCCGCTTGATTACCGCTATTTTCTTTTAAGCGGGCATTACCGCACACAGTTGCAGTTTTCCTACGAGGCGCTGAACGGCGCGAGAAACGCCCGCAAGTCGATATCTGATCGCATCAGGGTTCTGGCGGATAAAGCCGCCGGTATACCGGAGCGTGTTTCTGACTTGAAAGCCGCCGCGTACCTTGCCGCTTTCAAGTCAGCGATAGAAAACGATCTTTCCACGCCTCGCGCTCTGGCTGAATTGTGGGGCTTGCTCAAGGACACCGGCGTTCCCGAAGCCGAAGCGCTTGCGGCGGCTTTCTCTATGGACGAAGCGCTTGGATTGAAGCTGAAAGACGCGGCGAAAAAGGAAGCAATTTCCTCGGACACTGAACGGCTCATCGCCGAACGGACAGCGGCGAAAAAAGCGAAAGATTTTGCAAAAGCCGATAAAATCCGCAATGATTTGAAGGCGCGGGGCGTTATAGTGGAAGACACTCCCAACGGCACAGTGTGGCGCACTATAGGGTAGCCCGGGCCGGCGTACATTCCGGCGGGTCCGTTTGTCATTGGCCGCCGGTACGCCAGCGTAAGGGAAGCGGCGGCCGTCTGCGGCGCGGGCGCTTTTGTGAAACCGGCGGCGCTTCCAACCGGCTGTTTTAAGAGAAAAAGGCGCGAGTCCGTGGCGAAGTTCATTCTTCGCCTTCTCTAATCATTCTTATTATTTCATTGGTTTATCCATTAATCCAATATTGTTTCCAGATCATTTCAGGGCAAAGACGGAACGCAAAACCCGCGCGGCATCCCTTGCCCCCTTTCCCAAAACACTATATACTTTCTCCCATGTCCGAGTATTTTGAGACTGATGATATTACGAAAAGCTATGACAGCGCGATTTTCACCCGTCTGCTCTCCTATCTCAAACCGTATCGCTTGCTGACGGCGCTTGCTATTGCCGCGCTTCTTTCATCAACCGTAGGGGAACTGCTCATTCCGGTCTTGCAACAACGGGTTATAGACAACGCCATTCTCGCTCGTTTTATCGCTTTTTCTTGTGAAAAGAGCGGCGCCAATTTATCTCAAGAAGCAAAAGACGCCTTGTCGGACTTCAAAAACGCGAAGAATGCCATACAGATCGATTCCATGCTCTTTGTTTTGCAGAATCAGAACACGAAAATGCGGACAAACGTGGAAAAAGAGATGAAAGAAGCCGGCATTCTGGAGGCAGAACCGTGGTATGCGTTTCATTATGCCGCATCTTCTTCACAGTATTCGGTTGCCGATGTCATTCAGGACAGAAAAGCCCTTTTTATAACAGAACATGGCAAGGCTGCGATACGTGAAAAAGACCTCGCTTCCCTTTCAATACGGGAAAAAGCGGCGGTGAGGGCGGGAGACGTTTCCTTTATTATCCGCGCCGTCCTCCTCGTGTTCGCCTTGCTGATTCTTGTTTTTGCGTTTACCTTTATTCAAATATGGTCTACAACCCTCGTAGTCCAGCGGATAATGAAGGACATACGCCTTGCGCTCTTCAAAAAAACCGCGTCCCAGTCAAGCGCGTTCCTTTCCCGCCATCCTGTGGGACGCATCGTCACCCGCTTGACCGGCGATGTTGAAACGATCAACCAGTTTTTTACCGATGCGCTTTCCGCTTTTCTCAAAGATTCTTCGATTATGGCCGGGTCGCTCATCACGCTGTTCCTGCTGTCCGCGAAACTCGCGCTGTTTGTAGTCGCGCTGATACCGCCGGTTATTGCCATAACCGCGTGGGCGCGGGTGAAGGCGCGGGACGCTTTCCGAAGACAGCGTACGGCTTCTTCTCTGGTAACCGCCTACTTGTCCGAGCGGCTTTCCGGCGTACAGGTGGCGCAGCTTTTCGCCGCGGAAAAGCAAAGCGGCAGGGAATTCGCCGGGCGCAACGGCGAGCTTTTGAGGGCGAACCTTGGAGAAATGTACGTATATGCGACGTTCCGTCCAGTTGTCGAGTGGTTTTCCATCGCCACCACCGCGATTGTCCTTGTTATGGGCGGGGTTTTTATCCTTAACCTGTCGCTTTCACTGGGCGTTCTTATCGCCTTCATCAACCTTGTGGGCATGTTTTACAATCCGGTCGCCGATATTGCGGAAAAGTTCACGTTGCTCCAGTCCGCAATGGCAGGCGGCGAACGGGTTTTCAAGTCGCTTGACACCGATGAAGCCATTCCTGACACCGGGACCCACCACATGCCAAAAAGGAACCGGGATGTTGCTGGCGGCGCCGGTGGAGTCGCCGCTGCCAGCGTTGCGTTTGAAAACGCGCGTTTTTCTTACAAACAGGGTGAAGAAGTTCTGAAAGGGCTGACGTTCGCCGTACATCCCGGGGAGATGGTTGCCATTGTGGGCTATACGGGCGCGGGCAAGACTACCATCACAAACCTGCTGACCCGTTTATGGGATATTGACGACGGCGTTATTCTTCTTGACGGCATTCCGGTCAAGGACATTCCGCTTGACGAGCTTCGTTCCTGCGTACTGCCTGTCTTGCAGGATGTATTCCTGTTTTCCGGCACGGTTGCGGACAACATCAGGCTGGGGCTTGCCATGAGCGATGATAAAGTGCGGGAAGCCGCGCGCGCGGTCTGCGCCGATGCGTTCATCCGTACATTGCCGGATGGGTACAATACGGCGCTTTCCGAAGGCGCGGCAAATATTTCTTCAGGGCAAAGGCAGCTTATCAGTTTTGCGCGGGTCATCGCCCACAATCCGTCCGTTGTCGTGTTGGACGAAGCCACAAGTTCCGTTGATACGGAAACTGAACGCGCCATTCAAGCCGGCATGGCGCGGACGCTTGCGGGCAGGACATCCATTGTCATCGCGCACCGGCTTTCCACCGTCCGCCACGCTGATCGCATCCTCGTGCTTTCAAACGGCTGTATCGTGGAGCAAGGCGCGCATGACGAGCTTATCAAAAAAGACGGGGTATACGCGCAGTTGTACCGGTTGCAGTACACCGCGTAATATGCCGTTTGAGCGCGTTCACTGTGCGCTCTTGCTGTCAATCCATTGAAATCCGCCGGATGCCCATTCCAATGCAGTCAGCCAGAAAGAGGCGGCGTTTCTTCCAAAGCGGCTTTCAACGTCCACAGCGGATTGCAGACGACAGTTCCGCACAAGCCGCCCCGTTTTATTCCAATTGTACGCCGTCCGCCGCCGTTTGTCTCCTGCAATGATCCGCATCAAAATCGTAAAACAGACCGCGCAACGCCAGTTGACCAGCGACAACGCGCCGCAGAGTCTTTGCGCGCACCCGGGTCAAGCGGGCGCCTCCGCTTCCGCTATGGTCTGATTGTTCTCCTTGAACTTGGCGTCGCCGCTTTTGATGAACTCGCGGACGAGCGCGGCGAACTTGTCCCATAGTTGAACGGAGAACATCTGTTCGAGCGGTTTGCCGGGTGGGTTGTTGAGTCCGCCGCTGTTTTTTGCGAGAGCCTTGATTTCTTTGTCCGTCTCTTGTAAACGCCGGTCAAAGTCCGCGCCGCTCGCCCCAACAGCCTGTCCGTCTCCGCGCCAGCCTCCCGTAATTCCATAAACGCCGCCCACGCCTGCATAGTCAAAGATTTTCACAGATTAAACAGGCTATAATCAGTGTTTATATGCGTTTGCTTAGGGACAAGGAGCCTGTGAAGCGCCGGGAGCCGTTTTTTTTTAATTGGCGCAAAGAATCATGATTTGATGAATATGTTCAAAATCAGGGGGCTTTTCCCGCAGAGCGGCGCCTATATCGTGGCGGCTTGCCTTCTAGTATGGAAGCCTGCGGTTCCTGAGGCTTCCGCCTTGACAAGCTCCAGCGCCGGCTGGCGGCGCTGGAGCTTGCGCAACACACGTCGTTTACGCGACTGTCGACACCTTATGCACCAGAATGTTGTTTTGAACTAAATACGTCTCTTTTTCAAGCGGAATACAATCGTCAGTGTATACGATATCAACGCTTTCAACAGAAGCCATTTTCACCACGCCGCTGTCGGAGAATTGGTCGGAATCAAAAAGCATAACGACTTGCCGCGCTTGTTTCGTCAATTCCTGAACGGTTTGCGCCCTCAGATAATCGCTTCCGGTAAAGCCGAATGTTTCAGAAAAACCGCTTGCGCTGATAAAAAACTTGTTCGGCGAGAACATTTGCGCGTTTTTATGGGCGATTGGTCCCACAAGCACTTGTGAATTGCGCTGATAATAACCGCCGAGCAGAATAATCTTGCCATACGGCGAGCGGTTGATATAATTCGCAATGAACACTGAATTTGTAATAATCGTAATATCCTTTTTTGTATTGGTAAGTTCCTCTGCAAGAATGACGCAACATGGCCCGCTGCTTATCATAACAGTTTCGTTTTCCTCCACACTGGCCGCCGCCGCTTGCGCTATACGACGTTTTCTTTCGTAATTGTACACAAGCTGTGTTCCGTCACTGCTTCCGGTTTCAATGTAGGCGAATCCGTGTTCACGGCGGATAAGCCCGCGTTGCTCAAGTTGATCCAGATCTTTGCGGATCGTTACCGGAGAAACGTTCATCCTTTTTGCAAGGTCCGTTACTTCGATACGTTGTTGTCTCGCAATCACCTCTAAAATTTTACTTTGTCTGTTGTTCATGGTTGAACCTCCTGTAATGGTAAGAAGACATTGATATTGTCTTCGTTATGATTATTGTTACTAAAATGCTAATAAATTATCCAGAAGTCAAATTTTTTATCTTCAATCTTATGCAATACGCTGAACTTCCCCGATTCTACAACGAGGGGCTTGCTCCTTTGAGGGTTGTCATGCGGCTTCAAATTGTTTTTCGAAAAATCCGCGGTTCAAGATGAACAATAGTATCGGAAGTCCGTCTTCCCGAGACACGTTCGCTCGCTTCAAACGAGTCTACAGCGAAGCGTCGGCTTCCGAAAACATTCGAAAGAAGATTTTCTGACATGCTGTCGCTAAATAATCATCATAGAACATTATAGCATAAGACATTTGTTTTGTACAGAGACACATAACGAGGATTTTCCTTCAATTTCACCCCCTTGTCTGAAAGTCCAATATGGTTTATCATAAAAAACATGCGTATTATCGCTGATTTACACATACATTCGCGCTTTTCCCGCGCCACAAGCAAGAAGCTGACGCCCGCATACCTTGATCGCTGGGCTGCCATCAAGGGCATAGACTTGGTTGGAAGCGGAGACTGTACGCATCCCGCGTGGCTCGCGGAGTTGAAAGAACAGCTTGAAGAAGCGGAACCGGGCTTTTATACCCTTAAAGACAGCATACGGAGCGACTTCGAGGCGGCGGAGTCCGTTGCGGCGCGGCTACCGAAACCGTTCCGCGCAAGCGGCGTGTCAGATGACGCCTCACCCGGCTGCCGTTTTGTATTGACCGGGGAAATCAGCGCAATTTACAAGAAAGGCGATAGAACACGGAAGGTCCACCATCTCGTCATACTGCCGGATATCAAGGCTGCTGAAACATTTCAAAGCCTGCTTGAACGGGTGGGCAACATACGTTCTGATGGGCGCCCCATTTTAGGCATAGATTCCCGCGATTTGTTGCGCCTGTTGCTTGATGCCGATGATCGCTCGCTGCTGATTCCGGCGCATATCTGGACGCCATGGTTTTCCGCGTTGGGGGCGAAATCGGGCTTTGATTCCATAAACGAATGTTACGGCGATCTCACCCCATACATTCCAGCCATTGAGACAGGACTTTCCTCCAACCCGCCGATGAACTGGGCGCTTTCGAGCCTCGACCGGTTTTCCATTATCTCCAATTCCGACGCCCATTCACCGGACAAATTGGGGCGGGAAGCTACGATCTTTGAGATGGACCGTTCATACGCATCCCTGTCAAAAGCGTTGCGCCTTGAGGCGGAAGGGCAAAAAAAAGAAGATGTCGCCGGCACCATTGAATTTTATCCGCAGGAAGGCAAATACCACTATGCCGGACACCGGAAATGCGGCGTCAGCATGTCGCCGGAAGACGCGGCGCAGAGCGCCGGCGTTTGCCCCCGGTGCGGAAAACCATTAACGGGTGGCGTGATAAACAGGGTGCTTGAGCTTGCCGACCGCCCGGTTGACGAATGGGGCGTTTGCCCTCCTTCATGGACCGGTACGAACAAACGCCCGTATGTGTCCCTCATTCCGTTGCGGGAATTGCTCGGCGAAGCGCTCAATACCGGAGGAACCTCGAAAAAGGTTGAGGGCGCCTATACCGCGCTCATCGAAAAAGCGGGCGATGAAATCGGCATATTGATGGACATGCCCATAGACAAGATCGAGGCGCAGAGCATTCCGTCTGTTTCCGGGGAACTGCTCTCGCAAGCCGTGGCGAGAATGAGAGCGGGACACGTGTTCATACAAGCCGGTTATGACGGTGAGTACGGGGTGATCCGGGTGTTCGATCCCCGAGTCGAAGGATCGCAAAAAAGCTCGCGTGATGAAACGCTTTTCAAAGAAGAAGCCGCGAATCCGCCGCCGCCCCTTCCACAGAAATCGGCGAGAACTGCGGAAATTCCTCTAGCGAGAACTCCGCCCCAAGCGGCTGAAACTCGAATGCCGGATGCCAAGCAGCCTTTTTCTCTTGACGCCGAACAGAAAGAGGCTGTCTTGTACGCGGGAAACCGCGCGCTGGTCATTGCCGGACCCGGCGCTGGAAAAACCGCCGCCTTGTCCGCCCGCGTCGCCCATCTCGTACAAAACGGCGAGGATGGCGCTTCTATCCTCGCCATAACATTCACTGTAAAAGCCGCCGGAGAACTGCGGGAGCGCATCTCCAAAACCATTGCGGCAATGACGGCGCCCGCAGGTTCCGCAACGTCCGCAGACGCCGCCATTGCCGCAACCTTTCATGCGTTCTGCACTTCATTATTAAAAGAACAAGCCGGACAGCAAACCCCTCTTTTTGACAGTTTTAGAATCATAGACAGCGAAGATCGGGAGCGGCTGTTGCGGGAAATCTGTCAAGAAGCCGGCGGCGCGGTAAAAACGCGCGCTTTGGGGGATTATATTGATGAGAAGAAGCGGCTGCTCATGCTTCCCCATGAAAAAACGCCGTCCGAAAAAACGTTGCTTTTGCTTATGGACGAACCGGACGGCGCGAAAACCGCCGCAACGAGACATTGGGCGTTTGACGCCATTGACACCGGCGCTGAATTCAATGCGGAAAAAGACCTGCTCTACGCCGCATATCAGAATCGGCTTCACAAAGAAGCCGCATATGACTTTGACGATCTCGTATTCGAAACCGTACGGTTGCTTGCCGAACATCCACACGTCCTTTCCCATTACAGAAAACGCTTTCGCTTCATCTTTGTTGATGAATACCAAGACATCAACTTCGCCCAATACGCTCTTATCCGCCTTTTAACCTCGGAAACAACGTCGCTCTGGGTCATCGGCGATCCCAATCAGGCGATATACGCTTTTCGTGGCGCGGACAAACGGTTCATCGACAACTTCAAAACCGACTATCCTGATGCCAGAATATTCCATCTAACGCGCAGTTTCCGGTGCGCAGCGTCCATCATGGCCGTTGCCGGACGGCTTGTAGACGCGGATATACACGGCGCCGGTAACATCGCCGGCGTTGCCATGAACGGCGTCGCGCTTTCCCGAAGCTGTTACGCCAGTGAAAAAGCTGAGGCCGAGTCCATCGCCCGTAACATAGCGGCGCTTATCGGAGGAACCAGCTTTTTCGCGCTTGACAGCGGCGTGGCGGAAGGAAACGCCGGCAACGCCGCTATGGAAGATTGTGTTGTACTTGTCCGCGTCGCGACCTTGGCGGATCCTGTCGCCGCGGCGCTTGCGGATCACGGCATCCCTTTCACGCTCATCAAGGAACAGGACGATACGCTCGGCATAACCGTCCACGGCGCGCGCCTTATGACGATGCACGCCTCCAAAGGACTTGAGGCGGAACATGTTTTTATCCCGGCTCTGGAGGATGGACTCCTTCCATTCACACTCTACGGAGATACGAGGGACAGTCATATTGAGGAAGAACGGCGACTGCTCTACGTCGCCATGACGCGGGCGAAACGCGGTTTGTACCTTTCGTGGGCTAAAAAGCGGATGTTTCAAAACCGTGTCATGGAAAATAAGCCAAGCCGCTTTCTCAGCGCTCTGGAACCGTTTGTCCCGCTTGCACAGGAGCGCCCGCGCCCGCGCAGAGGAAATACGCTGGATGCGCCGATTCAAATGGATTTATTCTGAGCTAGCCAACGCAAATCCGGCGCTTCGCCTGATATGTTCCGGCTTGAGCCATGACCCCCCCATAGCGGTTCCCTTGAAAAACCCCCGTATCTCTTGGTCAGTCATGGCAAGGAGCTTTCGCGCATCCATATATGCGGGCAACAGCCCCTCGCTGGTTTTCACCCCCCGGATCGGCTTCTTGTTGTGTGGACAGACATCCTGGCACACTGTGCAACCGTACAACCTCCGCCCCCATTTTTCGGCGATATGGCGAGGGACGGAGTTCTCGTTTCCCGATGCGTACCACTGGATGCACCTGTTCCGCTCAATGCCGCCTTCCTGCCGGATTGCCTTTGTGGGGCAAGCTTCCGCGCAGAAGCTGCATGCGATGCACACGGATCGTCCCGATTCGGGCGCGTCGCTTTCGAGCGGGAAGGGGAGGGTCATGGCGGCGATGATGACAAGCGATCCCGCTTCCGGCGTTATAACGAGGCTGTTGCGCCCCTGTCTGCCAAGCCCGCAGGCAAGAGCCAGAGGTTTTTCCGGTATTGGCGAGTTGCAAAAAATGCGATAACTGGAGCGGCGGCTGGAATTCACGCCGCCGGAATGTATGCCGCCAAATAAGCGTCTGTATGTTTGAGAGAGCTTTTGCAACCGTTTGACCGCTTCTTTGTAATAGTTGCGCCGCGCAAAAGGGGCGATATACGCAGGGCAGTTTCCCGCCGGAATTCCTTCCGAATCATCTTCGTTTCCATAGGGCAAAGCCGCCACTAACAGCGAGGGCGAGACTTCTCCCCGGCGCTCTTTTACACTGCCGCAGTTTTGCAGACCGCCGCCCGCATTTTCAGAAAGTATAAAGGGGGCGAGAATACGAACGCGGCTGAATCCGGCGTCCAGCGCCATAGCGCATATAGCTTCTTTCATGGTTTCCAAAGCGTCCGTCAGCGACAGCGTTCATCAACAACAATTCGCCATGCGCCGTATCAAAACGCTCCCGCAGTTGTTTTATGCTGTAATTAAACACTTCTTTTTTATTCTTGAAATAGATGTATAGGCTTGTACGGGTAATGGCGCGCCGCTATTTTCTGAAAAGTCGTATTTTCAAATCCTTGCTTAACAAACACATCAAGCGCCTTGCCGGGTATTTCTTTACACCGTTTTTCATATTCTGCCGTGATGGACATGGGATCATTATACCGTATCGTATTGAAAAAAGTAAGAAGACATTGATCCGTTGGTGATTTCTTTGCAGGAGTCCGCCTTCTTGCCAAAAAACGACTCAAACCCAGTCTCATCAGTGACAACCCCGATCTTCCATCGCGGAAACCGCGTCCTGAGTCCCGCCATGCCGCCGTATGTGGCTTCCGCTTCCGTCTTGCCGCCCAAACGTTTCCCGTACGGCGGGTTGGTGATGATGAAGCCCGCATCTTTGTCAGGCGCAACCGCGCGTTCCATGGGCATCATCCTGATGTTCGGCGCGAAAGGGAGTTTTAACTCAGCCTGAATGCCGGCTGAAGGTTTTTTCCCCAACGCGATCTCATACGCCCTGTTGATGTTGGATTTCGCTATGGAAACAGAACGAGCGTCCGCATCGCTTCCATAAATACGGACGACGCGGTTCACATCAACTTTTGAGAGCAATTCTTCACGTGTCGTTTTCTCCAACCGCCCGTTATGAAAGGCGAGACCGGAAACCGCAAATGTCCGCATCATACAAGGCGCCGCATCCCACGCATACAGGGCGGCTTCTATGGCAATGGTTCCTGATCCGCAAAACGGATCGTAAAGGGGAAATTTTCTGCGCCAATTCGCAAGCAACAGGACAGCCGCAGCCGTAGTCTCGCGCAAAGGCGCAATGCCGCCCTCTGTCCGGTACCCGCGTTTGAAAAGAGGGTCACCCGAAAGATCGAGCGACACGGAAACGACATTTTTCTCAATGTACACCCGTATTTCCGCGATAAAACCCGTTTCAGGCAACCGGTTGATCGTGCGCTTTTCGCATAGCCGCGTGGCAGCCGCCTTGTGAACCATAGCCTGTATAGTGGTCTCCGCAGTCAGTTTGGAACGGTTTGTCCGCACTTTGCCAACGCGGATGCCGGCGCCTGCGGGAATAACGTCCTCCCATGGAGCCGAGCGGACGCCTTCAAAAAGCGCGTCAAAGTTGTCAGATGGGAAAGCCGCAATCTCAAGCAACAGCCTGTCGGCTGTACGCAACGACATGAGGGCCCGGTAGACGCCCGCAAGATCGGAGCGGAACCGCGCCTTGCCGAAACCTCCCTCAATGACGGAAAACCCCAGTTTGCGCAACTCATTGGAAAGCGGTTTTTCGGCTCCAACGGCGCACAGGGCGACAAGCGTCACGTTGCTTGCGCTAAAAGAAGCGTCCATTTTTATTGTTCCTTATATTCCTAACTCTCTCATCAATTCAGCGGCGCTGTTTTCAGGACTAAATGCGCCTTCCCCATCTCCTCGTATGCCGTTGCGTACGGACGACTCTTCATTCTTTTCAATAATACGCCCCCAGTCTTTAAGAATGCCGGCTGCGGAGGTTACGACTTTCGCCCCCTGTTCCGCAAGTTTTTTCGTGCCTTTTCCGACAGGGGATCCGGTCAGAGTGACCCACAGATCGCGGTTTTGTTCAAGCGCAAACCGCGCCGTTATGAGGGCGCCGGATTTTTCCGGCGCTTCGACAACAAGGGTTCCCCGCGCAAGCGCGGATATAATCCGGTTTCTGGCTGGAAACCGCCACTTTGCAGGACGGGCGCCGGGTGGATACTCGCTGAGCAAACCGCCGCCCCGCTCAAGGATGCGCCGTGCAAGAGCGCGGTTCGCAGTTGGGTAAACTTCGTCAGGGCTCGACCCAAGCACCGCGAATGTCGGCGCATGCGTCTCAAGGCAACCCCGGTGAGCCATAGCGTCGATGCCCAATGCGAGACCCGACACCACCGAATAGCCGAGGCTGCCCAATTCACGCGCAATAGTAAACGCAGACGCGGAGGCTGGGAGGCTTGGCTTCCGTGTTCCTACCACCGCAACGAGCGGCGCGTCAGTATCCGGAAGTCTTCCCCGGTAAAAGAGCGCCACCGGCGGATCGTACATTTCAAGGAGTAGGGGAGGGTAGGCGGGGTTGTCTTTTGAAACGAAGCGAATATTTCGTTTTTCTGCAAGTTCAGCGTCTTTTTCAGCTAATGACTGGATGGCGCTCATAGAAAAAGCCTTTCGAATGGGATTTCCCACTATCCACGACAGATCATCCACAGAAGAGTCGAAGAAAGCTGATTCAGCTTTTGAAGAAAAAAAATCATACAAAACTAGTTTATGGCGAGCCTTTACCGGAAGACGCGCAACGCCTAATGCAAGAAGGCCCTCTCTCTTGTCACCCATTCATTGCTCTGAGTGTTTGTTGTTTCAGTTCCGCGGCTTGCTCAAGTTTATTCTTATTTTTGCTCACGCTTAGTATTCCATCGTACTGCTCTATGGTTCGGCGGTATTCCCCTATGGCATAATACGCCCGCGCCAGAACAAACATGGCATCCGCGGCGCCTTCGGGATTTCCCGAATTAAGATCGATGTAGCGTTGGAGATAGGGAATGGCTTCAGACGGGCGGTCAAGCTCAAACACATAGAGGATTCCAATCCCATAAAGCGGCCTGTCATAGCGTCCATTGAGTTCAATGGCTCGCATATATCCTTCTTCGGCAAGCCTGTAATACTCCTCCCGCTTGTTTTCACCGCCTGGAAAATCCAACTCCGATTTCGCCATGACGCCTGCGGAAACGCCTGTCATGTAAAAAAGCGCCGTATCTTCAGGATTGTATTGGATGGCGTTTTGCAGGGCTTCCAAAGCCTCGCCATGCTGATTTTTATCCTGCAACCGGGCGGCGAGTATTTTCCAATACGTCCCGGATTTTGCGCTTGCCTTCAAAAACTGCTCCAACTGGTTTTCATACGCGGCGATGGTTTTTTTGAGATCGTCAATAGTTTGGGCGTTTTTGCTGTTGCTTATGTCGGCTATTCTCGCCGCTTCCTGAGAACGGGCTGACAGTTTTCGCAACACGGCGCCGCCAATGGCCAGCAGGGCGATGCTAACAATCACAATCACGCCTATAGCGGTTTCTTTTTTCATTTCCGTCTCCTTACTTCTTCCATTCTTTTAATTTCGGCAAGAATTGCCTGTGGCTTTCTTTAAGACGGGAATTTACATGCGTGTAAATTTGCGTAGTGGTTAAATCAGCGTGACCCAAAAGCTCCTGCACACTCCGCAAATCAGCGCCGCCGGCCAACAACTCTGTCGCAAACGTATGCCGCAATGTATGCAGTTTGGAACTGACGCCGGCAAGCTCCGCAATAAGCGCGTAATTCTTCCAGACGCCTTTTCTTGAAAGCCTTTTGCCATTTCTGCTTAAAAAAAGGGCTTTTGAACGGCTCTTTCCAATCAGTCTGGGACGCGCTTCGCCAAGATACCGTTTGAGCCACGCCTTCGCCTGCTCGCCGAACACCACAAGCCGTTCTTTTCCACCCTTGCCAAGCGCTTTCACAACGCCTTCCGAGGATATGTCATTGCAATTAAGGGAAACCGTCTCGGAAATGCGCAATCCTGATGAATAGATAAACTCGTAAATAGCCCGGTTGCGAATGCCTAACGGCGTTTTCGTATTGACCAACTCAAGCATACGGTCAACCGTTTCTTTGGTCAAGACCGTCGGCAGATGCTTCGGGCGTTTCGGCATTTCAAGAACATCAGCCGGGTTGTCGTTTCTGATGTTCTCATCAATTAAGAAACGAAAAAAAGAACGCAATACCGAAATAACTTTCGCCGCGGTGCGCCCGTCTATATTGTTGACGGAGCGCCTTTTCTCAAGATACGCGCCCAAATCCAACGCATGGATTTGGGATATATCAAGGGACTCGCTGTCAAGCCATTGTAAAAAAAATCGAATCTCTGATTCATACGTCGAAGTGGTAAGCGCGGAATGGCGTTCCATTGCAACGAGTCTCGTCCGGTATTTTTCCAGTATGCTTTGCAAATTTCTACCCTTCCACATCTTTCAATTATTCGATTGATCGGGGTTTTTAAATTAGAATTTCAGGAATTTGAAAAGAGACTTGCATTCCGAGACTTAGCGAAAGTTACATGCCGCCCATTTGTTTTCGCAGGATCGCTGGTTTCTCAAGTTCGTCTTCGGTAAATATGTTCGGTCTGCTTGGAGCGCCGCCGGGCGGCGAGCGTTTGCCTCCGCCTAGAATGTCTCCCCATTCATCAGATTTGATAAAATCCCCATTTTTCTTTATTCCGGCATTTCCGCTTGGTTTTTCGCTCTTTTGTTCCTTATTCTTCAGAAACCCTGTCGCAATAACGGTCACCCGCAACTGATTATCCAGAGACAGGTCCTGACTCGCGCCCGCAATGATGATGGCGTCTGGGTCGGCGTTAGCCGTGATGATCCTGACCGCTTCATCAAGTTCGGTGAGGGCGAAGTTTTTATCACCCGTAACATTAACCAGAATTCGAGTCGCGCCCTCAATGGAGGTGTCTTCCAGCAAAGGGTTGTCAATGGCAGATGATGTCGCTTCGGCGACGCGGTTGTCGCCGGCGCCATACCCTATACCCATCAAAGCCTCGCCTTGCTCTTTGATGGTGGTCTCAAAATCCGCAAAGTCAACGTTGATAAGCCCGGTTCCCGTGATAATGTCAGAAATACCCTGCACCGCCTGACGAAGCACATCGTCCGCCTTGAGGAACGCTTCTATAATGGGAGTGTTCCTTCCCACAATGCTCAACAGATGCTGGTTGGGTATCACAACGAGCGTATCGACCGCTTGCCTCAGTTTGACAATGCCTTCTTCGGCAAGTTGCATCCGGTGGCGCCCCTCAAAATCGAAGGGTTTTGTCACCACGCCAACGGTGAGCGCCCCCACTTCCCGCCCGATCTGCGCAATGACCGGAGCCGATCCCGTGCCGGTGCCGCCCCCCATGCCTGCGGTTACGAAGATCAAATTCGCCCCGCGCAGGGCATCGGCTATTTTTTCCCTATCCTCGTTTGCGGCTTTTTCTCCGATTTCAGGTTTTCCGCCCGCTCCAAGCCCTTTGGTCAGCTTTGATCCAATTTGCACCTTGACATTCGCCTTGCATTTGTTCAGATCCTGCGCATCAGTATTGGCGACGATGAATTCCACGCCGTGAAGCCCGCATTCGATCATACGGTTGACCGCATTGGAACCTCCTCCTCCGGCGCCGATCACTTTAATATAAGCAGGTGTCGGATTTAAGAATTTTTCATCAAGCACTTCAACATTCATACACCCCCCTCCCTATTTTTTTGTATTATAGAGTCTTTCTCAATTATTATCAAGAGGGTACCGCCGCAAGCCGGCGCGTTAAGCGCATTTTACACAAAATCGTTTCCAAGCCATTCGAAGAATTTGGCGATGATGGAAGGTTCGGACGAAGGCTTTCTTTCACGCTTTTCACGCGCCGGACGCGGAAGGTGGATATCCGATTCTGAACTTGACGGTATGTACGCCTGTTGTTCGCGCTCAAAGCCTAAAAGAAGCAGTCCGATGGCTGTTGAAAAAACAGGGCTGCGGTACTCGCCGGCGAGCCCCGCAACGGGAAGCGGAAGCCCTATGCGCACCGGCGCCTTAAAGATAGAGGCCGCAAGCTCTGCGGCGCCCGCGAGAAGGGCGCCGCCGCCGGTAAGCACCACCCCGGCCCCAAGCGATCTGGTGTAGTAAACCTTATCGAGTTTTTCCTTCACCATCATAAAAATTTCTTCCATTCTAGGGCGGATAATGGCTAGAATTTGAGAACGCGGTATGAGCATCGGGGGTCTTCCGCCAACACCAGGCACCGGAATATCCGTGTCGGTGTCCATGACGCCTTCCCAGCAACAGCCGTCCTCTATTTTGAGCTTCTCCGCTATATCGTAGGAAACAGACTTCATCTTTGATATGTCGCTTGTGATAAGCGCGCTTCCCACCGGTATTGAAGCGTTGGAGAAAGGCACTCCCTCGGAATAGACCAATATGTCGGTGGTGCCGCCGCCTAAATCAATGAGCGCGACACCCATCTCCATTTCTTCCGGCGTAAGCGCCGCTCTGCCCGCGGCAAGCGTCTGCAACACCACTTCATTCACCACGAGCTTCGCGCCATTGACGCATTTGATAAGATTTTGCTCGCTGGTGACAGAACAGGTGACAAGATGCACTTCAGCCTCAAGGCGTACGCCAATCATATTGAGCGGATCACGAATGCCTTTTTGCTCATCAACGATAAAAGTCTGAGGAATGACCTGCAAAATGCGCCTGTCCATCGGGATTGCCACGGCTTTTGCGGCGTCTATAACGCGGTCAATGTCGCTCTGCGCGATTTCTTTCAAATTCTTGTTGTCTTTATTTCTTCCGGTAACCCCGACAACCCCGCGTGAATTGATGCCTTCAATATGATTTCCGCCGATGCCGGGCCAACACAGCCGCACCTCGTGTCCGCTCATCACTTCAGCGGCTTCAACCGCAGTCCGTATTGATTGAACGGTCGCTTCTATATTTACAACCACCCCTTTTCTAAGCCCGTTTGAGGGGCAGATTCCCACGCCGATAATTTCAACTTGACCCCGCTCGTTAGGCTCTCCAATCATGGCGCATGTTTTAGTTGTCCCGATGTCTAAACCTAGAACAAAATTGTCATTCGCCATTAGCGGGAACCTCCTTTGGGGATAAATACCGGATCATCAGCGCGATAGTCAATTTCATCCGTGTTGTAATCTCTCTCCACAGTTTTGACGGCAAGCAACATTCTGCTGATATAGGCGTCGTCAAGCTCCGCGTTCATGCGAACCCTGATGGAAGACGATCTGGGATACACGATCAAGTCGAACAAATCAAGCCGATACTCGCCAGTTATTTTCCAATTAATTTCAATTTCAGATATATGACTGAGCAAAGCCGGTGAAATGCCCGACATTGTTTTCAACAGGTCCGTAACAGAAGAATGGAATTGGGCGCCCGCATACGGATTCTGCATATTGGAATCCGTAATGATCGGAAGGCGCATGTTTGGAGGAACGTTTTTGCCTTTCTCAAACACCTTTCCTGTTTCGTCAACATACTGGAGAACTCCGACGCCGCCGGCGAACGACAGAACCATAGCGGCGGGCTTTCGCGCATCAAGCGTAATGAGAAGCGTATCAGGGAAACGCTTCTCAACAACGGCGCCTTTTATCGCCGCAATAGCAAGAAGATTCGTTTTAACTCGCGTTTTATTAATCATCCAGTATGTTTGGTTTTCAATTCCGGCTCTTGCCAGAATGTCCGCCCGCTCCATATTGAGGATTTCAGTTACATCAATGCGCGAGATAGGCAAAAACGACTTTCCCACATACGCGACGCCACCGGCCAAGCAAGCGACAACAAAGAGAAAAGCCGCGCTTGCTAAAAGCGCAAAAATCATCTTTCTCTTCTGAACCGGCAGTCTGTCTATGAGTAATTTTAAAGTCAGTCCGTTTCCGTTATCATCCACCACTGAATCCTCTTTTAGTATACTCTATTATACATATTTCTTCACTTTTGTGAAGTGTGTTTTTGTGAAAATTTACGGAAGAAGACACAAACAGGCGGCGTGGATATGCGAAGGTGAAGGACGCCGCCGTATCGTTGCGCAGAAGCAAGAGGGTAGGGCGGCGGGAAGCGGCTCCCGCCTAGGGCAAGCGGTTCCGCCGCGTTTTCATCTGGCGTTTTTCTCAAAGAAATAATGAACCTCTCCGCCCTGAAGGGCGGAGTATCTGAAGATTTCTCCTTGAAAGTTTTGCGTTTGCGGGGGAACAAATCCCCCGCACCCCCAGCCTTACGCCCTGAAGGGCGGGGAATTAAACCCCAAGGGGATTAAAAAAAACGCTTGACAGCAGGCTGCTATAGGTATAACCTTTTAAGAAATATCGTATGCGTTATTTCTTTTCTAGGAGGTTCGTATGAAAAACGCTTTTAAAGCGGGGATCGTGGGATCGCTATGTGTCATTCTAGTATTGGCTGGATGCGGCGATGTAATAATTGATCCGGGGGATACGTCATTGCGACATTTCGGCGGCGACCGGAAGGCGAGCGTCTCACAAGCGTATCGGGCAGATCAAAGACGCCGGGTTGCTTGATTCGCTTATATCCGGGATCACAAGCAGATCCGCCCTTGAAACTGGCGACAATGAACAAATTCTCTCGCCGCTTTGGATGAGACAGCGCAATCTGAAAACGGCGAGGTTCAGTTACGCCTCATTGACGCTCTGTTCGCGGGTGGCGCCGTCGGTGAAATAGCAGGTATTATGGCGGAAATTTCACCTGAAATGTCGATAGAAGATATTGTTCTTCCAGATGGCGGCAGTCGACAAGAATTGCCGGATTAAGCGCATATAAGTGGGTCAAATGGCGGCAGCCTTGGGTTGGCGCAGCAGGTTTAGTTACGGCTGCTGCAAGTGGAGCAAGTATGGCGGCTAAATTAGTACAATGGTATGGATGCGGCGATTCCAGAAGTTGGATTAACGCTCTTGTATCTGCATATGATAATTCCAGTAACTTTCAAAGCGCCGCGGCAACCGCTAATAAATTACTTGGTTTAGATGTTGGAACGCAATTACTTCAGATTTCAGCGGCGACAGCAGGAGTTGTCGTATTTTGTGCGGCTGTTACACCTGAAGTTTTTTCTTTTGTTGTAAATGCAGCTAAAACGGGCGAATTCGCTTGTTCCCCCCTTGCAAAAAAATGTAAATACTTTATTATTGGCTTATAGCGGTTTGCTATGGTTTGCTGAAGTTTGGAGTCAGGGTCTGAAAACGTACCTATAAAATAGTCGCTTGAGGAGAGCCTATCAACCTATCAAGGTTTTACCGTTTAAAAATGGTAAAACCTTGATAGACTTCTTGGTGTTTATGAAAATGAAAAATCCGGTTTATTTTTTTATATTCCTTACTTTTGCGCTTGTAACTTGTAGCGCTGTAAACCACAGGTATATTCTCCGTACAAAATATATAGTATTACCTGATATGGAACATCCAGCAATGGTTGAAATAGCTGAGGGTATCGAAGAATTTTTTAATGCCAATGGGTTTCAGACAATATACAAGCCGCAGGGGTATGCTCCTGATTTCATTGCCATTGAAACAGAATGGCGGAATGTTTCTTCTATAGAGGACACCTTAATGGCTTTGATTGGCATTCTTAGCGCTTTTACCACAGACAACAATGGCGGGCATACAACAACATATATAAAATATTACGTTTCCGTGTACGAAAATCATTACACTATACGCGCGGTAAAACGTGTAATTACTGATAAAGAAAACGTTTATGAACAAACGGTAAATGATATTGTTGAAGTGGTTCCAAATTCTGAACTATGGAAACAAATGGAGATATTAGTACAGAAAATGAATGTACAAAACAATATTATTCGATATGACCTTATCACAGGGCGCGAAATCTATGAATAATAAAATTATGCAACTTTTGATATGTGTATGTTTACAGCAACCGCCTGCGCCACAGTAAATATAAAAGATAGCTCTTCTTTATCTTCTAAAAGATCAGAAGCGTTTTTGTTCGCAACAATCACTACGGATATTCCTAATTTGACAATCAATATATATCAACGAAACAGAAACACAGCCAACGATTTTTTTTCTAGCGCATCTGCTGTTATAAACTTGCGAAGTGGGCATAATCTTGTAATGATTAAACTGCCGGCAGGATATTACACATTCAAATATGTGTACCCGGAAGATGCTATTGGTTTTTTTGAACTCCCGGATATAATTTTTAAACTGGCAGAAAATGTAATAAATTATATTGGAAACCTGAATATATATAAAACAACGGCAGACGAAATTGGCTATGGTTTTGCCGACGCTTACGATACTGATTATATATTTTTAGAAACCATATATCCAAGCCTGACAAAGATATATCCTATACGAAAAGAAAACGCTGAAACAGGAAACTTATTTGCTGTAAAGCGAATATTTTAAGCCTTTCATCGGATGCCATGTAAAATTCCGGGAATTGTGGTGGCGGCAATCGCTGGCGGCGCATCTAGGTTGTCCATCTGACAAAATGGTATGTGTGTACAGACTTAAAAAAGTTAGTTGATGGTCTTTGGAAGCAAAATGCGGAAGCGCTGAAAGCCGCGTTATTTTCTAGCGATTTGCCTCAGGTAGTGGCAATCGCCAGAGTAGGGGTTACGAGCGCGTGGAATAAAATCGCTGAGTTTCTTTTGAGCGTCGCTCCGATACTAAAGACCACAAAGATAAGGGGGAGTTTTGTCGCTTCAATCAGTCTTTCGAACGTTTATTGACAGGGGCAAGCCTGCGGCAACGGCATGTTTTTGTATCGCTCTGTTTTTGTTCGCCGCCTCGACGCTTTATGGGCAGGAGGCGGTTGAACAATATAATTACGGCCGTAAGGCGGCTTTCCGTGAGGCGGTTGTACAGTATTATATGCCGTCCCTTTTTGGAATCGTTTCAGGGGAAGGCGCCGGCTTCCATCAGTTCAAGCGGGTGGTAAAGAGCCGTTTTCTTATTCCGGTTGAAACTAAAACGCTCCTTGCCACCTTGTTTGACAAGGTGGGGTTAAGCGGGCTGGGAATTATTACTCCGTACTTTGAGGATGGAGCATTAGGGTCGTTCAACGTATCGCTGGGCGTGGGTCTCCACACTCACAATCTGGCGAAGACTTCTTTTTTGCAAGGGGGTTTATTTCGCTGTATCCTTTTTGGGAAGGATTCTCATATCGCCGTGTTTCCTGATTTCGGTCTGACGATTGGGTGGCGTTTTAAGAGAAAGTTCGCGTGATGACCGGGAAATCGGGAGACCTAACCCGGCGGCGGCCGCGTCCCGCCGCGCCGTCCCGCAGGTCAAAGACAAGCTCTCATGCGGCTGCCTATTACGCCTATAACTATTGATAATGTATATTCTGTCTACTTGCTTCAATTCTTTTCTTTTTCAAGAAGGAAGATTGTCTGTTGCGCGGCATACAGCGACGGACTGACTGTCTTGCCGTAACTTCCATAACAGAATAGTTTGCCATGTTTGGAAGCGCCTGTCAAGTCCATTTTTCATACCGGACAAAGAGTTTATAAAAAACCCGATAAGAGAGACCCGCCGCTTTTCCCAAGGGCAGTTTGTCAGCTTGAGATGCGTTACATCAGGAATTTCCAGAGTAAGCCGCATATCCAACCTCCATATTCATCCCACAGCGGGATACAACGCTTTATACACCTCAAAGTAAGACGCGCCCGCTTCTAATCCCGCGCCGCCGATGTTTCTTGCCAATACTGACAACCGCTCTAAGCCATACACTGGCGCTTCCCCTACCCTCCTCCGCCGGTATTCTTTCTCGTTGCAAGCCTCTACGGCATCAATCATTTCGTTGTTTCTATACTCATAACCCCATAGTAACGATGATAAAGAATGTTTTTTCTCCCCAATAGGGATAAAAACGGCAATCGCCTCTGTGATATGGAGTCCTTTTGAGAGCTTGTGATTCATTTGATTGACGAATGTGGAAGAATCGAAGAAAACATGCGTGTCAATTGAGGCGATCTCTCCATTACCGGCGACGCCGATGGATAAAGGAGCGGCTATTTCCAGTTTTGGCAGGGGATTAAACCCCTGTGAGTATTTGACGGGGACGCCCGCCCTCAAAAACGCCATGTAAAATATTTCCATGAGCGACAGGTGCGAATAGAAAATCGCCTCTTCTTTCTTGGAAAAACTGAACACAATCCGCCATGAAGGACGCTCACACGAGCCGCTTTGCGACTGCTGGTCAGACTGTTTTTCATAAAGTATTTTATCATTATGTATGATATTTTTTACTATTTTATACTCTTTATTACAATTTCCACATAAATATGTACATTTTTCAATACATATTGATGTAATTTCTCTTTCTCTTGAGCGAATCAATTCTTTGTTTAGATAGTCTTTTGCCATTCCCGCGCCAATATCTCGCCACGGAAGGGCTTCGCTCCGCGCATCGCCAGCATCTTTTTCAGCGAATATCTCCTCAACGACTTCTTTGTGAGCTTCAAGTGTGGAACGCCACGCCTCTTTATTGAAATACTCGCTCCATGCGTCAAGACGGCAGCCTTTATTAAAAGCGTCCTCAATGACCGCCCCCACCCTGTCATCGCCCCGGCTCAACACGCCTTCTATTACAGAAACAAACGCATCCTGCACGCCGACCTTGTGTCCCAACGGTTGCAGCTTGTTTCGTATAAATTCAAGTTTTCGGCGGCTTGTCTCTTCATCAAGTTGCTTCGCCCATTGAAAAGGGGTATGCGGTTTAGGAATGAACGTACCAACGTTGACGTTAAAATGCATAGTGGTCCTGCGGGCGACTTCAAGCACAAAATCAACTATTTCAACTTCTTCATCAGCAAGGTGCGCCGCGTCTTGCGCCGCGCCGTCTCCGCTTTCTTCCATCGCTGTTTTGACTGGCAATCCGATCATAAAGTAAAATTTCGCGCCGCGCCACCCTTTCTTCTTTGCTTCAAGGAGGATGTTGACCACATTTTCCCGTGAAACCTCTTTGTTTATCATCATTTGCCACGAATCTACGGGCGTTTCTATGGCAAACGTGAGTCCGCTCTTCCGTACTTTGGAGATTTTATCCAGAAGCGGCAAGGAAAATGTCGATACACGTAACGATGGAAGCTGAAACGATATGTGATCCCGCGCATGAACGGCGTTGAGGCTGTCAATGAGAGATTCAAGCCCGTTGTAATCGCCTGATGAAAGGGAAGAAAGGCTTATCTCATTGTATCCGCCCTCTTTGATAAAGGCGGCGGCTTCTTTTTCAATAATTTCCGCTGGTTTTTGCCGCATAGGTCTATACCAATACCCCGCGTGGCAGAACCTGCATCCGTTTGGACAACCGCGCATAATCTCAACCGCTCCGTGCCGCTGGACGACTTTCATGTTCGGAACCGGAAAAACCGCGGCGCTTGCCTCCCTCCGTGAAAAATCAGCGTCAACCGCGCGCCGCGCCGGTCTCCCACCCTTCGTCCATACCGAAGGGTGGGAGACCGTCAATGCAAGCATTTCCGCTTTTCCCGCGCCCGCGGTTTTTAATGCGACAAGCCGCTCCATAAGTTCAAAAAAACCGGCTTCCGCTTCGCCGATCCAAAAAGCGTCAATAAAACGGGCGTAAGGCAAAGGGTTTGACGCGCAGGGACCGCCCATAATGACCATGGGCGCCGGTCCGTTTTTTTTTCGTTCGTCCACGTGAAGCGGGACGCCCGCAAGCTCAAGCATCGCAAGCGCGTTGGTTATGCCAAGTTCATAACCGAGCGTAAACATAAGTACGTCAACATCCCCCAACGCGACGCCGGTGTCTAAACCGTAAAGCGGAATGGCGCCGCGTTTGAGAAACGCCCTGAAATCCGGCGCAGGCATAAAGGCGCGGTCGCAGGAAACATTGTCAATGCTGTTCAGACGGTTGTAAATGATGCGAAGCGCCTGATTGGACATGCCGATTTCATACAAATCAGGAAAGGCGATGACCGTTTGCAAAGCCGCGTCCTTCCGGGCAAGCCTGCCGTATTCGCCTCCTACGTAACGGACGGGTTTCTCAACGCCCAAAAGATCTTTCCCAAAATCAAGGGGATTAACATAGGCGCGGCAATTCACGAATAAATTTTCCTTCCCTTCTTATCCCCAATGCCGGTGTGTCTAAAAAAATACGTGTTGACAACGTCACGCCACTGATGGGCGTTCTCAAGCTGCCGTTCCATACGCGCCTTCACACTCTCAAAAACAGCGCCGCTGAGCCTGTCTTTCAACCCAATCCATGCGTCAAGCATGACGTTCACTTCATCATACCCTTCAAAGTGGGTGTCATAGATGTTCTGGAGCAACGTTTCCCCATTTTTCATTACATAGTTGTACGGGATGCGATGAAAAAAAAGCAAAAGCTCTTCGGGGCAGGTCGCCGGGTCGGCGAACATCGCGGCGTTTTTAGGCGCGTACTGCTCCGTGTAACCGGCGCCTGCGGGGGTTCTGTCCACGCCAATAGCGTTAGCGTCGGCGCGGTGGTATGTCCCCCATTTCGAGAATTCATACGCCTCGATGTTTGGCCCGTAATGGTGTCCGGACTCCACCATGAAGCACACGCCGAAAGGGGCGTTGTACTTTTGGTAGGTTGGGTATGAATCGAGGAGCATCTTTGCGACGCTCCGGCTGACGCTCTCATCGTCAG
Source organism: Treponema sp. (assembly GCA_031257675.1). Lineage (GTDB taxonomy): Bacteria > Spirochaetota > Spirochaetia > Treponematales > Breznakiellaceae > JAIRKH01. The sequence goes on along the minus strand of JAIROG010000060.1, from coordinate 10,475 downwards.
GAAACGTCAACCGGCTCCATTCATCCGCGATTTCATAAGGGGACAGAGACGGGTTCCACGCAAGGCGTCCATAGCCGAAAAGATTCGCCTGCGCCAGGGTATGCCCGGTCCAGTTGCCGTCAAGCCCTGTATTTCCCACAGCGGCAAGCCCGTCAATACGTCCGCTTGCAAGGAACGCGCGAATCGTTCCGGTCTCCGCAGTCTCGGCGCTTGCCCCATATCCAGAGTCGAATTTCATCACATCGCTCCACATCCACGGCAGGAAGCACAGATCTATTTGTTGTCCGGTATATTCCTGAGTTATCTGCAACTCCATGACATGCCGGGTCTTTTCAAGCGCACCAAAAAGCGGGGACACCGGTTCCCGCACCTGAAAATCGTAGGGGCCATGCTTTATTTGCAGAATGACGTTATCGTCAAATTGTCCGTCAAGCGGCTTAAAATTGTCAAAGGCGGCGCGGGCGCGGTCAATGGAAGCGTCCCGCCAATCTTGTACGCAGTTGTACACAAAACATCGCCAGACGACCTCTCCGTTATGCGGCGCGAGCGCTTTCGCAAGCATATTCGCGCCTTCCGCGTGGTTTCTCCCATACCGGAACGGTCCGGTCTCGTGTTCTGAATCGGCTTTGACCAGAAAGCCCGCCAAATCTGGAATATAGCGGTAGATGAGATCCGCCCTGTCTCTCCACCACACGGCGACTCCTTCATCAAGCGGGTCTGCCGTACCTATTTCAGCGTGAGGAGCGCCGAAGTTGACGCTGAGCATAAGCCGGATGCCGAACGGCCTAAAAATATCCGCAAGTTCCGCGACTTTCGGCAAAAATTTCCCACTGATCAGTTCCTTCGCCGCGCCGCGCACGTTTACATTGTTGATTGAAATTCGGTTGACGCCCACAGAAGCCAAAAGCCGGGCATAATCCCTGATGCGGGCGGGATCGAATTCAACGCGGTTGTCGTTGAAAAAGAGGGATCTCCCCGAATACCCGCGTTCCACGCCGCCGTCAAGGTTGTCCCAATGGTTGATCATGCGCAACGTTGAAGCCGGCGCGTCAGCGATGTCGACGCCGAAAACAAAGCGGCCCAAGGCAAGCAGGCGGACAAACCGGTACACGCCGTAGAGAACGCCCTGTTCGTCGGCTCCTCCGATGAGAATTGTTGATCCTGTAGATCGGATGATAAAACCTTCGCTCTTCTGTTTCGGAAGAAAAAAGCCATGTTTAGCGTTGAGATGATCTATGGTTCCAAGCAGAATTCGCTTCCCGTCCGTATGTTCATCCGCTTTTCGGCTGTTTCGAGCGGCGTCAAAACAGCGATCAAGGGCAAGCCTCAGCTCTTCCGCCGCGTTCTCTATGATGACTCCCGTTTCCTCGCACACCACGTTCTCAAGAAAACCCGGCATATCTCCAGCGTCTTTTGGAAGTCCGCGCTTTTGAAACCAGCAGTCGTATTCAATTACATTTGTCATAAAAACTCCTCTTGTCATCGTATCATACATTGACATTTTATTTAATATACGATACGGTTATAACTATATGAGAAGGATTATCAGTTTCTTTTTTCTTTGCCAGTTCATCTCTTGCGCGTCTGGGCCTGTAGAGACGCCTGAAGGAGCGACGGCTGAAAAACTTATCCAGTTGGGGCAGGAGGCTTCGGACAAGAACAAATACGATCAGGCGCTCCAGTATTATCAAGCCGTCATAGACAGATTCCCAACGCAGATAGACAGTGTGTGCGGCGCGGAGTATGAGATTGCGTTTATTCATTACAAGCAAAAAAAATATAATCTCGTACGGCAGGAGCTGAACGCCCTGCTCGCCCGGTACGACGAACCAGATGCGGAATTGCTTCCCGGAGAATATAAAATACTTGCCACTATTGTGCTTGAGAAAATAACGCCGGATAAAGGTTAGCGCCGAAATGACCGTGATTCATGTCCTTGAACCATTTGCTTCCGGTGTTGTCACCGCCGTTATAAACATAGTTCAGCAATTGCCCGGCATGGACTATGTTGTAGTGCATGGCTCCCGGTTGTGGGTTGAGGATATTGAAAGCGTTAAAAAAAGATTCCCTTCGGGAGTCGCCTTTATAGAGTGGGCGGACGCTCAAAGAGAAGTGAATCTTAGACATGATTTTCTCGCGTTGAAATCGCTTATAAAAATACTCGCCCCTTACAAAAACACCAGCGTGGTCGTTCATTTGCACTCGTCGAAAGCCGGCTTTTTAGGCAGGCTGGCGTGTAAAATACTGGGCATAAAAAAGGTGATCTACACGCCGCACGGAGCGTCTTTCATCCGCGCGGACATAGGATTCTTTGACCGATGGTTTTACCGGTTTCTTGAAAAGCTAGGCGGAAAATTCGGCGGAATAATAGTCGCATGTGGACGATCCGAGGCGGAATTGTATAAAAACATGGCGAATCAAGTGATCGTCATATCCAATGGGGTTCCCCTCACCCGCTCTGTGGAAGAGAAATTCGCCGTCTTGCAAAATCCCGAAGAAGAAACGCTTGTTATGTTCATGGGTATCGCAAGCGTTCAAAAAAACCCGGAATTATTTAATACAATAGCGGAGTCTTTGTCCGGCGTACGTTTCTACTGGGTTGGAGACGGACCTCTTCGCTCCAAACTCGCATCCCCCAATATTACCGTAACGGGTTGGAAGGATAAAGACACGGTCAACGGGTACCTCAACCGGTGTCTGGTCTACCTCGCCACCTCCAGATGGGAAGGTTTGCCCTATGGCATGATTGAGGCGATGGCTTGCGGGTGCGCCTTGCTCGTAAGCAACGTGTACGGCAATCGCGACCTTGTGATCGCCGGGAAAAATGGGTTTGTATACAATGACGCGAATGAAGCGGTGATGTTGTTGGCGAAGATGCTTGAACGGCGGGCTGAGACGCTCGCTATGGCGAGAAAAAGCAGAGAGATTGTGGAGAGCGAGTACTCAGTTGAAAAAATGGGGGAAAAGTATAAGTATCTCTACGAGACGATTGGGGGGGGGGGGGGGGTAAGTTGCGGTGTGGCTTGAATATAGCGCCAAGCGCATTTTAACCCTGTTTTTTGCTGATGTTTTCGGAAAAGCCTCAATTTTTAGGATTTTTTATTTTATGCAACTCAATCACATGAAACTAATAGCTTTAGATGCGCTTTTCCCAACACCCGGTTGGTTTTGGAAAAAGCGCCATATAAAAATTTATGTTCTCTGCGTCTTTTATATGTTTTTATTAAACGGATGCGCTGAAAAGCAAACTGAATCCATTATAAGAGAGAATCTTTTCACCCTGCAAATCGGACGTCTTGAGGATCAAATCGCCTTCTACAATCAGGATGGAGACAGGGGCGTACGGAGAAACGGACTGTGTATGAGCGAAGGCATTTTCTATATTTCCGACCCTGAGGGGCAAAAGGTGGCGCGGTTCAATTCCTATGGCGACATCCTGACCATGATTTACAACGAAGAGACAAACCCCCAGCCTTTGACGCTCAAACCCAAGCGGGACGGCGAAAGCGTAACCCGCTGGGCTTTTACCTATCCTTTTCAAAAGCCGGGAAAAATCGTCATTAATGCGCAAAAACACCTGTACGTTGAAGACAATATTCCAGATGAACGGCAGGGCTTTGATCCGGAGAGCAAGGCGTTGCTGGACAGTGTAGTGTTGCATTTTGACGCTGACGGCAGATTTCTTGAATACCTTGGACAGGAAGGTGTAGGCGGAAGCCCGTTTCCGCGAATAGAAGGGTTGTATACCTCCGCAAACGATGATCTAGCCGTCGTTTGCAGGCTCCCTACGGGGTGGAATATCTATTGGTTTGATATGAACGGCGTTCTGCTGTACCTCATAAAGATAAAAAACACTTCCGTCCCCATTCCATCGGACCGCGAAGATGTGGTTTTCGCATCATTGGACAATATAGTCGCAGATCCCGACGCAAGAAAACTATATATAAAAATAGACTATTATCGTGACACCTTTGATGATTCCACCAATACGCGCACGGGAAGTGAAAGCGACAGCTCCGTTATCTGGGTGATGCGTGTTGAAGATGGAATTTATGAAAAAAATATCGAAACGCCGCTTTACGAGTCCGTATATATGGAGAACAATCGCAGGGTTGTCATAAAAATTCCGTATACGCTATTGGGAATCACGAAAGGCGAGCGGGTGTTTCTGTATTTTCCGGAAGAAAATGGGTACGCTCTTTTAATTCTAGATACGCGGGAATCAAGCGGCATCCAACATCAGGGCAACATCAGAGTGGACATGAACGAATTGCAGTTCAACGCCTTTGATTTGTCACGGGAAGGCATTTTATCCGCAATGCTGATAAGCGATTGGGAAGTCAAATTGGTATGGTGGAGAACGGATAAATTTTTTGGAGAAGATGGGTAGCAAAAAATTGGTTTCCGCTAAGGCGGCGGCCCAACTTGATAAAGAAGCCTCCTCATCGTGGGGGTTGAACGTTTTCGCGCTTGTTGAATCGGTCGGACGCACTGGCGCCGCTCGTCTTGTCCGCGCTTTTCCGGCGTTGTTTCAGAAGAAGCCTAAAATCGCCGTTTTTGCCGGTTCCGGAAACAACGGCGCGGACGCTATGTCGATGGTGAAGTCGCTCCTCTTGCGGGGCAAAGTGAAGGATGCGCTTCTGATTCTCAAAAAGCTGCCGGATGTTTCAGTTTCGCAAACGCCCCATTCGCAAGCTTTTTTATCCCTTGCTAAAATGAATGTCCCCTTTTTGGCGTGGGACAGCGCCCTGTCCTCTTCTCAATGTTCTAAATATAGAGAGCTTGAAACGTTCGACATCATCCTTGATGGAATAACCGGCGCCGGTTTGGAAGGAGAGATAAAAAACCAAGCCGCGGAAATGGTTCATGTCATCAACGAAGTGAAACAGGCAAAAAAGATTTCCATTGATATGCCTTCGGGCAATTTTGACGGCTGGAATAGCAACATGCCTATCGTCGGAGCGGATGCTACGCTCGCCATAGAACCGCTGAAACTATGCCTTTACACGCCTGCGGCCCGCCCTTTTGCGGGCAGGATCATCAGCATTGAAGGAATTTTTCCTCAGGCGCTTATGGACGCTTACGCGGAAGCGGAACTGCTTGATTGGGAGATGGAGAGGCGAAAAATTCCGATGATACAAGCGGACGCCTACAAATACAGCCGCGGTGTCGTTGAAATACACGCAGGTTCAATCGGCGCAACCGGCGCCGCCCGCATTGCGGCGCGAGGCGCGGAGGCTTCCGGCGCCGGACTCATCCGTTTGCTGGTTGACGAGGACATTTACCCCATTGTGGCCGCCTCTTCGTCAGGAGTCATGGTTGCGCCGGACATTCCTTCTGTTGAAATGCGCTTCTCTCCCGATGCGGCGCTTTTGGGTCCGGGCTGGGGCAGAGACCCAAAACGGCTTCCGGCATTGCGCAAGGCGATTGAGCGGCAGGATGTCCCGCTCATAATAGACGCTGACGCTATCTGCCTCGCAAAAGATGCGGCGGCGGCATATAATGGCAAAACCATTTTCACGCCCCACGCGGGGGAATTTTCCGCTTTTTCCGGGGCGCCGAAAGAGGAAATCCTCGCTAATCCGCTTCCTATTCTCAAAAAGACGGCGTATGAGAAAAAAGCGGTCATTCTCTTCAAAAGTCATGTCATGTTTATTGCGGCTGAAGATGGCAGAGTCGGCGTTGTCGACGGCATGACTCCTGCGCTCGGCGCCGGCGGTTCAGGCGATCTTCTCGCCGGTTTATGCGCCGGCATCGCGGGGCGTATGCACAAAACCGCCGGCATCGCCGTGTTTGACGCCTACACGTGCGCATGTACTGCGGCGGCTCTCCTGATCGCAGCCGGCAAGAAAGCCTGCGGCTTTGTCGATCCATTCGTCCTGGCGGACAACGCCGCGCAATTAGCCGCAGACGCCTGGCTTGGACAATAGCAACCGCGACAACTCAGACGCGGCTCTGCGTTTCACGCGCTTCTTTTTCTTACATTCTTGAAAAAGAGCCGTATGGCGTCCAGTAACCGCGTCCAAAAGCCGCCGCGCTCAATATCTTCCGCAACAAGCAGGGGGATGCGCCTGAGTTCCCCGATGCTGTCATGCAAAACAAGCTCCCCTACCCTATCGCCTTTTGCGCATGGCGCGACAACGACATCCTGTAATTCTGTTTTAAAGCGCAACTCGTTTCCCCGTTCGATCCGTACGGTAAACGGCAACGATTCCTCTATGGTGAGAGAGGCGTACCGCTGTTTTGACTTCCACACCCTGACGGGCGGAAGCCTTTCTACAACCGGGCGCAGGGTTTTATAATGGGAAAAACCCCATTCAAGAAGGTTCCTGCCGTCAGCGTCGCGCACCCTGTCGCCGCCGCTGGATGCCGGAGCGCCGAGAATAATGGCTATGAGGCGAGTTTCGCCTTGTTTGGCAGTAAGAGCTATACTATAGCCCGCCTCGTCTATGTAACCGGTCTTCAGACCGTCAACGCCAAGAACGCCGATCAGGGAGTTGCGGTTTTTCTGCACAATGGGTTTCAATCTTGCGCGATAGACTGCCGGGACATTTTCTGGTTTGGGATAGGCGAATTCATCGACAGAATGGAACATTTTGAGCGTTTCAGGGTGCGTTTTGATGTAATATCTACAAAAGACGGCGTACTCATACGCTGTCGTCATGTTGTATTCGGAAATGCCGGACGGTTCGACAAACATCGTATGAGAGAGTCCAAGCGCCGCGGCTTCCCTGTTCATTCGTTCCGCAAATTCCTCTACAGACGGCGCGAATCTCAACGCCACCGCAATTGCGGCATCATTGCCGGAGGAAATGGCAAGCCCTAAAAGCAATTCTTTCAAAGCGACGCTCTGCCCGTCTGCCAAGAACATGAGGCTTGAGCGAGGCGGTTGATTGACAGCCCAGCTTTCTTTTGGAGGACGCATCACATCGTCAAGACTTGCATCGCCGTTTGCGATGTCAGACAACGCAATATGCATGGTCATAAGTTTTGTGAGAGATGCCGGCGGTATTGGGATGTCTTTATTTTTGGTAAAAAGCAGATCGCCGGTTTCCGCGTCCATAAGCACGGCGGCGCGGGATTGAATAGAGACCGTCTCCGCCGAAAATCCTTTCGCGCAGACTAATAAAGAAACAACCAGCCACATTAGGCGATATAGAGATAAAAAAAAATTCCGCATGTATATTCCGAGTTTTTTCAAGAATTTTGGAAAAAGCGAACCGCCTGTTTTTCCTCAAGCCTGTTCCAAAACACGCCCCAGAGCGGCGCTTTTGGGGACAGGATCGTTATTGCGTTTTTTCATTCGGAAACTGAGGTTTCCAAATAACTCTATTATAAAATATACTGTAAAATCCGTAAATAGAAAAGAGGCATTGCGGAAAAAAATGAAACCTTTTCAAGACTTTGACAGCGACTTTAACAACGGCGTTGGAAAAGCGGAACGAAAGCCATTGTCTGGCAAACAGGCGCTTGTTATAGGCGGCACAGGCGGCATCGGAAAAGAGACCGCGCTTCTGTTAGCCGGAGCGGGAGCGCGCATTACGCTGCACGGCGGCTCCTCACAGGAACGCCTTGCGCGGGTTTTAGAAGCCATCCATGAACGGGAAGGCGAAGCCGACGGCTTTCTCTGCCGGATTGACGGCGTAGAAGCGATTGACCGTATATTCTCAGAATATTCCTCATGCGCCGCCCGCGCCGCATACATTTCCCGCCATGAACGCTTTATAAGCGGAGTCTCTCATTACCCGGATATTCTTGTTTATGCATACGGTCCCTTCAAACGCGGCGCGCTTGACAAAACAGACGCCGTTGATTGGCAGTTCTTGATTCAACAGAATCTCGCCTTTCCCGGGTGCGCTGTTTCCCGTGTACTGCCGTCTATGCTTGAGCGCAAATGGGGGCGCATTCTGCTTTTCGGCGGCACCAACACTGACGATATACGGGGGTTCGTCACCACCGCCGCCTATTCAGCGGCAAAAACCGGACTTGGGGTTTTGGCAAAATCGGTCGCAAAAGCCGCAGGCGGCGTGGGCGTCACCTGCAATGTCATTTGTCCGGGTCTTACGGACACCGAGTACACCGATGAAACGGCCCGCGCCTACAACCGCGCCAAAAGCCCGCCCGGAAAAGCCCTGTCCCCAAAAATGGTGGCTTTAACGGCGATGTACGTATTGGCGAACCGATCCATAAACGGCGCCATTATACCGGTCGATGATGGCATAGTCGTGTAGGCGTTTTCTATCCTGCAACCCGCGATGGCAACCCATACATCCTTGAATGAATCAGTGTTTCATCAAGGCTAAAAATCGCTTGACTTCGTCCAGACGCGGCAACGCCGGTATTCCACCGCGCTTCTGTACGCAGAGCGCCGCCGCCGCGTTCGCAAAAGCGGCAAATTCCGTCAGGGAGCGGGAGTCTACATCTTTCAATGCGTTGCGGGCAAGACTGTGTTCCACTATTTTGAACAGAAAGCCGCCCCAAAAAGCGTCGCCCGCGCCGGTGGCGTCAACTACCGGCGCGGGCCAAGCCGGAACAGACGCCGACTCCTTCGCCGTATATGCCGAGGCTCCTTTGCCGCCCAGCGTCACCGCCACACAGGAACACCCCCGCTCCAGCAACTTTTTCGCGCCTTTCTTGCAACAGGTCTCGCCGGTCAGCAGGGGGACTTCTTCTTCGCTGAGCTTGATGATGTCAGCGTACGCCGCCGCGTTGCGCATCATTTGAACCGCTTCATCCTCGTTGCGCCAAACCTGCGCGCGGTAGTTGGGGTCGTACGAGACAATCGCGCCGGAACGCCGGGCAAGGGCGACCGCATCCAGCGTAGCCTGCCGCGCCGGTTCTTCAGTTAGGGACAGAGAGCCAAAATGAAAAATTCCGCATTGCTCAATAATAGAGCGCGGCAGTTCTTCCGCACGCAGGCGCGCATCCGCGCCGGGCTTGCGGGTGAAAGCAAAGCTGCGTTCCCCTGCGGCGTTCAGACTGATAAAGGCAAGCGTCGTAAAGGCGTCATGGTCAACGACAAGCCCCGATGTGTCAATGCGCCTGTCATGTAAGGTTTCCCTCAGAAAGTCTCCATGCATATCCGCGCCCACTTTGCCGATAAAAGCGGCGCGGCAACCAAAATTCGCAAGCGCGGCCAGCACATTCGCCGGAGCGCCGCCCGGATTCTGCTCAAAAAGCCTCATTCCGTTTTGGCTTACACCCGCGTATGTGAAATCAATTAACAATTCGCCCAACGCAACAACGTCAAACATGTTTTTTCCCAACATCTCATCGCGCGCGATAGGTCGCAATAAGCGCGACGCGGAAAAATCCCCACCGGCGGCTGTAATCGTTTGCAATCGGGTGCGACAATTGGTTCTTCCATTGACCTAGTGACATGAGGCTGACGTTTCCCGGCAGTTTGAAGCTGGCGGCGAGTGACACGGTTGTTTCCGGTCCGCGGTTTGTCAGGCTTTCGCCTGTATAAGGGTTGTGCAACGGCTCTTTCAACTCAAACATCACCCCCGCCAGATTAATAAAGAGCGGCATTTGATACCCCAACAAAGCGGAAAAATAGTAAGAAAAAGCGTTTTGATTCACGCCGTCATCGTTTTCGTAGTACCAAGACTCATGCCCTTGCGCTCCGGTGTAGTTTTGGAAGCTGATTTCATTGTAGACCTGCATCACGACATGGCGCCAGTCGCCGGGAAAAAGAGCGGCGAGATCGAACTGAATGGCCGTTCCCGCATGAATGTTCCATACGACGCCATCCAAACCGGCGCCGTCCACCCCTTCATCCGGATCGTTGCGGTATACGCCCATGCCTTTCATGGGGACGCCGAACAGCGGATAATTCCAGCCGCTTCCCAGTTTCGCGCCGAGCGACACGGTGAAAAACGCGATGGGCGTCCACGCCGCGTCGGCGAGTATGTTGCCGGAAACCGGCGATAGATTCGCGCCAAGTTTCAGGTTAATGTTGTTTCCTGACACAAGCGGTCCTTCTCCCTGTAAAAAAGGAAACACGAAGTCCTGCCTAACAGCGGCTTGCGCTTCCGGCAGAGAAGAGAACGTCAGCGATAAATCGGTGTGCGCTTCCACCGGCGAATCTTCCGCCCATACCGGCAGGGTGAGCGCGAAACATATAACGATGATTTTTTTCATTCTGTCTATTGTGGATTTTTCATTCCACCCTGTGGGGCGCATCCTTTGGATGTCTGAAACCACTCCTCCTTTGCTGCGTTAAACCCGCATATAATCAATCTTCTATGAAAGTATACCGCGATCTCTATAAAATGTATAGATATTTGGAGCAAAAACGACCCAAAGAGCATCTCAAAACAACGCCTAAATTGAAATACACCCGCCGCATCCGCAGACGATCCGCTTTTCTTCAAACATTTTTAAAAAGACTATTGGAAGAAAGAGCGAGACGATGCATGAGGCTCCCACTCCCAATGCGCTTACAACAGCCAATGTTTTCACCATGCCGCCGC
>JAIROG010000051.1 GCA_031257675.1 Treponema sp. | reverse complement strand
GGCGTGGATGTTTTGGTTTCCCAGGGTATTTTTTCCGCCCTTGCCGCCACGCTGTCCGGGCTGGTTTCCTATATACATATTTTCTCTGCCGCCCTCTGGATACTGGCGGTCATAATTCTGGCGGCGGTGTTTTCCGGTTCCATCCACGAACGAAAAAAGGAATTCGCCCTGTTGTGTATTCTCGGGGCCACGCGGAAAAAGCTCGTCGCCGTTGTATTGGGGGAATCGTTTCTTGCCGGTTTTGCGGGCGGCGCGGCGGGAATCGTTCTGGCGGGCCTGGCGGTTTTTCCTTTCAGCACCCTGATCAGCGAACGGCTGGAACTGCCCTACCTTGACGCTCCGTTTTTCAAAATCATTCCTTTGGCTGCGGGGAGCCTCTTTCTTTCGGTCCTGGCGGGACCCCTGGCTTCGTTTTATTCGGCGCTTCGAATCAGCGGGGCGGAAACCTATTTTACCATGCGGGAGGGAGAATGATGGGACTCCTTGAATTTAAGGAATTAACAAAAGAGTACAGGCGTGGCGGAAGGGCCTTTAACGCGGTGAACCACGTGAGCCTTTCCGTTGAACCCGGGGAATTTATCAGCCGTATCGGCCGGTCGGGGAGCGGAAAAACCACTCTCCTCAACATGGGGGCGGGGCTGCTCAAGCCAACCCAGGGATCGGTTTTTTTTGAAGGGCATGATATTCACCGTCTGAACGACAAAGAAATATCCTTTTTCCGCAACGAAAAAATAGGCTATGTTCCCCAGGGGCAAAGCCTCCTTTCGAACTTTACCGTCCTGGACAATGTGTGTATTCCCTGGTTCCTGTTTAAGCGAGAGGGGGATGCGGAAGGAAGGGCCTTCATCCTGCTTGAAAAAGTGGGGATAAGCCGCCTGGCCGCCTCGTATCCCAAGGAACTGTCCGGCGGCGAGATGCGGCGGGCCGCCATTGCCCGCTCCCTTATCAACCAGCCCCGGATCCTTATCGCCGATGAGCCTACCGGCGATCTTGACGCCGAAACCACGGCGGAGATCATGCGGCTTTTTAGCCGTATCGCGGAGGAAGGAACGGCGGTACTCATCGTTACCCATGAACTTGACACCCTGAATTACGGCGACAAAACCTATTCAATGAACGCGGGGAACCTTGCGCCCCGCGCCGCCTGAGAGGTAATTTTCACAGGATGATATGGAACCCCACGCCGGACAGGAAGCCGCGTTTAACCGTATTGTAAGCCGGTACTACGAAAAGATCCTCAAATTCTGCTCCTACGCGCTGGGCGGCCGCAGGAGCGCCGCCGAGGATTGTACTCAGGATATTTTCCTCATCCTCTATGAGAATATGAGCAAACTCCGCGACTATGACACGATAGGCGGCTGGCTGTATAAAACAGCGGGCAACGTCTCCAAACAATACGCCGCTTCCCGGCGGAAGGAACGCAAAAGATTTGCCGCCCCCGCCGTGGGTTTTGCGGCGGTTGAGCATGAAGAATCGCCGCTTGATAGCATCGCGGATGAAAGACCTATAAAAAGCGAGCAAGATCGGATTGACGAGGAAAGGACCATAGACTGGGCCGCCGGTGAAATAAAGAAACAACTCAAGGGCGATGACGAGCGTGTGTTGGAACTCGCTTTTCGGCAAAAACAGCCGCTTAAAAAAGTGGCGGCCCGGCTGGGCATAAGCCTCAGCGCGGCGAAATCGCGGGTCAGCAGGCTGCGGCAAAAGATAAGCTCCATTGCCCATGAATTGCTGGCGGATTAAACTTGTTCAGCGCAACTTTTCACTAAAACGGCGAGTTATACTATGGGAGATAGATAATGGAAAAACAAAATACGCGGAATTCCCTTATTGAAGACATAGAGTCGGAATTGCAAAGAGACGCGGAAACCATCGACGGCGATTTTATTGACCGCAGAATAGACGAGCTATGCGCCCTTGAGGGCATTTCCCTGCCAAAGCTGACCGATGAAGCGCTGGACGCCGCCGCCCGGACGGTCCGCTCCCGCGCCGCCTGGAGGCGCCGGAATGCGCTGGAGACGCGGGAGCGAAAACGCCGGTTTACCAGCCGGGTTGCGCGCGCGGCTTGCGCGGCCTGTTGCGCGCTCTTCTTTTTCGTTTCCGCAAACTATGTGACTACCTTGGCAACCGGCTCCTGCCTTCCTTCCAAAGTGGGCATAAAAATCTGCTGCGGGACGCAATTCTGCCATTGCGAAATAGCCACAGCGGATGGAGAAAATCACTCTCATCTCGAATAAAAAAATGCAACTTTTGGCGATTTATCTGAGTAAATATATAGGGATACTAATGTAATCCTCTATTTTTCGTGGAGAGCCGCCGTTGTGAGCTTGCCGTTGGCAAAGGTTACGTTTATAAACCTCCTATAAATTCCTATTAGAGTGGTAAAACGTGTACGTTCGGCGGTTCCCCCGATTTTCAGGTTGTATGCATGAATAAAGTAGCGCCTATTATAAGTTTCATTTTTTTGACAGGCTTTACATACGGACAGGACTGCTGCGGTCCCGGCGGCGGCGGAAGCGGCTCCGGAATGGACATTACCGCCATCACGGGAAGCGGGGGCTATGTCTACCGTCTAAAAAACGCCCGTCATTATGCGTATAGCGCCCGGCGTCCCGGCTTTACCACAGGCATCGAAGGCGGTGGTATACCGGACAGCGGGAACGCCGCTATCAGTCCGCGCCTTGAGTACGCCAATTCATTCGGTAGTTTCGATGTCTACGGCGGAATCTTTTATTCGGTTTTCTTTGAAAAGCCCCATTCCCATCAGGCGGACTTTTCCGAAAACATCGCCTGGCATTTTGCCCCGGATAAAAATTCCCGTCTGGTTCTGAGGCTTGATAATGAAGATCTGATAGTCTTTTTTCCTGATGAAGTACAATTCGCCTATGCCGCGCTGGACCCCAGCGTGAGCTATAGCCGGGCATTTGGCTTTGGCGATCTTTCTCTTTCCACCGGATTTCCGGTACTGATAAAACCGGAAAGCGGACTTAATTCATGGTTTAGCCTTGGGTACGAACATCCCATAGGGCTTGGACTTACCGTATGCCCCCGCTTTTCACTTGTTCCCGGCGCTCAATACAACGGAATTGCTTTTACCCTGAATTTTGCATGGGACAGTTTTTTTGCCAAGGCGTCCTTTGTGGTGAACGAGGATTTTAGCTCCCTTGATCTCCGCCCCTATGCGGAATTCACCATGGGCCATATCGTTCTTTGGGCGGGGGCCGAATTCTCACATCTGGGAAGGGACGATGTTTCCGTAAGTCCTTTTATCGGTACGGCGTATCATTTTTAGTTTAAGGAGGAATGAAAGAATGAAACCTAATACATTCTGCCATCGCGTCTGAATTTACCGCTGAGATTTTTTTTACTTTACAAACCGTCTTGAGGCGGGAAAACAAACACAAGGAGTTTTGCATGAAAACAAAAAAGGTAATGACGCCGCTAGGAGCGTTAATCGGCTTATTGATGCTGGCGGGCTGCGATACGCAGACGGATGATGGAATTTGGCTTGACGATATGGCGAATCCCTTTATCGGGACATGGAGCTATTCCTCTACGAATATGTCGAATGTTACCACGACAACAACCATGGAGTTTAAAACCGATGGCGCTATTGAGGTTACAACAAAACAGGGTGAAAATAATCCCACAATAAGTACCGTATATTATCTGGTGAAAGATGATTTTCTGGTTCTTTCAACAACAAGCGGTTCCTATTACACTAAATGCCGGTTTGAAGTGATTGATAATAGCAGAATCAGGGTAGTACAGGATGCGGGAAGCGCCACTATCTATACAAGAGTGGGAGCGGAAAATCCCAATGCCGACAGGACTATTGTCTTAAACGATAATCTTAACGGGTTTTGGCGCTGGTCTATTAATCATGGAACTGAAGAAGGCGCTATGTTCATGTATGACTGGTGGACAATCGGAACAAACGCCGCTTACCATGTGTACCATTACATGGGCAAGAACAAACGCTATATAGACCGCGGAGAATTCAGTTATTACTTTGACAGCGGCAACAACCGTCTTGTCGCCCTGTCCGACCAATACACGGTAACAGTCTATGATCTTTCAAATGTAGACTTGGATAACGGCAGGTTTCAATTGGGCGCGCGAAAATATGAAAAATTTGACGGCGAAACCTTTTGGGAAGCCAATCATACACCGTGGTAAGGAGAAGTTATATGTGTAATAAAGCAAAAATCGTTCTTGGCTTATTGGGTGTCGGCTTTGTGTTTTCATCTTGCGCCACCACCGGCGGGACCGATTACGCGGAACAGGCCGCTCAGGGGGTGGACGTATTCGCCGGAAAAAATTGGAACGCCCCCCGTCGGAACAATATGTACGACCGCTGGGAATTCAACGCTGATGGAACGTTTCACTTCTGGCACGTTCACCACGGCGAGCCCCTTGACCGGGGGGTCTACCGCTACGAGTTCAGAGATGGAACCATCACTATCATCAAAGAAGGCGAACATACGGGAACCGTCTATACCTATGTATTCAACGGTAAAACCGTCACCCTAACCCCGGAAAAACATCACAGCGAAAGCGGTGTTTCAGCGGAACACGCGGATTCCGGGGGACATCACGGCATGGGCGCCTTGCCCGAAACGCCGGTTGCCTTTACCCACGTTAAATAGGAGTGTTCCATGAATAAACATATCATTGTCGCTTTACTGTTTGCCGCCGCAACGGTTTCTGTTTTTGCCGAAGGCTCGCAGGAATCCCCGGCGCCCTTTAACGATCACGCGCTGGCGGTGGTACACCGTATCCACCTCCGTGAAGTGGTCCGTATCGGTATTCCCGAGGATAACTCCCCCTTTAGCTATCAGGACGCCGCAGGAGTCTGGCAGGGCTACGACGTTTATTTCGCCCGCCGTATCGCCAAAGAAATATTGGACGACAAGCCAAAGCGCCTCCGCTTCGTACCGGTAACAAGCGGCAATTGGGTTGAACAGCTTGAAAGCGATCAGGTGGACATAGCGCTGGGATTTGCTTCCGGCCCGGAGCAAGGCGACATGGCTGAATTCGCCCTTCCCTACCGGAGAGCCGGAGAGACCCTTATCGCTCCGGCGGTGCGGAAGGGCGACGGCGAATTACAACTCTGGCTGAACGATGTGATAAACCGCCGGGTGGAGGATGATTTTTTTCACAAAGCCTACGAAGCTACCCTACGCCGGATTAACGGTAATGCCGTTGATCCAGATACAGTGGTGATTGAACGGGGGCGGGTGAATTAAGGTGAATTAATCAGAGAAGTTCATCGCGCCGCAAGCCTTTTAGCCCTGCGGTGAATGGACTTGCAAGCTAACCAAAAGTTAGCGACAGCCTAACTAGTTGTTAAATGAATCCAACGAATTATAGGAGATGTTTTATGAAAAATCGTATCGCAAGCGGCGGTGTGGCGCTAGTTTTCGGACTGCTTATCGCTTTGGGCCCCCAATTCTTGTTCAAGGTATGCCCGGTCATGGGGAACATGATTATGAAATGCCATTGGTCGGGACAGGCTGAAATCGGCGTTGGGGGTGTAATCGCCGCCCTTGCCATTGCCCTTATGGTTTTTGCCAACTCTAAAATACGGCTGGGACTGACCATCGGTATTTTCCTTTCCGCCGTACTCGCCCTGCTTATCCCCCACGTACTTATCGGAGGTTGTGTCAACCACACGATGCCTTGCCGCAAAATAACATTTCCGGCGGTTACGGTTATTAGTATTCTGCTGTTAATTGGCGCAGCTTTCAACACGCTATATCTTGCCCGAAAAAAGGAATAATACCGAAACTGTCCCAAGCTTCCCCATATAAGTCCGGACATCAAAGCGCGGCGCGCCTCGTTCGCGCCGTCCGTGTTCTTGACAAAAGCGAAAAATGCAAACACGAACCGCGCGGACAAAGAGTCGCGGACCGCGCGAAACGTTCATGTCAAAGCAACGCCTTCAAAGCAAACGTTCGCGCTGTCCGTGTCAAAGCCATCCAACCTTCCCCGTAATAAGTCCGAACATCAAAACGCGGCGCATCCCATACAACCGCATAGTCGCAAAGAGAGAAAGGCGAAAAGGGCGATCTATTTTGCATTCTAAAATTTACTGCTGTTGAAGCGTTGTGTGTGAATATTGAGCGGCCGGAACGATAGGGTAAAGCCTTCCGCAAAAGGCTTCACCGAATATTCCGGAGGCTTTCATTACACCATTATTCTTGAGAAATGCTCAACGGCTTTTGAGAAGTCCGCTATGGTCTTCTCAACGTTTCCATGTTCGATCCCTTCTTTAACGCAATGGTTCAAATGCCCTTCCAAAATCACTTGTCCTACTTTATGCAACGCAACGTGCGCCGCATTAACCTGTATCAATAAATCTTCGCAGGGTATGTCCGTATCAATGGCTTTGTCAATCGCTTTTATTTGCCCCAAAATTTTGTTCAGCCGGCTGTGTAGATTGTCTTCATCCATACATTGTCGCATAGTCAATTCCTTCTTTGCCTTAGTGTGTCATTACTATACCATTATTCAGCAATAATTGGAACCATATTTTTTAGATTTTTTTTGGCGCGCGCCGCAATGGAACGCCGCCGGAGAAGTTCGAATCGCGCCCTACCCTCCCCTTCCGCTTGCATCTATGACGCCACCCCATAGGACGCATTTTCTAAAAGCCTCACTTGTCAATCTTTCCGTAATATATTACATTATGATTATGTTAAATAAGATTGCTAAAGCGTTGTTCGGATCCCAACATGAACGGGATTTGAAAAAACTGCTGCCGGTGTTGCATGCTGTGAATGAAAAGGAAGCGTGGGCGGCAAGCCTTCCACCGGAAGAATTTCCCAAAATGACCGCCGCTTTTCGTGAGCGTTACAATAAAGGCGAAAGCCTTGACGATCTTCTGCCGGAAGCCTTCGCGCTGGCGCGTGAAGCCGCGCGCCGCATGTTGGGGGAACGTCCCTATGACGTGCAGGTTCTCGGTTCCATCGTGCTTCATCAGGGAAAAATCGTTGAGATGAAGACAGGCGAAGGCAAAACGCTTATGAGCGTGTCCGCAACCTACCTTAACGCCATTCCGGGCAAGGGCATACACGTTGTTACTGTGAACGATTACCTTGCGGAGCGGGACGCGGACTGGATGAGACCCATATTCACCTATTTGGGACTTACGGTTGGAACCATTCTGTCGAATATGGACAATGAGCGGCGCAAGGAAAACTACGCTGCGGACGTTACGTACGGCACCAACAACGAGTTCGGCTTCGACTATCTCCGCGACAACATGTGTCCCTCCTTGGAAATGCGCGTACAGCGCGGACACAATTTCTGTATTGTTGATGAAATCGATTCGATCCTGATTGACGAAGCCCGTACGCCGCTCATCATTTCCGGCGCCGCGGAAGACGATACATTCAAGTTCGCCGAGGTTGACCGGTTATTGGGATCGCTTGAGGAAGTGAAGAAGAAAGCCAACGGCGATTATCCTGATGAAACTCAAGGCGAGGAAGTTGTTGGCGATTACAAATTAAATGAAAAGAACAAAAACATTTCCTTTACCAATGACGGTCTTGCGAAAATTGAGAAATTGCTTCAAAAACGCGGACTTATCAAGGGCGCTATTGTTGACGAGGAAAATTTCGAGTATATCCACTACTTTACCCAGGCGCTGAGGGCGCATAAACTCTTTCATCTTGACACCGAATATGTGGTTCAGGATGGACAGGTGCAGATCGTCGATGAGTTTACCGGACGCATTTTGCACGGACGCCGGTATTCGGATGGGCTTCACCAAGCGATTGAAGCGAAAGAGCATATCAAGATAGCCCAGCGCAACCGCACCTTGGCGACCATCACATTTCAGAACTATTTCAGGCTGTACGCAAAAATTTCCGGTATGACCGGTACTGCGGACACCGAAGCCGTTGAGTTCAACAAAATCTACAAATTAGACGTGGTGGTCATTCCCACCAACCTTCCGGTGGCGCGGCAAGACGAAAACGATGTCATCTATTTGACCGAAAAAGATAAATTCGAAGCGCTCTGCGAAGAAATATCCGCGGCTCACAAGAAAGGGCAACCCATGCTCATCGGCACCGTATCTATCGAGAAATCAGAAAAACTCGACGCCATGCTCATGCGGCGCGGCATCAAGCACGAGGTGCTTAATGCGAAAAACCATGCGCGCGAGGCGCTCATCATTGCCGAAGCGGGCGCGAAGGGAGCGGTGACTATCGCCACCAATATGGCGGGGCGCGGCACTGACATCAAGCTGGGAGGCAGTCCAGAACACCGCGCCCGCAAACGCGCTGGCGCAGAGGCAAGCCCTGAAAAATACGCGGAAATTTACGCTGATGAATATAAAAAATGGCTCAAGGACTACGAAGAAGTGAAGAAGCTCGGAGGCTTGTACGTCATCGGCACGGAGCGCCATGAAAGCCGGCGCATCGACAACCAGCTTCGGGGGCGTTCAGGACGACAGGGCGATCCCGGGCGGTCGAAATTCTTTATCTCCATGGATGATGAGTTGATGCGGCTTTTCGGCGGCGAGCGCATGAAAAACCTGATGACGCGGCTTATGAGTTCTGACGAAACGCTCAAAACCGAACCGCTTGAACACCCGTGGCTTAACAAGAGCATAGAGCAGGCTCAAAAGAAAGTGGAGGAGCGCAACTTTGAAATCCGCAAACATCTGTTGGAATACGATGATGTTCTCAACCAGCAACGCAAGTTTATCTACGAACAGCGAGATGCGATCCTTCTGGATATAGACCTTAAAAAGCGGGTGAACGACGCCACCTCCACTATGGTGGCCGCCGCTCTTGATGATTTCAAAGGGGCGTTGCGGCATGACGCGCTTGCAGCGACGCGACAGTTAGCCGAGCGCCTCAAAACCAAGTTCGGGTTCACGCTTGACGCGGAAGAAGCGATAAAAACGGACCCGCAACAACTTGCGGAAAAAATCAACACAGCCTTGCAACAGGATATTGCCGGCAAGATTGCGCTGGCAGGTGAAAACAACCTCAACACCTTTATCCGTATACAGTACCTCACCTCAATAGACAGGCGGTGGCTCGATCACCTTGAAAACATGGAAGCGTTGCGGGAAGCGGTGTATTTACGCAGTTACGCCCAGAAAAACCCCCTTACCGAATACAAAATCGAAGGGTTTCAAATATTCGACACTATGATAGATCAGATACGGGAAGAAATCGCCTCGCACACACATCTTGTACACATACAGATCGGGGCGGAACGCGCCGCTAAAACGGTGGGTACCGTCCACTCGGCGAGCCACGGCAGTATGGGCGCGTTCGCCGCCGCAAGTCCGGAGCCCGGCGGAAACCGCCCTCAAGACGCCGCGCGGGAAGGCGCCGCAGTTACCGTAGTACGCGCCCACCCCAAGGTAGGACGCAACGATCCATGCCCGTGCGGTTCGGGCAAAAAGTACAAGCAATGCCACGGCCGTTAGCCCAAACGTCAGCCGGTGATACGCAGACATAGAACTTTGCAAAAGGCGGCGGACCACAAGCGCCGCCTAAAATCCCGTCTATGCCGCCGCGCTTGCATCCTTTGCCTGCGCATTTGACCCTTCAACCATCCTATCCCTGTAAATCATCGCAAGCGCTTCTAAAATTTCTTCAAAATTCAACGTTTCCGGCAGACTCGCCACAATATGAGCTATCGCCTCTTTTGCCGACATATTCTTTCTCCTCCCAAAAGTATGGATATATAAGGCTTTTCCTAAAGGTCGTTCAAAGTCAGCCAAAAGGCTGTTTGATATCTAAGATTATTTTCCAATCCACACAAAAGCATCGCTCCAGCCTTTCGCCTTGTACTGTTGCAACAGTTTGGCGCTTTCACTGAAACTTACCGGACCAATAAGGATGCGGTAAAGCTGTTTTCCAGACAATTCCGTCACCTGCACAGCCACATTGTGTTGTTTCCCAATTTTCACCAGCTCGCTCTCCACTAATTCGGGCCTGCTGTACGACCGCAACTGCACGTAATACATTCCTTTTTCCATGCCTGCAATCACAGGAACCGAAAAATTCGTAGGCGCGCCAGATGCGCCGCCTTGCGGTGGAGGCGGCGCAGACGCGAGAGCGTCTTCAATAGAAGCGATAAAACTAACCGGATCCAAGAATTGCTTCTGTTCCTGCCGCGTTGTTATGGGCGCGATTTGTTTATCAAGAGGGATGTCAACGCCTTTTCCTTCCGGCGCGCGCTTTTCCGCTGGAACAAGAGCAAACTCGTAATCCTCTGAATAAATCACAGGCGATGGCGATTCGAGTTCCACAGGCGCGGCGCCTTCCGCAAGAGCGGGAGGATCGTCTTCCGGCGCGGCGGCGACCCCTCCGCCCAGCGCGTCCGCATCAGGCGCGGCGCCTTCCGCAAGAGCCGGCGGACCGTCTTCCGGCGCGGCGGCGACCCCTCCGCCCAGCGCGTC
>JAIROG010000050.1 GCA_031257675.1 Treponema sp. | reverse complement strand
AAGTCCGTCAAGGGCGTTTGGCTCCCAGACCGTACATGCGCCTATGACTTCAGGATTGTCTTCAACCATAGCTTTGACCATACGGTTGACCCACGGCCGCCGTTCAAGCGGGTCTATCTGTTCATAACGCTCCATAATTTGACTGAGAGACCGCGCTCCGATAAGATGGCTTTCAAGCCACGTCTTGATGAACAGAGCGTTTTCAGAGGTCAGATTGCTGATTTCGTTATTGATGTGCATATCTATCTGTCTATACGCCAAGTTTACAATCGTTCCCAATAGCGCGGCGAATCCCGCCAGATTCAAGCCCATAGTCATTAAAAATAGTTTTCCGCCTATTCTCATAAATAAACCCTCTTTACTTTCGGAAACTTCGTTTTATATTTTGTATATTTTTAATTTATTTATAATACCACACATCAAAGCCGCTTTTAATGAATGTTGGCTACAGCAATGACCCCGATTTGAGAACCTTTTTCCCGGGCGGGGCGAACGCGCCGTCTTTGACCGGTTCATCTTCCACCCATTGGATTGCAAGGCGCGCCGCGCCTTTGCAGATGCCATATTCCGTATAACACGCTTTTTTTGCGGCGGTTTCTGCAACCAGCGGTTGATTTCCCGGAACGCCTTCCGCATTTGTACACAACGCTGCGTGTACCGCATCTCCGTCATACCTATCGAACATGGACCGCAAAACGTCGATGACAAACCCTTGTTAATGAATGCGTTTGAAACGCCGCCGCTTGTTTTGGGCATATAATGAGCATTGCTGTGGACGGCGCAAAAAGTTGCTTCTAGAAAGCGTTGCGGGGGGGGGGGGGGGATTCGCGCAAGACTTGATTATTAACATAGCCATCCTTTTTTATCAACGATCCTGTAAACTATTTTGAAAGAAATTATACGCTATTCATGGTTGTTTGTCAACGCTTTTTCTCAAAAAATGTAAAGACTTTGTATATGGACAGTATAATACATAGAAGCGTTTCACCCCAACAGCCATGCGCCCAAAAAATCAAGCGGGAAGCGCGCGCTGAACGATGGGGTTGTCGAACAAGTCTAGTATAGAAACATTAAAATCGGTGTTTTCGGCTTTTGATTAAGCGATTCGCCGGGGCGAGCCGGCGCGTTTCAAATCCGCCATTCTGAAACCGCCGCTCTCCTTGCATAAAACGCCCGCTTTCTATATAATGAACCAAATGACAAGCTAATGACAAACCGGTTGCCATAGATGGAGCGGGCTTGTCGCTGTATTTTTGTAAACTTTGTAAACAAGGAGCCGTCCATGGGGCAAGGGCTGTATAGTAAGGAATATGAACACGATTCGTGCGGCATTGGGTTTGTCGCGGACATTCGAGGCGGAAAATCACACGCTATTTTGAAGCGGGGCTTGGAAGTCTTGGAGCGCATGGAACACCGGGGCGCGGAGAGCGCGGATAACAAGACCGGAGACGGTTCGGGCGTTCTGTTGCAAATCCCGCATGATTTTTATAAAAAAAACATTCCCTCCTTGGGCGAAGCCGGTACGTACGGCACGGGACTCGTGTTTCTGACGGGCGGCGAGGACGAGCGTTCTTTTATGATAAAAACAGCGGAAAAAATGGCTTCGGAATGCGGACTTTCCATTCTTGCTTGGCGGGATGTTCCTGTTAGACCGGAGGCGCTCGGCGTTATTGCGAAAAGCGCGGAGCCGGACATCAAACAACTGTTCCTGAGCTTCAAAGACACCGATCCTCAGACAAAAAACAGCGAATATCCGGTTCCCGGTGAACATTCAGCCTCTGTAGACGGGGATTCTGTCTCCAACTTGGAGATAGCCCTCTATATATTCAGAAAAAAACTCGAAAAAACCACCCGCGAGCATACGGAATTGAAGCGAAAGGGCGCATCCTGTCACCTCCCTTCGCTCTCTTCGCGGGTGATTGTGTACAAGGGCATGCTCACGTCGAGCCAGCTTAAAGACTACTACGCGGATATGGAGGATGAAGCCGTTGTAACTGCGGTCGCGCTGGTTCATTCGCGCTTTTCAACCAACACGTTTCCTGACTGGCCTCTTGCCCAGCCCTTCCGCCTTGTGGCGCATAACGGCGAAATCAATACGGTCAAGGGCAACCGCTTCTGGATGGCGGCGCGTGAAAGCCTGTTCAGCCACCCGCGCTTCGGCGATCGCTTGAAAGCCATTCTGCCGTCAATAGAGCCGGAACGGAGCGATTCCGCCAGTTTCGACAATGCGCTTGAACTGCTGGTTATGTCCGGGCGCTCGCTTCCCCACGCGCTTATGATGCTGATCCCGGAAGCGTGGAACGAGAAAAATCCCATTCCCCAGGAACTCAAGGATTTCTACGAATACCACGCCTGCATTATGGAGCCGTGGGACGGCCCCGCTTCCATGGTGTTCTGCGACGGGCGATATGTGGGCGGCACCCTTGACCGCAACGGACTCCGCCCTTCCCGTTACACCATAACAAAGGACGGGCTTATCGTGATGGGATCGGAAACCGGCGTACAGGACTTCAAACCCGAAGAAGTCGAGTACAAGGGGCGGCTCTTGCCCGGAAAGCTTCTGCTTGTTGATCTTGAAGAGGGGCGCATCATTCCCGATGAGGAGGCGAAAGCCGCCGCTTGCAAGAAAAAGCCGTATTCCGAGTGGGCGAAGCGGATCATCACGCTGGATCAGAGCGGCGGCGTTGACAAAAACGAGGAGATAAGCCCGGAACAGGCGTTCTTCATGGAAAAAGCCTTTGGCTACACCCGCGAAGACATTGACCGGCTTCTTATTCCCATGATTGAAACCGGTCTGGAACCAACCGGCTCAATGGGTACCGACACGCCGCTCGCCGTGTTCTCTGATGAAAACCAGCGGGTGTACAACTACTTCAAGCAAGTGTTCGCCCAAGTCACCAACCCGCCTATCGATTCGATCCGCGAAGATCTCGTGATGACGTTAACCAGTTTTGTGGGTCCCCAGGCGAACCTCCTTGAAGAGACGGCTGAACATTGCAGACGGATAAAGGTGAAAAATCCGATTCTCACGCCGCGAGACCTTGAACAACTGCTCGCCGTCGCGCCTGATGAATTTAAAAGCGCCGTGTTGGACGCGACTTTTGAAAGCGGGGATCCGGCGAGCGGCGGCGCCCTCGAATCCGCCCTTGACCGGCTTGCGCGTGAGGCAATTGAAGCGGTTCGCGCCGGATCGTCACTCATCACGCTTTCAGACAGAAAGTTTTTTAAAAGCGTATCTTGTACAGGCGACTCCAAAAAGGATTCGCGTAGGGATGATTCCCGTAAAGACATGATCGCCATTCCCGCGTTGCTTGCGACCGGCGCGGTACATCATGGGCTTATTAAAGCGGGGTTGCGCATGAAGGCGTCAATCATCGTTGAATCTGCGGAGCCGCGTGAAATCATGCACTTCGCCCTGCTGTTCGGCTATGGCGCGGATGTGATTGTCCCGTACGGCGCGTTTATAGCGATTGAAGCCATCAAAGACGCGCGCATAAAAAACGCGGCGGACGCCAAAAAGCGCTATCTCAAGGGTTTGCAAAAAGCCATGCTCAAGGTTATGTCAAAGATGGGAACCAGTACGCTCCGCTCGTACCGCGGCGCGGAGATATTCGAGGCTGTGGGACTTGGCGAAGCGGTCATTGAGAAATGCTTCAAAGGTACGGACAGCCGCATCGGAGGCGTGGGCTTTGCGGCGCTGGAAGCCGAAGCCGTGAACACGTACAAAAACGCCTTGAAGGATGACGATCTGCTTGACGGCGTTGGCCAGTACCAGTGGCGCAAAAACCGCGAAAAACACGCATGGAACCCCGAAACGATCTACCTGTTGCAATGGGCGACCCGTACCGGCGATTACAAGAAATTCAAACAGTTTTCTTCACGAGCGGACGCCTTGAACCAAAATCCCCACGTGATACGCGGGCTTCTTGATTTTGCGCCTCCAAGCGCGCCCATGGCGCCCATTCCTTTGGAAAGGGTCGAATCCGTTGGTGAAATTATGAAGCGGTTCACAACCGGCGCCATGTCATTCGGCTCCATCTCCAAAGAGGCGCATGAAACCATAGCCGCCGCGCTCAATTCGATAAAAGGACGGTCCAATTCCGGCGAGGGCGGCGAAAATCCAGAGCGATTCGTGGTGAAGCAGGACGGCACGTGGACGCGGAGCGCCATTAAGCAGGTGGCGTCGGGACGTTTCGGCGTAACAAGCGAATACCTTGCCAACGCCGAGGAGATTCAAATAAAGATAGCGCAGGGCGCGAAGCCCGGCGAAGGCGGGCAGCTTCCGGGTCATAAGGTCGATGTCAACATCGCCAAAACCCGTTATTCAACACCGGGCGTGACGCTTATCAGCCCGCCGCCTCATCACGACATTTACTCAATCGAAGACCTCGCGGAACTCATTTTTGACTTAAAAAACGCGAATCCCCACGCGCGTATCAGCGTGAAACTCGTATCCGAAAGCGGGGTCGGAACGATCGCGGCCGGAGTTGCGAAAGCCCACGCGGACAACATCCTCATATCGGGCTACGACGGCGGCACTGGCGCAAGCCCCCAGTCCAGCATACGGCATGCGGGCTTGCCCTGGGAGATCGGACTTGCCGAGACTCATCAGACGCTGACGCGGAACGGCTTGCGCGGGCGGGTGCGTTTGCAGACGGACGGGCAGCTCAAGACCGGACGCGACATTGTAATTGCCGGCATGCTCGGCGCGGAAGAATTTGGCTTTGGCACAGCGACCCTCATTGCGCTTGGCTGCGTGATGATGAGGAAGTGCCATGAAAACACCTGCCCTATGGGTGTCGCCACACAAGACCCGGAACTCCGCAAGCGCTTCATTGGCAAAAAAGAACACCTTGTCAACTACTTCCAGTTTTTGGCTGAGGAAGTGCGTGAAATCATGGCTTCGCTCGGAATCCGCTCGTTCAATCTCCTGATCGGCAGAACCGATCTGTTGAGGCGGCGCGCGAGCGGGAAACCGAAATCAGCGGACGTCGACCTGTCCCGCATACTGGAAAAAGCCGTTGGACCCGCGTACATGCCGGGCGGAGATGCGACCTACTGTACGCAGGCTCAGGTTCACAAGATTGACAATGTGCTTGACCGCCGCCTTATCGAAAAATGCCTGCCCGCCATAAAAGGCAAAACGCCCGTGGCGCTCAAGTTGCTGGTGAAAAACACGGATCGCGCTGTTGGCGCCATGCTTTCGTACGAGATAAGCCGGCGGTTCGGCGGCGAGGGACTGCCTGACAACTTCATCACCATTGACTTCACCGGTTCCGCGGGGCAGAGTTTCGGCGCGTTCCTCACTAAGGGCGTCACGTTCCGGCTTGCGGGCGACGCCAACGACTATCTCGGCAAAGGGCTTTCCGGCGGACGCATCGTGGTTGCGCCGCCTGCGCGATCGAGCTTTGCAAGCCAGGAAAACATCATTGTAGGCAACACCGTGTTGTACGGCGGGACAGCGGGCGAAATGTACATAGCCGGCGTTGCGGGCGAGCGTTTCTGTGTGCGCAATTCCGGCGCGACGGCTATTGTCGAAGGCACGGGCGATCACGCCGCCGAATACATGACCGGCGGCAGCCTCATTGTGCTGGGCAATGTCGGGCGCAATTTTGCGGCGGGCATGTCGGGCGGCGTGGCCTACGTGTTTGACGCAACCGGCGGGTTTGAATACTTCCTCAACAAAGGCATGGTGGAATGTACAGGGCTTGAAACTGAGGAAGACGAGAAATTCGTCAAGTTATGCATCACCAAACATGTCTACTGGACGGATTCGGCGTACGCCGCGTCCATTCTTGGCAACTGGGAAGAGAATCGCCGCAAGTTCGTCAAGATCATGCCGGTTGAATACAAACGCGCCCTGCAACAGATGAAGCTCGCGGAGCTTGACCAGCGGCTTTACGAGATACGCGAGCGTCAGGAACTGGAAAAGAATAGTTGAGCTTGTTTCAAACCGCGAGTTGCGTTTGGGTTGAGAGCGGACGGCGCCATCTGGCGCCGTCCGCTCTCAACCTCGCTTCCTGAAAAAAAGCTCCCATATCTCCCTGTTTTTCAGAAGCCCTTTTTCCTCAAATTTCGTTTTGGGCCTCCATGTTTGAGGTTCCGCGAACCCTGAGGGGTAGGCGTTTGTCAGACCAGGCGTCGAGGACAATTCAGCAAGCGCCCACTCTCCATATTCCGCCCAGTCTGTCACCATGTACACATAGCCGCCCTGTTTGAGTTTCGCGGCAAGCGTGGAGGTAAAGGGCTTCTGTATAAGCCTGCGCTTGTGGTGGCGTTTTTTGCGCCACGGATCCGGAAAAAAGATGTGAAAACCGTCTGTGGAGGAGTCGTCCAGCATTTTTTCAATCACTTCCACCGCGTCATGCTCAATGATGCGGATATTGCCTATATTCCGGCGCTCGATCTCCCACAGCAACTTGCCTATGCCCGGCTTATGCACCTCTATGCCGAGGCAGTTGATGTTCCGGTCGGCTTCCGCGATCTGAGCTGTGGCTATGCCCATGCCAAAGCCAATCTCAACAACCGTACGGTTGTTGTTGTCGAAAACAAGGGAAAAATCAAGTTTTTTTTCTTCAAAAGGAATAGAATGACGCGAAAAAAACAACTCATATGACCTGCGCTGGGCCTCGGTCATGCGTCCTGAGCGTAACACATACGTTTTATTCATAGCGAATTACGGAACTATGCTGTATTCCTGCACCACTTGTATTTCAGACACCACTGTAAGGGAAGAAGACATGGCTTTTTCTATCGCCGCCGATATCGCCGCGTCAACCAGCGCTTGGGAATTGGCGACGCCGTACAGTACGATTTTATCCATGGAAACAACAACATCAAGAAAATGTACCGGCGCCTCTTTTTCATACAGAATAAAATGCTTGATGTCCTGCGCCAGCGTGGCTTCCTTGATGCGCGTTTCATGCAGGGACTGCGTTTCTTCGGTGATATGGTAATCCGCCAGTTGTTTTATTATTTCCGTACAAACCGAAGGATGCGTGCGCCCCGTGTTCAAAGTTAAAAGGTAATTTTCCGGCGCCCTCCAATCCATATCAAAAAAATAATGATGAAAGCCGCTTCTGTCGTTATCGCTCTTTTCTATGATTCGTTTCGCTTTTTTTTCATCGCAGTGAAAATAACTTTTCACCCGTTCAACGCGAATTTCAGGCGCCGCAACCAGAAAGATCGATAAAACGCCAGGAATGTCCTTGAAAATAACGCTCGCCCCTCTGCCGACAAACACGGCGTTTCCCAGATTCGCTTCGGCAAGCATGGAGGTTTTAAGAAAGTGAAGATAATTGTCCCTGTCTTGGGACAGGGACGCCCACAGCGGGGGTTTCCGCTCGTCATACTTTTTTAGTCTGGCGTCGTCAACGCCGTAGGACTTGATCTTCTGTTCCAGCGTGTTCTTGTCTACAAGCCGGTACTTAAGCTTTTTCGCCAATTCGGCGGCGGTTTCATCGCCCAGCACCGCAAGCTCGCGGGAAATGGTAATAATCGCCATTTGGAAAACTCCTCTATTTTAATTGATGAACTGCTCTGGCTTGCAAAGGCGTCCTTTGCAAGCCAGAGTTTATTTCGCGCAATAAAACGTCTCCCCGCCGTTTTTAATCATCGGCCGTACGTCGCAATCATAACGCCGGCCGCAATGGCGGTGCCGATAACGCCGGCGACATTCGGGCCCATGGCGTGCATGAGGAGGAAGTTGCCGGGATCGAATTCAAGACCGACCTTGTTGGAAACACGGGCGGCCATAGGCACAGCGGACACGCCTGCGGAACCGATGAGCGGATTTATCTTCTCTTTGAGAAAAAGATTCATAAACTTCGCCACAAAAACGCCGCTGGCGGTTGCGATGGCAAAAGCCATCAGGCCAATCACAACAATAGACAACGACCGGGGGTTGAGGAATTTTTCAGGAGTCATTTGACTTCCCACGCCCAGGGACAGAAAAATCGTAACAATGTTCATAAGCTCGTTCTGGAGCGTATTGGAAAGCCTGTCAACAACGCCGGTTTCCTTGAGGAAGTTGCCGAACATGAGGCAGCCGATGAGCGGCGCCGCGGAAGGAATGAAAATCACGGACAGCACAAAGACCACCATGGGGAACAGTATCTTTTCCAACTTGGATACATCGCGGAGTTGTTTCATCTTGATGAGCTTTTCCTCTTTGGTTGTCAACGCCCGCATAATGGGCGGCTGAATCACCGGCACAAGCGCCATGTAGGAATACGCCGCGACTGCGACAGTCGCCATAAGTTGGGGCGCCAGTTTTGCCGCGATGTAGATCGTTGTAGGACCGTCCGCGCCGCCAATAATAGCCGCGGCGCAGGCTTCCAGCATGGTAAAATCAACGCCCGGAATAAGGTTCATCGCGGTAATGGCGAAAAGGGTTCCGAAAACGCCGAACTGGGCGGATGCGCCGAGCAGGGCTGTCTTGGGATTTGCGATAAGCGGGCCAAAGTCCGTCATTGCGCCTATGCCCATGAAGATAATCAGGGGAAAGAATTCGTTGCCGACGCCGGCTTTGTAAATGACATCCAAGAATCCTTGGTGCTCGCGGACGCCTTCTTCCACGATGAGGCGCCCGGCATCCCCCATGCCGGCGAGCGGCACATTGACAAACACAATGCCGAATCCAATGGGGATAAGCAACAACGGTTCAAAACCCTTCGCGGCGCCCATGTATATGACGATAAAGCCGACAATGAGCATGAGAAGCTCCTGCCAACCCGGAACTTGTATGGGAAGTCCGGCGGGGGTCACCGCATCTTTCATATCGGTGATAAACGCATATATGCCCGTTGTTTGCGCAATCTGATCCCAAAAGCCGCCCAATGTAATTGGGTCGATGCCTTCGCTGCCCTCAATGATCCCGGTAGGATTGAGAATTGAAGCGTATTCCCTTGCCGGAGCGCTGTCCTGCGCGAAGACATTGGACATAAAAGAGAAAATGAAGGCGCCCGCGAGCAAAACAAGGCAGAGCTTCGTAATAAGAACAGGGTCTTTTTTGTGGTTAAGATGCGACATACTTATTCCTTATACGATTTCAGCCACAGGCTGTTGCGCCGTCACTTTGGTTCCCGTAGGCGCAAGGAAGTGAATCTTTCCGCCTGCCGTCGCCTTTATTTCCAATTCCATCTTCATGGATTCAATGATGATCACCGTCTCGCCGGAGGCGACTTGCGCGCCCTCGTCAACTGCGTAGCGGATGACCGTGCCGGCTACAGGCGCGGGAACAATGGTTCCGCCGCCGGACGGGGTTGCCGCCGCCGGCGTTGCGTCTGCCGCGCCGGCGGGAACCGTAATGACAGCGCCAGCGGGCGCCACCACCACGTTGTAGTTCACGCCGTTCACGTTGACCACGTACTTTGCCGCCTCGTTCTTGCCAGCGGGGGCCGCCGCGGGCGCGTCCGGCTCCGGTTTGAAGACCGCCGGACCCTGCTGTCGTTTCTTGAAGAAATCCGGCGCGATCTTCGGGAACATGGCGTAGGAAAGCACATCCTCCACAGGAGGCGAAGCGATGGCGAGAAGTTTTTTGACTTCCGCTTCGAGCTTTTCATATTCCGCCGGAATATCGTCAGCCGGACGGTATGTAACTTCCTTTTCGAGCTTGAGGGCTTCAAGGGCTTTTTTCACCAGATCGGGGTTTTTGGGAGCGGGACATGCGCCGTATTTGCCGGCCAGAAGGTCTTTTGACTCGGCGGTGAGGTTCACATACCTGCCCTGCAATACGTTGAGAACAGCTTGGGTTCCCACAATCTGGCTTGTGGGCGTTACCAGCGACGGATACCCAAAGTCTTTCTGCACAAGGGGGATTTCCTTGAGAACGGCATCCATTTTGTCCAAGGCGCCCTGCTCTTTGAGTTGTCCCTCCATGTTGGAAAGCATGCCGCCCGGCACCTGTGACACGAGGATGCGGGTGTCCGCGCCCAGGAAGCCGGACTCGAATTTTTTGTAGTTCTTCTTGACTTCACGGAAATACGCGGCGATTTCAAGAAGCAGGTTCGTATCAAGCCCGGTGTCGTATTCGGTGCCTTTGAAAATTTCGACTATAGTTTCCGTGGGGCTGTGGCTTGTCCCCATAGCGAGGGGGGAAATGACCGTATCAAGTATCTCCGCGCCCGCTTCGGCGGCTTTGACCAGCGTTGCCACAGACATGCCGGTTGTTGAATGGGAGTGAATCTCTATGGGGATGGAAACCGCTTTCTTGAGGGCTTTGACAAGTTCATACGCCTCGTAGGGTTTCAGAAGTCCAGCCATATCTTTTATCGCAAGGCTGCTTGCGCCGATTTTTTCATATTCTTTAGCAAGCTCCACATATTTTTCACGGGTGTGAAAGGGAGTTGTCGCGTAGGAAATAGCCGCCTGAATATGTTTGCCGGTTTTCTTGGCGGCTTCGGCGGCGGTTTTGAAATTTCTGGGGTCGTTTAAGGCGTCGAAAATACGGAAAATTTCAACGCCGTTCTTCGCGGCGGCTTCAACGAACTTTGTCACCACGTCATCCGCGTAGTGCCGGTAGCCCAGCAGGTTTTGACCGCGCAGCAACATCATTATCGGCGTGTTGGGAAGAGCGGCTTTGAGGCGGCGGAGCCGCTCCCACGGGTCTTCGTTCAGAAAGCGCATCGCGGTGTCAAACGTCGCGCCGCCCCACGCTTCAAGCGCAAAATAGCCCGCTTTGTCGAGTTTATCGCAGATAGGAAGCATATCCGCCGTAACCATGCGGGTTGCAAACAGGGATTGATGGGCGTCCCTGAGCGCCAAATCGGTAAGTTTAATCTTAGCCATAAAAAATTCTCCTTGTTTTTAGTGTGTTTTACGGTATTCAGCGACCGATGAGGTGATGACAGCGGCGATAGTCGCGTCGGCGGCGCCGGTTGATGAAGTCTTCGACTGGGCCTTTGATTTTTGAACCGCCGATTCTTCCTTGTCTAAACCTAAAGCGTGAATTATTTTTCCAACCAATGTTATGCTAATGATGAGAATTATCAAAAAACCAAACACGGTTCCCATGCCAAGCAGGGTTAGCACCCCGCTTTGCTCGAACATTTGACCAATGGTCATGGCATATTCCCCCTATGTAAAATATGGCGTTATCATAGCAAATTTTTAAAAATGAGGCAAGTGGGAGGAGGAAAGATAAATTTATTACGCCCTGCCCTAAGACGGGGCGGTTAATTTCCTCCCCGGTAGAAGGGTTATCCGCAAATTTGCAAATTTTTTAAAATCCTTCTTGACAGATCGAATTTTACGAACATACTATAATTCGCGGGGAGTCTAATACCCCGCCCTCTGAGGCTAAACTTGACCCGCAGAATCATGTGAGGCGCTCCCGGTATGCCGGCAGAATATACAACTTCATCAGCCCTATCCAGACAGTCTTCACTCCCGGCGGGCCGTCGCCGGGCGCGCGTTTCGGCCCTCCCAGCCGTCCAAGACACTCCGCCGCCTCTCTCATCGTATACGGCTTCTTCGGCTCCTTCTTAACAGCGGTTTCCATTCCCCTTCCCCCGGAAGCAATAGACAGGGCGCGTCAGGCGCCAATCGTCCCGCATACGTCATATTCATAAGCAAACCGCGATTATTGAGCGCGTCATGACAAGCGCCGCGCTCTTCTCTACGTCCCGCTCCCGCGGCTTCTCTATGCCGCGCCCGCTCTTCAGCGCATAGTGAAACCGCCCTGTCTTCCACCGTTGCGTGTAATATCCCGCATACTCATAGGCTTCTTCAACAGCGCCTGCCGGTTCGCTTGTCATCATCGGAAACGAAGTTTCCGCAGCCATTCTATCGGCTCTTTCCCCTTGGGCGGATGTTCTTCTTTCGCCTAGATTACATTCACCGCTACAGACTCAGGCGGCGTTTTAACGGGATTGAGCATATGCGGACTCTTTATCATAAACGGCGCATACCGTACTCGTACTACCGCTTCCCGTTCGGGAACGCCTCCCCCGCGAAATTGTCACTCCCGCCCTCCCCTGACGCGGTTTCTTCCGCATCCCATCCAGCGTCCGCTTGTTTTCAACCGTCATCCGGTTCTGTACTATCCGTGTCAGAAACGCTTCGTCCAGCGGCCGGGCTTTGGCAAACAGCTCGTACATATCCCCTTCCCGGCCGTATGCCGTGATTGTCCTGACCCCTTCAGGCATATCCTGAGCGCTCCGTTCCAGTGTTTCCAGCCGCCGGAAACGCTCCTTTTCCTCTATCGGACGTTTTTTTTACTCTCGCGGCGCCTTGATTCGTCCTTCGGTTCCGGCCGGTTGCAGCCTGACTGGTCCAAAAGCCTAAAACCAGCCCGTCGCCGCAAGGCGGCTATGGATATTGACCCCAGGGTTTTGTCGCTGACACACCCTATCCCTTCAGTTTTCAGACGGGCGTCGCGGTTTGACCCGGCGGCGTCATGGACGGCCATGATCGCGCCGCCATAGCCGGCCATTCTCTGGATGGCCGCCTCACGACGCGCCCTGTCAATTTCCTCCCGGTCAAAGCATCCGTTCCCCAACATCCGGCAGATGGCTGCGGACTTTAGTCCGAAGCCTCCTCCCGGTCCTCGCCCGCTTCCCGGATTGATTTGTCCGGCCGCTGTATCAGCGTTTCCATGGTCGTGACGAACCGGTTCTCAAGCCGGATAAAATGAA
Source organism: Treponema sp. (assembly GCA_031257675.1). Classification (GTDB taxonomy): domain Bacteria; phylum Spirochaetota; class Spirochaetia; order Treponematales; family Breznakiellaceae; genus JAIRKH01. The sequence continues at coordinate 15,936 of JAIROG010000050.1, read as the reverse complement.
AATCAAGACCCGCAAACTCTTCCGCCATATCGAAACTTTTCGCTTGCGCCATGTTCCCCTCCCGGAATTTTCGGCGTTGAGGAGACTATAGCACGGATCAACAAAATTTGTGGGTCAAGTTTAGCGCATTTGGGGCGGTTCAATTCTTCCGCCAATAATGGCGGGGCAGTTCATTAAACGCAAAAAGGCCGGTTTGCCATACGCTTGCCAGCCTTTTCACAAATCAAGTTAGGCGAGCGAGATTAGTAGTCTTCTTTCTTGGGAACGTACGCGGCGGCTCCTGACCACGGAATATCCGCATACGCGCAGACAGGGCATTTGTTCGGCGCTGTTTTCGCGTTGATGACGTTTCCGCAATTAACACACTGCCATGCGGAGAATTCATTCGCTATAGACGGAGCCGCTTTACCCAAGCCTTCCAGCAACTTCAGATAACGAGCTTCGTGCAGTTTCTCAATGGCGCCGATTTGTTCAAAGCGTTCCGCAATCTCGGTGAAACCCTCTTCTTTTGCGGTCTTTGCAAATTCCACATACATGTCTGACCATTCGTAATTTTCGCCTGCGGCCGCCGCCTTGAGGTTGTCGGCGGTGCCGCCGATTCCCTCAAGGTATTTGAACCAGATTTTCGCATGTTCATATTCATTGTTTCCAGTCTCTTCAAAGATCTGGGCAACCCGGGAGTAGCCTTCTTCTTTTGCTTTTGCGGCGAAATAAAAATACTTGCCCCGCGCTTGAGATTCTCCAGCAAAAGCCGTCTGTAAATTTTTCTCGGTTTTACTGCCTTTTAGATTAGCCATATAAGCCTCCTAAGATAGAATGTATTGTAATTTGAAAAGCCTGTTTGTTACATAGCTTATCAATAATTACTATTACTTAATAATATATCTATATAGAGAAAATGTCAAGGGATATACTTCAATTCGGAATATGGCTTCTACATTTTCTACGGTTACACATAGGCAAGCGCCTCTTGTAACTTCATTTTGATGGGTTCAGGCAGCATGGCATAGAGGTTAATGAACTCAAGGAACGGGAAGACGCCGAAGTTTGAGACCGCAAAGACAATGACAGACACCGGTTTTCGCTCCTTCCGCTTATGAAACTCATAGTTTTTCAGGATGACCGGCAAAGATTTTCCCGCTGACGGTAATCTTCCTCAATCTCAGGGCGCATTTCATACGCCAGCATGATTTGCCGCGCCGTCTTTTCCGTATCCGTCGTGACAAACACGTACTGTTCATCATCTTTACGGTCATGAACTACACATCCGTTCACCGGAACATTTTCTTCCGGACTCTCGCGCTCCCACATCGGCCCTACATCGCTTGCAAACGCAATCCTTTGGCTCTCCCGTTTCCTGTTCGGACGCTTCTGCCACACCGTTTCCGGCGTCCGCGCAGCGCGAACCGCCTCGTCATACGCCGTCATATTTTTTTTTAATGGAATATATGCGTCCACCTGCCGTTCCCGTTTCAGCGTATTCGGCGCTTCCCGCGATAAAAATCCCCGGTCGTTGATGTCCCCCGGTTTGAGGGTCCGGCTGGTCAACCGCATATCCCGGCTCAGGGCAAGGTCGCGCTCCGCGCCGCTTCCCAAGCGTATTTCCTCTATAACGCCTCCGTCCCCCGCTACGCTCCCTGGGGGAGTATATGCTCATGGACACACCGGTTATACCCGTCAACCAACTCGCGCTTCGTATACTTCCCGAACAAATGCCGGAATTCCCCTTCATCCATAAGCCCGTTCCCAACGGCGCCGGTAACGCGGCGTCTTCTATCGCATACGGTATGCCGCTCATGCTCGTTTTGACCCTCATCTTTGCCGTAATTGCCAGCGTCCACAACACAGGGGGGAGGGGGGGATACTCGCGTTCAACGCCCTAATCTTTATTGAAGGAGATATTTTAAGAAAAAGAAAAATTTTCTCTTGACAGCTTGATGTTACGGAGCGTTAATATAATAACAAAACAAGATGTCATTGCAAGGGAGATCGCTTTTGACAGCAGGCGTCTTGTTTCTAGGGCCGGGTCGTACGACGCGGCGACTAAATAATATTGAGAGGAGACGTACCTATGGCAAAATATTTGGTAGCTCTTGATCAGGGTACAACAAGTTCCCGTTGTATCATCTTTGACAAGCAGGGTAACATTGTCAGTGTGGCTCAACAGGAATTCACCCAAATCTTCCCCAAACCAGGCTGGGTTGAACATGATCCTATGGAAATCTGGGGGTCCCAATCAGGCGTCATGGCTGCGGCCGTTGCAAAGTCAGGCGTCAAGGCGGATGATATCGCCGCAATTGGCATCACTAATCAGCGGGAAACCACGGTTGTATGGGATCGTCAAACAGGGAGACCGGTGTATAACGCCATTGTCTGGCAATGCCGCCGTACCGCGGAGTATTGCGACACCCTTAAGTCCAAAGGGTTTGATAAAAAAATAAAAAATAAAACCGGACTTATAGTTGACGCCTACTTCTCTGGAACAAAGGTTCGCTGGATTCTCGAAAATGTTCCCGGCGCGCGGGAAAAAGCCGAAAAAGGCGAGTTGGCGTTCGGCAACATTGACACATGGCTGGTTTGGCAACTCACGAAAGGGAAAGTTCACGCGACAGACTATAGCAACGCTTCCCGTACAATGCTCTTCAATATCCATACGCTTGAGTGGGATGATGAAATCCTCAAAGAACTCAATATTCCCAAATCTATGCTTCCAGAGGCGAAACCGTCAAGCGGAGTGTTCGGTGAAACAGAGATCGATGGCAAACTCATACCGATAGCGGGTATTGCCGGCGACCAGCAAGCCGCTCTCTTCGGACAGTGTTGTTTTGAAACAGGCATGGTGAAAAACACCTACGGTACAGGCTGCTTCATCCTGATGAACACCGGCGAGAAAGCTGTGGAAAGCAAGAACGGTCTTCTTACAACCATTGGTTGGGGATTGAACGGCAAGGTAACCTACGCTTTGGAAGGAAGTGTGTTTGTGGCCGGGGCTGCGGTGCAGTGGCTGCGCGACGGACTCAAACTTATTGATGACGCGGCTGTCAGCGAATACTATTGCGGAAAAGTTCCAGACACCGGGGGCGTGTATGTGGTTCCGGCTTTTGTCGGACTCGGCGCTCCGTATTGGGATCAGTATGCGCGTGGCGCCGTTCTTGGAATTACCCGCGGCACTTCAAAGGCGCATTTTATTCGGGCGACCGTCGAGTCCCTCGCATATCAGAGCGTGGATGTCATTACCGCAATGGGTCTTGATGCGGGAACATCGGTCAAGGCGGTTCGTGTTGACGGCGGCGCATGCGCGAACAACTTCCTCATGCAATTTCAGGCGGATATTCTTGGAAGCGATGTCATCCGTCCCAAGATTATTGAATCTACGGCGCAGGGCGCCGTCTATCTTGCGGGTCTTGCGGTAGGGTATTACAAAGATCAAGAGGATATTCTTCAGAATATAGCGGTCGACAAGACTTTCACATCGGCGATACAAAACGATGAGCGGACGAAGCTGCTTGCCGGCTGGAAAGAAGCGGTAAAACGTTCCCTGGATTGGGAAAAAAGTTAACTTAATAAAATTTGGGCGACCGTTCATGGGTCTATTGCATAAATTGTTAAACTTAAAACCACGAACAGTCGCTAAAATTTAGAGGAGAATCATATGAATCCATATTTAGCGGAATTTATGGGAACATGCATATTGATATTGCTGGGTGACGGCGTAGTGGCAAATGTCATTCTGAGCAAAACAAAAGGCAATAGTTCCGGATGGATAGTCATCACTGTTGGATGGGCGTTGGCGGTTTTTGTACCCGCGACCATCTTCGGAACGGCTTCAGGCGCCAGCTTTAATCCGGCGCTCACCCTTGCTATCGCCGTTACCGGCGGGATGGCTTGGGCGCAGGTGCCCGGCTACATACTGTGCCAGTTTGCGGGCGCTTTTACGGGCGCTTTTCTTGTCTGGCTTATGTACAAAGATCACTTTGATCAGACGCCGGATCCAGGAACCCAACTCGGTGTGTTCTCAACAGGTCCAGCCATCCGCAACACCCCGGCAAATCTCATCAGTGAAATTATAGGCGCCTTCGTGCTGGTGTTTACGCTTCTTGCATGTGAAGCTGATGTGGCCGTCAAAGCCGGCAACTTCTATGTGTGGGCGGTCATCTGCACAATCGGCATCAGCCTTGGCGGTACAACCGGTTACGCCATCAATCCTGCCCGCGACCTTGGTCCCCGCATCGCTCATGCGTTGCTTCCCATGAAAGGCAAAGGCAGTTCAGATTGGGGCTATGCGTGGATTCCCGTTGTTGGTCCGATCTGCGGCGCCATTGCCGGCGGTCTCGTAGCACAGGCAGTAAAGCCCTTTATTTAATATAGTTAATGGATGAACTCGTTCCCGCCGCAAAGCGGCGGGAACGTTCGGTAAAGCGTGGATGTTTGTTTGAAGGTTTGATGAAAAAACTCAATACAGACGGTTTTTCAAAATTTGCCGCTCCATAGGGGGCGGGGCGTCTTGAAAAACCTCTTTTGAAATCACTTTATGACGAGCGTTCTTCAAGCGCTGTAATCTCCATGGAGGCGCTACTGTAATGGAAGATGTTATTATTATAGGCGGAGGGGTTTGCGGTTGTTCCCTTTTATATGAATTAAGCCGCTATAAAATAAAGACGCTCCTTTTAGAAAAGGAAAACGATGTCGCGGACGGGACGTCAAAGGCAAACAGCGCGATTGTTCATGCGGGATATGATCCGGCGCCCGGCGCCAAAATGGCGCGGTACAATGTTGAAGGCAACAGTCTGATTGAGCGGCTCTGCGCGGATCTGGATGTCATGTACAAAAAAACCGGGTCCCTGGTGGTCGGGTTTGACGAGGCGGATCGCAAGAGCATTGAGAAGCTATACGTTAAAGGCAATAAAAACGGCGCGCCGGGGTTGCGAATCATTGAAGGCGAAGAGCTTTTCAACATGGAGCCGGCGTTGAGCCGCGACATTATATGCGCGCTTTACGCGCCCTCGGCGGGCATCTTCGCTCCGTGGGAGTTTGCCATTGCCCAGGCTGAATGCGCGGTCTCCGGCGGCGCGAAAGTTGAGTTTAACGCGGAAGCGACTCATATAAAGAAAGAAGATGGATATTTTGTTGTCAATACAAAAAAAGGCGAATTTACCGCCCGTTTTGTGGTGAATGCGTCCGGCGTTAATTCAGATATAGTGAGCGAAATGGTGGACGAAAAATTCTTCACCATTCAGCCTAAACGGGGCGAGTACTATATTCTTGACACTACAGAAGCTCACCTAGTCAACATGGTTGTATTTCCCTGTCCCTCCAAACTTGGCAAGGGGGTGCTTGTGGCGCCGACCGTACACGGCAACATCATTGTGGGGCCGGACAGCACGGATTGTCCGCGTGAAGCGACCGAAAGTACGGCGGACGGACTTGAATATGTGGCGAGGAACGCCCTCCGTTGTGTGCCTTCCGTGAATCTACGCGCATCCATCAGGAATTTCTCCGGCATACGCGCCGACGCCGGACTTGAAGATTTCATCGTCGGCGAATCGGAGCGGACGCCGGGATTTTTCAACATAGCGGGCATAAAGTCCCCGGGTCTGACCGCTTCTCCCGCCATTGCTAAAGATGTGTCCGGCATGCTCCTCGACAAAGGGCTTGATTCCACGCCGAATCCCGACTTTGTGGCAAAACGGAAAGTCACGCGCTTCAAATATTTGAGCGATGAGGAAAAACGGGAAGCGATAAGGAGAAATCCTTTGTATGGCGCGATAGTATGCCGATGCGAGACGGTGACTGAGGGTGAAATTGTTGACGCTTTGAACCGTCCTTTGCCGCCGCGCTCGCTTGACGCGGTTAAACGCCGGTGCGCCGCCGGCATGGGGCGTTGTCAGGGCGGTTTCTGCGGACCGCGCGTTTTGGCTCTTATCGCCAAATACGCCAATATCAGCCAGATGGACGTCCCGCAGGACAGGGAAGGCATGTACATCGTTACCGGAAAAACAAAAGGGAAGAGGGCGAGTCTATGAAAGATACATACGGTGTTATCGTAGTAGGCGGCGGGCCCGCGGGACTTGCCGCCGGCATATCCGCCGCGGAACAAGGCGCGCAAAGCGTACTGATACTTGAGCGGAATGACACGCTTGGCGGAATCCTCAATCAGTGTATTCATAATGGATTCGGACTGCATTATTTTAAGGAAGAGATGACCGGACCTGAATACGCGCAACGGTTCATAGAACAGCTTCCAACATACCCTGCCATTGAAATTCTCACCGGAGCTATGGTTCTTGCCATATCTCCCGACAGAATCGTCTACGCGATTCACGCTGAACACGGGTACATGCGGCTTGCGGCTGACGCTATTGTACTGGCAATGGGGTGCCGCGAACGAACGCGGGGCGCCATTGGCATACCAGGCGCAAGGCCCGCCGGTATATTTACGGCTGGCGCCGCGCAGCTTTACATGAATATCGAAGGATTCACCGTGGGCAAGAGGATCGTGATTCTGGGATCAGGCGATATAGGACTCATAATGGCGCGGCGGTTGACGCTTGAAGGCGCGAAAGTCCTCGGTGTGTACGAAGTGTTGCCGTATTCATCGGGTCTCACCCGCAACATCGTCCAATGCCTTGAAGATTATGGCATACCCCTCCACCTCTCCCACACAGTTACCGACATTCGAGGCGGCAAACGAGTGGAGCAGGTGGTTGTTCAGCAGGTCGACGAACAGCGCAAACCGATTCCGGGCGCCGATCAAACGCTTGACTGCGATACATTGCTCCTTTCCGTGGGGCTTATTCCAGAAAATGAGCTTTCCCGTCAGGCGGGGATTGAAATCAGCCCCCGCACGAGCGGGCCCGTGGTGTACGAGAACATGGAGACGAGCGTTCCGGGCATTTTTGCTTGCGGAAATGTCGCCCATGTACACGATCTTGTTGACTTTGTTACAGCGGAAAGCATACGAGCCGGAGCGGCCGCCGCAAAGTATGCGTACAAAAAGCCTGAAAAGGTCATACAGGTGCAGAATGGGGAAGGCATAGGATACACGGCGCCTCAAAAGATACGTCTTGAGAATGTTGACAAGAGCGTTGACATATTCTTCCGTTCCACCGCCATTTACAAAGCGTCAAAGATCGAGGTGAAGAGCGGGGATGCAATGATCGCATCCTTCAAACGGGAACATTTGGCGCCTGGTGAAATGGAGAAAATCACGCTGCCCAAGTCATTATTTGAAAGAATTGAAAAAGCGAAGGATGCTCCCCTTGTTGTGTCCGTGAACAGCGCCGGGAGGATGAGCGGGTCCCCTGTAAAATTCCGTACAAAACGCGCTGACGGGATGACCGGGCTTGTCTGCATCGTATGTCCGAAAGGGTGCCGTTTGCAGGTTGACGAGAACAACGGTTTCGCCGTAACCGGAAACGACTGCGTTCGTGGGGAAGAGTACGGCAAACAGGAAACCAGCAACCCCACGCGGGTCATCACATCGACAGTCCGCGCGGCGGGCGGGGCGATTTCCCGTATGCCGGTAAAGACTGACAAAAACATCCCCAAAGACAAGATTTTTGAAGCGATGGCATCGCTTGATGAACTTGAAGTGAAGGCTCCATTCAAAGCTGGAGATGTTGTCGTTCCGAACCTGTGCGGTACCGGGGCGAACTTTATTTCGACGCGCAGTGTGTGAAATGAACCTCGCCGCCCTCCTTCAGGGCGGTGAACCCTCGGTTCGAGTGTAAGGAACTTATGTAATTGTGGGGTCTATTGCCGCTTTTGTTGGCGTTGCCAATTTCAACCGCCTTAAAGGGCGGGGGTATTAGGCCCCATTGCGAATCAAACTTTATGCGTATTATTTTTATTAGGAGGTTTTTATGAAAAAACTAATCAATGATCCATCAAAAGTGGTTGTCGAATCTCTAAAGGGCATGGAAGCCGCTCATGAAGATATCCTCAAGGTTCATTATGAGCCGAATTTCATCACTCGTAAAGAACCAACGCGAAAGGGCAAGGTGGCTGTCATTTCGGGGGGCGGCAGCGGGCATGAGCCTATGCACGGCGGTTTTGTGGGGCTTGGTATGCTTGACGCGGCCTGTCCGGGGGAAGTGTTTACATCCCCAACGCCTGACCAAATGGAAGCCGCGACAAAGGCGGTTGACGCTGGCGCGGGCGTCATTCACCTTGTAAAGAACTATACCGGCGATATAATGAACTTCCAAATGGCTGCGGATATTTGCGCTACGGATAATATCAAAGTCGAGTCCATTGTCATTGCGGACGATGTCGCTGTGGAGGACAGTCTTTACACAGCGGGACGGCGGGGCGTCGGTAGTACGGTTCTTACCGAGAAAATCATTGGCGCGTCTGCGGAAAGAGGAGATTCGCTTGAAACGGTGACAAGATATGCCAACTATTGTAAAAATAATGGACGCAGCATGGGCATTGCGTTGACTTCCTGTGCACTGCCTGCCGTTGGCAAGCCGATTTTCGAGATTGGCGATGATGAGATTGAACTTGGCGTTGGCATACACGGAGAACCGGGGCGCGAGCGGATCAAGATTAAAGCCGCGGATGAACTTGCGGCGATGTTGTTTGAGCCGATTGTCCAAGATTTAGCGCTTAAACAAGGAGAAGAGATCATTCTGTTTGTCAACGGCATGGGCGGTACGCCGCTTATTGAATTGTACGTGATCTACAATGCGGCGTTTGAACTCGCAAAGAAGAAAGGCGTTAAAGTTGTCCGCAACTTGGTAGGCAGTTATATCACATCCCTTGAGATGCAGGGATTCAGCATTACGGTTATGAAAGCGGACGCGGATATCGTGAAGCTGTGGGATGCGCCTGTTTTGACGCCCGGTCTCCGTTGGGGAATATGATGATTACTTTGCAACAGGTTGTTGACTGGCTGAAAAAGCTCGCCGCCATATACACCGAACAAAAGGATTTCCTCTCCAAGCTTGACTCTGATATTGGAGATGGGGATCACGGGGTCAATATGGCGCGGGGTTTCAATGCCGTTGTATCCGCGCTGGAAGCGACGCCGCCTGCGGACATTGGCGCCGCCTTTAAAAGCGTTTCAATGTCTCTGATAAAAAACGTAGGCGGCGCTTCCGGTCCCTTATATGGCACTTTTTTTCTTCGCGCCTCCGCTATTTTTGCCGGCAAACAGGAAATTGATCTTGATGTATGGATAACCGCCCTTGAGAAAGGGGTGCAGGGCATAGAGCAACTCGGCAAAGCGCGGAAAGGCGACAAAACGATGCTTGACGCATGGCTTCCCGCTCTGGCATCGCTGAAAGAGAGCGGGGAAAATGACATAAAAGAAGCTCTGAAAGCCGCCGCAGACGCGGGGGAAGAAGGCATGAAGGCGACCATTCCGCTCCAAGCTAAAAAAGGACGCGCCAGCTATCTTGGCGAGCGTAGCATAGGTCATCAGGATCCGGGCGCAACCAGTACTTTTCTGTTGTTGCAAGCCGCCTCCATGATATTAGGATGATGTTTTGGTAGGACTTGTTCTTGTTTCACACTGCCGGGCTTTGTCTGAGGCAGCCGCTTATCTTGCCCGGCGTGTTTCTTCCAATAGAGCGCTTCCTATAGCCGCCGCCGGCGGGGTAGGAGAGGGTCGCGCTGAACTCGGCGCTGACGCGATGGACATCATGGAGTCCATAGAATCGGTGTATTCGGATGACGGCGTTCTTGTGCTTATGGATATGGGAAGCGCGTTATTAAGCGCAAAGACCGCTATTGAATTCCTTGAAAAGGAACAAGCGGAATGCATAAGCCTTTGCTCCGCTCCTCTTGTTGAGGGCGCTGTCTCCGCCGCAGCGCAGATTTCCATAGGCGCCAGCCTTGAAGTTGTCAGGCAGGAAGCCATCGCAGCCTTGTCGCCGAAGCAGAGCGATTTAGGTGATGTCGTTGCAGGGCAAGTGGAATCCACCGCCGAAGATGAAGGCGCCTATGTATCGTATACGTTTGTTTCCCGCCTCAAAAATGGACTCCATGCCCGTCCCGCTTCAATGTTTGCAAGCGCCGCCGCTTCATTTGCCTCTGTTATAAGGGTGAGGAATATCAGCCGAAACAAGGGTCCAGAATCGGCGCGAAGCGTCAACAAACTCGCCCTGCTCGGCATACTGCTTGGAGACGAGGTTGAAGTGCGGATATCTGGAGATGACGCGGAACAGGCGCTGGGCGCCATTCGAAAACTTGTTGAGGACAACTTCGGCGAGCCGCCTGCCGCTCTTAAAGCTGACGCAAATGTTCGGGACAAACTGCTGTCTCTCGCGCCGGGCATTGCGATGGGGCGCCTGTACCGCGAAGGCGCGGTTGCGTCTTGTCCAAAAACCGCGATAAGCGATGTCGATGCGGAAATCCGCCGCTTTGATTCCGCTGTCGCCCATGTAAAAATGGAACTTGAGGCGCGTGAGGCGAGCCTCGTTCAAGATGGACACGCTGATGAGGCGGGCATCTTCAATGCGCAAAAACTTATTCTGATGGATGGAGACCTCATTGATGAGGTGAAGAAAGCTATAAGTACGGAAAAAGCATGCGCCGCATATTTTTATCAGCAAAAGATGAACAAACTGGCGCTGGAGTACCGCAAACTGCCTGGCGATTATCTTCCGCAAAGGGCGGCCGATATCAATGATGTGTCCTCCCGCGTCCTTGCCGTCCTTGCCGGACAGGGCGGCGCGGAGTCCGGAAATTCAGGTGACCTCATCCTTGCCGCCAGGGAAGCGCAACCTTCCATGATTGTCCGTTTTGAAAACAGGATTCGCGGCATTTTGAGCGAAACAGGCGGCGCGACATCCCATGCGGCGATTCTGGCTAGAACACTCGGTATCCCCGGCATATCGGGCTATCACCTTGATGAAAGCGTAGAAAATGGAACGCTCGTCATTATTGATGGAAAGAATTGTTCGGTTACAATTGATCCTGACGCGCGGACACAGGCTGACTTCAAAAAAAAGATAGCCGGCTGGGAAGAAAAAAAGAGGCGGGATTTTGAGGACAGCAAGAAAGACGCCGTTACAACCGATGGGGTAAAGATATATGTCCGCGCTAATGTAGGCGAAAAGCAGGACGCAAAAAGGTCCGCCGAATTCAACGCAGAAGGCATTGGACTTTTACGTACGGAATTTCTCTTTCTTTCCCGTCCAAATGTGCCGGATGAAGAGACTCAAACCGCCATACTCAAAGAAATACTGGCGTTTTTCCGCAACGCTCCGGTTGCCATCCGTACCCTCGACATAGGCGGGGACAAACCTCTTGCGTGGCTTGATCAGGAAAAAGAGGAGAATCCCTTCCTCGGCGTACGCGGGATACGGTTGTGCCAAAGAGAAATTCAGCTTTTCATTGGACAATTGCGAGCCATACTTCGGGCGGGAGAGGGTTTTACGATAAAAATAATGGCGCCTATGATAAGTACGGTGGAAGAAATCCTTTTCTGCAAGAAAACGCTTGCAAATGTCCATGCTGACCTTGAGCGAGAAGGCGTTGCGCATGCATGGCCCGTCCCGTTTGGGATAATGGTGGAAACCCCTGCGGCGGCGATCATGGCGGATAAACTTGCGGCGGCGTCTGATTTTTTCAGCATTGGCTCAAACGATCTATCCCAGTACATCATGGCCGCTGAGCGAGGAAACATCGCGCTATCAGAACTTGCAAACGCCCGTCAACCGGCGGTCTTGCGGGCGATCAAGATGACCGCCGATGCCGCGCGCAAGGCGGGCATTCCTATCAGCGTCTGCGGCGAGATGGCGGGAGATCCCCTGCTCAGTCAAATACTTGCCGGCATGGGTATAACCGATCTGAGTATGAACCCAAGCGCCATAGGCGGCGTTAAACGGGCGATTGCTGGCATTTCACGAAAAGAAGCCGAAGAAAAAGCCTGTCGTTGCCTGAATTGCGCTACGTTTGATGAAGTGATGGATGTTTTCGGCAATTACGGCGCTTCACAATCTTGATGGATAGGAGTATACTTCTTGTATGAAACTAGCGGATAAATTTACATGGTTGCGAGGTTTTCTCGCGCCGGTTTTCTTTTTGGTATATTTTATTCCTGTCTGGATCGGGCGTTTCGGTGAAGTGTCGGTGTTTGTATTGATACCGTTGCTTGCCTTCGCGGAACTCACCGATTACTTTGACGGACACTTTGCGCGGAAGCGCGATGAAGTGAGTGATTTCGGCAAACTTTTCGATCCTTTCTGCGATGTGATACTCAATATAACGGTTTTCTTCTGTCTCACTTTGAGCGGCTATATGCCGTCTTTCGCCCTGTTGCTTATCGTGTATCGTGAATTTGTCATCAACTTCGTGCGGCTGATGGCTGCCCAGCAGGGAGTCGCCATCGGAGCGCGCAAGGGCGGAAAAACAAAAACAGTCACGTACATCATCACCTGTTTCTATACGCTTTTGTTGGAAAGTTGCGCGCGATTTGGCTTCGATCCGCCGCTTTTTACAAAGAACATTGTCACCGTCCTTTCCATTATTTGCGTGATACTGGCATACGCTTCTTTAGCCGATTATCTATTCAGCTTCAGAAAAGTGGTGTTCGCAAAAAAAGAGAATGGCGGCGGCATTAGCCGCGTCAAATAGCCCATTCCCCCCTTGATTATTGGAAGACGCGGGCGCCGTCCTACCCTAAAAGGCGACCTTTCAGGGCGGGATAGCGGTTCACTCCGCTTCTTTCACAGCCTCGTATTTTATATGTTGTTCCTCAAGCAATTCCATAATACGGTCGGCGGTCGCCTGTTTAGGGTCAATGCCGCTCGCCGGATCAATGCTGTTAATGAGCGCCTTGCGGAAGGGCTTGCACTCTATCACGGGACTTGAGGCGACGATAACCTTGTCATGGAAAACATGGTCTGCAAGCATGTCTTCCATGTTGTCGGGAGAAAGGCGCAGACACGACCCGTTGATTGACACGAGGATCATAATGTCAAAAATCCGCAGATAAGAATCTATCTCACGAACCCCGCGCTTTGTTTCCGGGCAACCGGGTCTGTACCGGGTGCCGCTGGGAAACACCGCTATTATCTGTTTGTTCAGCCGCGCTCTATCCATGGCGCGCATTGCGGCCATATTGATTTTTTTGCCTCGGTTGATTTCTTCCGGGTCAGTTACTTTTGCAAGACTCCGGCTGGGATAAATCACGATGCGGGTGAAGGCTTCGGTATAAGCCCGTACCAAGGGGTTGTCTTCGTTCAGTTTCTTGCCGGAAATAGCGACGATCCTCTGCGCGATTTCCTTGCCAAAATCACTCCCATCATGCTCCAAAAGGTAAAAAATAACAGGTAAATCCAAATTGCTGTAATGTTCCGAAAGGAGCAACCCGCGCTTTCCCGCCTTGACTTGCTCAAAGAAGTCCGCAAAGTATTCCCTTCCCTCAAGACGGGAGCCTGGCAGCAAATTTTCTTTAAGCATTGCATCCATCATTTTCCGGATGCTTGGATTTCCTTCTTGATACACATTGAATTCATTGATTTTAGCCGGAGCATGAGAAAGTTCGGAGAGTTGTCCGAAAAGATGCCCGTAACGTTCTTTTAATGATAATCCATCCATAACGCCTGCCTTTGTTTTTCATTATAGTATATTATCTTGCTTTGTCAAGAAAAAGATTGTAAAAATTTTCGTTTTAATCTCCGGGTGTTTACCACCCCGCCGCTCTGCGCTGACCTTTTAACAGTATAACATGATGTATAACATGGAACATGAAATGTCAGACACATAAAGTATTATCCATCCCAAAAGCCTTATAACGTTCCGGCTGTATATGACATTGCCCGCCCCCGCAATGCGTAGCATTGCGGGGGCGGGCAATGTGTCTGGAGTGAGCGTGGGAAGGAGCGTTCCCCAGCTACGCTGGGGCGCGGAATGACCTAGCCAAAACGTAGTCCGAGCCGCCTACCGGCGGCGCAGCGCAAGCAGCCCTGTTATGTGCAGTACTGCCCGTTTTACATAATCATTTCTTCTATCTTTCTTTTCATTTCCCATACATCATTCCAGTGTTGCTTATTATTGTTATGCTTATTTCTTTTTCTCGGTTGTATATTGATATAAAACTTACTCCGGGATCCATCCCTTGAAACCAGGGTTCAAATGTCTTTTCGCCTGTTTTTTCAAGCCATATTCCATATCCATAATATTCTGTATCACTGCTACTTTGTAATGACAGCATGTTTTCCAAAATATTACTCGATAATAGTTTGCCACCTAATAATTTTCTCCAGAATTTCTCCACGTCAATTAATGTAGTAAAGGCACCGCCTGCTCCGGTTCCTTTTACATCCACACTGTATATATTTGTATAATATTCCTGTCGTTTTTTATCATAGATATATGAGTTTGCACATTTTCTGGGTAAACGATCCAGTTCATAATAGCCAGTGTTTTCCATCCCACAGGGATCAAAAATATTTTTCGATAAATATTTGTCAAATAATTGGTTTGTGATCTTTTCTATTATTAAACCCAATACTACAAAACCCGTATTATTATACTGAAACTTTTCACCTGCCTTATACATCATCGGCTTGTCAATAAATAAAGGCACTAAATCCATTGATTTTCGTATTTTATAATTCGGAAAATCAGTCCATAATTCGGCATATTCATTCATTACACTTTCATCAAAATAATCAGGAATTCCAGAAGTATGATTTAGTAGTTGTTCAATGGTTATATTTTTATCTATCTTTTTGAGATCAATATCCAATACATTTCCAATGGTGTCATTTAAATTTATTCTATTATTTTCAATTAATTGTAAAACACCAACCGCAACAAACACTTTTCCCGCGGATGCGGTTGCAAATTTTGTATCTATTTCATTGGGAATTTTATTTACAATATCAGCATAACCGTATGCTTTCTGAATTATACTTTCATTATTTACTTTTACAGAAATAACGCCGTTAAAATTTTTTTTAAGAACTTTTTCAATATTCATGTAATTCCTTCTACCGAAATTTATTATATTGTCAATATTTTGTCAACCAGTTTAGGGCAGTATTGCGTATAACGTTCCGGCTGTTTTACGACGTTTGGGCGGCGCTATAAAGAAACCCGCAGGGTTTCGTGCCGCCCCAAATGTGCCGGAATGAGCCGTGCGAATGAGCGTAGCGATTGAGCTAGGCGAATGGAGGCCAAGCCCGCTACTGCGGGCGCAGCGTAAACAGTCCTGTTATGCGAAATAACACCCGCTGCGAAGCGTCCGCCACGGATGGCGGGCGTGTTCTGTTTGCTATTTTATTTCCAATCCTCTTTAATATTACCGAATTTATTGCGAGCATCGGCAATTCTATTAATGGTCCCATCACCAATACCAAAGATATGACAGGCCGCAAAGGAAACGTTATAACCGCTATTGCCAGAGAAACCGGCGAATTTCGTGCCGATGTGGTAAATGATGTGGTAAATATTAACGGAACAGTATTTTTAAAAGGCAGTCCGAGCAGTTTGCCGGTAAAAAGTGAAACACAAAATATGACTGAAAAAACAGCAACAGGGGAGGCAATAACTTTATGAATAATACCGTATAAAACCTGTTTGCAAATCAATTTGTCCGGAAAGAAATATCTTTGACAAAGCAAATGTAAAATAAAGAATCCCCGCCGCAGAGCGGCGGGGTATTGAAGATTTCTTCTTGAAATCTTTGCGTATGCAGGGGGAACAAATCTCCCGCGCCCCCAGTTTTAACCGCCCCAAGGGGCGGGGTATTAACCCCATTTTTAAAATAAAGGTGTAAAAATAAAATTAATCAGCAGTGCGGAAACGGAAAAACGAAAATCAGAAAATGATTTTGATATTTCCTTTATATTTACATTCAGGATCTCATGTTACGCATAGTTGACATAAGGGGTGGAAAGAATACTATAAGAGTATGGGTGGGGACATACTTGATTTATACAGTGATTAGTTGTTGGCAAGCGCCAGGAAAGCGACGGCAAC
>JAIROG010000021.1 GCA_031257675.1 Treponema sp. | reverse complement strand
AATTAGACAACACTGCCCAACGCCGCCCTAATCTGGATATGCCGGTAGTTGTGGAAATAGCGAGTAAAACCGGACTTTCCTTCACCGAAGAAAAAGACGATACGGAAAACACTTTCGCCCCCATAGACATTCTCGATTATATCTACGCTGTTTTATACAGCAATAATTACCGCCGGAAATATAAGGAATTCCTCAAGATAGATTTTCCCCGCGTACCCTATCCTGAAAATGCCGAACAGTTTCAAAAGCTGGCTTCTATCGGCTCCTTGTTGCGCGGGCTCCATTTGATGGAAAATGTCAGTCCCATAATGGGCATGGCCGATTTTCCTGCCACCGGAACAAACAAAGTGGAAAGCGTCAATTACAAAGCGGAAAAAGTATACGTCAATAAAAAGCAGTGTTTTGAAAACATCCCTCTTGAAATATGGGGCTACTGCATCGGCGGCTACCAGCCCGCCGAAAAATGGCTCAAAGACCGCAAGGTCCGGGTTCTCTCATTTGAGGATATAGAGCATTACCAGAAAATTATTGCTGTCCTTAAAATGACGATTGCATTACAGGCGCGGATTGACGGGGCGTTACAATGAGAAAAACATCTGCCAAAGAAATAGATGTTTTTCAGGAAATGAAGAGAGGGAAATGAAATGTCTGAGATTAATCCTTCCTTAACAATTAAAATTGAATATAAAGAATATATCTCTTTATCTGAATTCAAAGAATCTTTAGAAGGATTGGATGATTCAGTATAATCTATTGTCTAAAGGCGGCGATAAAGAAAAAAAAGCCGCATTGTTCATCAAAGAAATAAACAAAGGGAGTATAATTGTAGAATTAGCATCCGCCTTTGTTCCGTTACTAAGCGACGCTAATACCGTCTTTGCGTTTTACACATCAATTAAATCAATCTTTGATTGGCTTTCCGCAAAGCTAGGCGCTAAACCAAACCGCTGCTGCCGGAGCTTCTCTCCACGCCGCTTGCCGGCGCGGGCTTTAACCTCGGCGGAATGATCTTCTACACAGCTAGCCGCGCGTTTTGTTTTCGAAAGCAATGTATCGCGGATTTGCGTAATAATTAGTAAAGGAGGTTTGACATAAATGTCAAACCAATCAAAGCAAAAGACAGGCAAACACGAAAGCGGATGTTTGGATGTAAAAATGAACAGGAGAGCTAATAGGGTGAGCGAAAAGCCGGAACGCGATTACAAAAAAGGAAGGCGCTTCGAAGCGCGGGAATGGGGAGTAGTATAAGAGATGTTGTTTTATAAAGCATTTTTTCTTTTTTTCATGTTGAGTGTTTTGTGCGGTGGATGTACAAAACAGTCGCAACGACAGCAAGGTATCACCATTAAAGAAGGCGCGCTCACAGTGGGTGTTGAAATCGGGTATCCGCCTATGGAATATTACGATGCTAATGGTCAAACCCTTATTGGATTTGACATTGATTTGACAAAGGCTTTGGCCGAAAGGCTGGGACTTCGAGTGGAGTATGTAGATGTCGCTTGGGAAGGCATTCTAGCCGGTTTGAATACTAATAGGTATGACATTGCCATTAATATTACTATTTTACCTGAACGGCAAAATAAGTATAATTTCACTGAACCATACATTGACAGCTCCATAACCATCGTAGCCCTCAAAGGTCCTCGTTTTAAGATTGAAAGACCTGAAGACATTGCGGGGCATAGCGTTTGTTATCAAAGTGATACAACAGCCCAATATTTTACCGAAAGATTGAGTGGACAGGGCATAAGTTTTACATCTTATTCTTATGACAAGATACTCAATTGCTTCGATGACCTTACACTTGGAAGGGTTGATCTGATTGTGGTTGATAATATCGTTGCATTTGACTACGCGGGAAAAGAAGACAGCCCCTTTGAAGTGATTTGGCAAGGACATTCTGATGAATACATTGGTATTTGTCTAAAAAAAGGGAATGACATCCTCACTAATGCGCTGAATAACGCTTTAGATGATCTGTTTGAGAATGGCGCTATGGCGCAAATTTCCCAAAAAACATTTAATCGTGATTTGGTTTCATCGGTTAGGCAAGCTCAGAAATTGAGCGACGTGGATGCTATGGAAATATCAACAAAGCGGCGGGGGCGCGTAAAATAGAGAATCAAACTTTCTTGAACGCTCTTTCTATATCGTTGAGAACGGGTGTACATGTGTACATGGCGGCCCTTGCCGGAAAAGTTCCCCTACAGATGGACGGGAAGGCGTTTTTATTGGGACGCAACCGCAATCAAAGTCCATCCTGATGCCCAAGAGTAGACTTGTTCGACAACCCGAACCCGACAGGGTTCAGTAAAACAGGTTGTCGAACAAGTCCAGTATTAAAACCGGCGGTGATAAGGAAGTCGCGCGTTGGGTGGGGTATGCGGCGCTTGCTGTTATCTCTTTACGTTGTGTGAACACTCCATGGCGTGATATAATCCTCTCATACGGGGAAAGTCAAAATTCCGGCGGTTCAAACGGACGCTTCATGCCAAACGTATGGTCCCGTCAGCCTGAATATCCAATGAAGCGGTGAGGAGTGTTGGTTCATTCAATGGACTTGTTCAACAACCCGGTTGGTTGTCGAGGACTTTTAGTCCGACACAAGTCTCGCAGATTTGGCGTATTTTTGCAAAAATACGCCGAACCGGTCCGAAACCAGCGCCCTCCAGCCAGAAAACACAGCCGGATTTCGTCAAAACACGGGGATTCAGATTCATACCCGGCCTGTCGTATTACCGTATTCCCTGCCCTCACCTCAAGTTCAAAAGGATGAGTAACCAGCATTTGATCCGAAATAGTGGCTGCGTCCATCGTCTAAAAGCAAACGCAATTGTATACTTACGTACACACGTAATTACACACCCTGAGAAATTTCAGTTTCCTACTTCATGGGATTTCTAAGATCTCCAAGTATATACTTGTTCTTCCTAGACAAACAATCCTCCATAGGCATAAATTCCGACCTTGCCAGCCGTATGCTTTCGCCTTTTAAATTAACAGCCGCATTAAAATCTCTATATTGTTTTCCACAGTTTTTTACGTTTTTGAGGATCTTTTTCGGGTTTAATAATATTTTCATAAAAAGTTTGTCTTTCAGCAATTCTGTTGTTATAAATTTTTTCTAACACACCCAAAAAATGTTTTATTGATTAGAATTTCTTGTTCTTTTGTAGGATAAATACGTAATTTGAGAGCTTGGTTTTGTAAGTTTGTTTTATCTACTAATTTAACAGCCATATTCAAAATCACCTTTGAATTTTGGTTAGAAAGTTGCGGGGGCTGCTGCTAATTCCTACAACTTTCGTTTTCTGCTTAATTAGTAAAAAAATTAGATTATTTTATGATCTTTCTTTTAGATACCACTTCTTGAAAACGAATTAAAGATTTTTCATAATATTTCTCTCGTTTCAATTCTTCTCGTATCTGTTTCATTTCCTTATTATATTCATACATTTCTACTTCAGCTTTATTAGTATACCTTGCAGAAATAATTCTAATATATTTTTTCCCTTGTATTTCTTCTTTCATATCAATAGTCAGAAGTGGAGAGTTATCAGGTTGCGGTAATCGTCCAACACCATGTCCCCGACCAGGAATAACTGTCTTTTTATTTTTTCTTATTGGGATATAATAAAAGTAATCATCATCATAAATACGTCTTGCATAATAAAAACTAAATCCTCCTTTATTATCCCCTGTATCATCTAAATTACTATTACTTTTCTCTCTATGCCAAATAAACTTTCCTACAATAACATCATTTTCTTCTGGACCCGTATTATCTTTTCCAAAACAAGCTTCTTCTGAATCAGGATTAAACTTTGATGGATCATTAATCTCGACTTTTTTTATTTCTCTCAACAATACTCTTTTCATTTTCAATTCCTTCTTACTTAATTAGGACTTCAACTGATAACAACATAGCTAAAAGGACAAAAAGTCAAGAGCCATAAATATAGGTAATAGAGGTATTTTAAGTATATAAGCCATATAGAAGTAGTAGAATATATGTATTTATGTGTACGTAAGTATACAATTGCGATAAAATTTGAGTGTCAAAAAGTGTCAAAAAGTGTCATTGGGTGTCATTGAGAGTGTCATAAAACCACTGTGAAGCGGGAAGGCGTTGAAAAAGAAAATTTACGCTTGCAAAACGACAACTTCATAGTATAATTTTGTAATATTGCAAGCGTGTCGATTCGAGGCGTTGAAAAGCGCCGTTGACCATCGCTTTTTATCCATACAATACGGGCGCAGAGCCAGCGGCGCTTTTTAACCAAAAGGAGTTAATTATGGGAAGTGGAATAAAAGCGGCCCGCCAGAGCGAGGCGCCTTTCCCCTGTCGGGGCCATTATGCGATTGCGTCGTCGCGGAGGCGTTCCGGTTCACGGACGCGGAGCGGGCGGACTTCGCGGAAAACCGGACGGCGAAGCTGATAGGAGCGATCCCTTTTGTCGCGGGTTGCGAGAAGCCTGAGCGAACCGCCCTGACCCATCTGGCTTTATATGTCACCGAACTGCGGGGCGGCGGCGTCATTCTGAGGCATGTGCCTGCGGACAACGCCGGCATATTTAGACGGCTGCGGTTCATAGTGGGCTTCTCTGGAGGGGACCGGGCGGCCATCAATCACGGCATGACCTGGATTGCGCTGATCATGCTCATTGGGTATGAGCGCAGGCGGGACGCGGATATTCAGAATCATGCCTGCGACCCCTTGAACGACGGCTTGTGGAGACGCCGAATCGCTGAAAGCGAAACTCTCATGGAAAACGCTCGAAGCCCCCCCCCCCCCCCCCACGAGGCGCTGGATGCCATTCTTGAGGGCGATCTTGTATGGTCATAATAAAAGACACGCCTTTCGTTTGGCGGGGGCTGGCTGGCTTGTCGCTTGTCGTATGGCTTCTGGTGACGGGCGTCAATGGTTTTTATCTTGATCCGGCGATGGCGCCGCAACAAGATCTCAACATCATAACCTTATCATAACCTTGCCGGTCTTCATGGCGCTCAGCCTGGTCACTATACTTGGGCTCACGGCGCTTCTTGTCTTTCCAACGCAATTTTACATCTACGCCGGAATATTCTGTTCTTGGGGTTTAAGCATTCTACTTGACGGCGGCGGCGCCACGCCGCCTTTTGCTCTGGATGTAAGCGGACAGGAGAGAGACATTTTAAGCCGGATACAGAAAGGCGAGAAATACGAGCGCATAGCCAGGGAACTGGGCGTATCGGTCAGCACGGTGAAAAGGCGGGTCAAGAAATTGTTTCGGGCGTTGCGGACGCCGAACCTCGCCTGCTTTTTGAAGCGATACAAGGATGAGCCGGTTGACGCCATATTTAGCGCTGGAGCGGCGAACAAACAGAACCAAGCGGACGGCTTCCAGATGGCGCGCCCCGACATCCCGAATCGCCGCCATGATCAGGGGGCGCTTGGGAGACCAAGGCGCCTCTGATCGGCAAATCTCGTCGATAGATATGGAGACCGCGGGCGCGCCGCAAGGAGACGATCAACACCGGCATAGCGCAAAAACCTCTCTCAAAAATCAAAGAGAATGCTGGTCCGGTTGCGCGGGAGATTGTCTCCCAAGTGATAATAATGATAACACTGGCGCTGGTGAAAAAGCCGGGCGGGTGATTCGCGGGGTCAGCCGCCTGTTTGCGGCGGGCATAGATATAGCGCGGAGGTTTCTTGTCGCGCTATTCCGGCTATACTATTATATTCCTTTTCTCCGCGATACATCCCGCGTTCAGGAGCGATCCAAGCCGGGAACTTTCGCCTATCCTTGGAGTTTTCTTTCCTGTGGATGTATGAGGCGCCTCTCCGTTCATTACAGCGTTTCCAGCGCCCACGCAAGAACATACAATAGGTAGATATGCGCGGGATAAAAAATATAGAAAAAGCGTTTGCCGCCTCCTCCGCCGCGCCGCCGGTTATACAGCGCAATGGGAATCGCGGCGGCAGCCATGATCCATTGGGCGTTTTTTGATATAACAAAAGACAGGGCGCTTACGGCCAGCAGAACGCCGATCTGCGCGAGCCGGAATCTTCTGAACACATAAAACAGTACGGCGAGCGGCATCACCATGACGCCGCCCTCAACGCCTATTGGATTAGGTATGATCGTAAACAACAGCGCGGAAATCCGGCTGATCGGAGCGGCGGCGTTCGCCATGAGCGCGATCAAGCCCACGCTGATTGCAAACGGCAGGAGCATTCCCGCAACCGCAGCCGCAACAGACGCAGCTTTCTTTTCCGCGGCGCTCTTGCGGACGCTGTCTATCATCCACATATACCACGTGGACATAAACAAGGCGCTGAAAATATTATTCATCAACACGACATCCTGAACAGGCAGATAACGGGAAAACAGGAAAGACGCCGCGCTCATAAACGCGGACCCGGCAAGCAGCCGCAACATATAACGGGGCCTGTTGCTGGTGTGCGCGAATCCTTCCGCGCAGAGAAACAGAAAAATAGGAACGACCGGACGCCCGAACCAATTAAACCATGCCGGAACGCCCTGCGCCCCCAACATCTGATGCAGATGATCCATAACCATCAGCGTTATGCCGATAATTTTAAGGTTTGTGTTGGAAAGCGCCTCCCATCTATGCGATAGAGGTTGCTGTACGCGCGTTTGTTTTGTATTATCCATATTATCCAAAATATGAAATCGCCGGACAAAAGTCAAACGCAATCTATGGCGGCGGCGTTCTAAAAAGACCGAATCTAGCGATATTATGGATGAAAGTCTTGTGTGAGACGGTTTTCATTGGAATGTGCGGATGGAATATAGCGCCGCTCCGCGCATTCCGCGGCGAGAGGCTCACGCCTCGTTTTTTAACGTAATTATTATTTCTTCATCTAAGCCGGAATATTTTTGATAATGTCAACAGGCAAGCCTTCTGACAAAGCGTTTTTGGCGGCGTCAATTTTTTCTTCCGCTATACCCTTTGCCATACCTTCCGCCACGCCCTGATCTACGCCTTTTTCAAACGCGGTGTTGACGCCCGTCGTCCAGTCGCGCCTTTTGCCGGAGGCGCGGCGCGTGACTATGCGTAGTTGCAGGGACAAAGAACAAGCCCGCGTCCGCATTGCCGCTGGATAATTTTGCGTTCCGTTCGAGAATGAGCGTTGAGTTCGCCGCGTAAACTCGTTGTTTTCCAAGGTGTATTCCAACATATTGATATATCCTTCAGTACGGGAGGAGGGCGGCGTTGCGGACAGGCTCACCGATGTAAGATTCGCGCAATCGCCGAACGCCTTGCAGCCGATGGTTTCAACACTCGCGCCGCGTATTGAGGTGAGTTTGGTAAATTCTTTGAACGTAAGAGAATAATCCACCTTCACCTTTACGCTTCGCGCCGCGTTTATAGCGGGACTGTCAACTGTTCTTCACCTGTTCTTGCGGAAGCCGCGCTCTTTGCGCCCGCCCCAAGTCGCCGTTTCAAAATCAGCGTTTTGAAACAGCCGCGCTCACTTGACGGTTTTCGCATTTCTTTCTATCATATCTTTATGAATATAAAGACATTCAAGCAGGGGCTTCGCCTTCCCACCCGGAAGACGGCCACCGAAGGAAAGCCTGTTGAGACGATTCCCGCGCCAAAACAGGTTGTCATTCCTATAAATCAGCACTTTGGCGCGCCGAACCGCGTGTTGGTCGCGGTTGGCGACCATGTTAAGCGAGGGCAGAAGATCGCGGACGCCGTGAAACCGGGAAGCCTTGGGGCGCCGGTTCACGCTTCGGTCGCCGGCATTGTACGCAAGACGGAACAGCATCTTCAGTCGAACAACACGGACGGACTCTGCGTATATATTGAAGCGGATGCTGAACGCGCTTTGACCGACACGGCGTTTATGCCGCCGCTTGACGCATTCGCCTGTTCAAAAGACGAGGCGGTCGCCCGCGTCCGCGATGCCGGCATAGTGGGCATGGGGGGCGCTGGCTTTCCAACCCATGTGAAACTTTCTCCGCCGCCTGGCAAACATATTGACACCATCATAGCGAACGGCGCCGAATGCGAGCCGTACCTCACCATAGACGAGGCTTCAATGGTCGAAAAGACTAGCCTGCTTATAAAAGGCATTGCCATCGTGATGCGCATCACCGGGGTTCAAAACGCAGTTGTCGGTATGGAAGACAACAAGGCGAGCCTTGTTCCCGCGCTCGAACAGGAGATCCGAAGCGCGGGTCTGGAGGGGAAGGTTTCCATCGGACTGTGCCGTACGCGGTATCCGCAGGGAGGCGAAAAACTGCTCATCTCCGCGCTTACGGGCAGGGAGACGCCTTCGGGCGGGCTTCCTATGGATGCGGGGTGCATCGTGAGCAATGTCGGCACCTTTATTGCCATTGCGGAAGCCTTTGACATGGGCAAGCCGCTTGTCGACAGGGACTTGACCGTGAGCGGATCCGCATGCAAGACGCCGAAAAACATCAGGGCGCCCATCGGCGCCATGCTGACTGACTTGCCCCAGTGTTTTATGGATGTTGATTACGAAAACCTGCATAAAATACTGTTCGGGGGACCCATGATGGGAACATCCGTGCCTACGCTTGAGATTCCCATTCAAAAGAACACGTCCGGCGTTATTCTGATGACGCGGGAAGAGACCGCATCCTATGCCGAAGGCGTATGCATCCGGTGCGGGCGGTGCATACGCAGATGTTCGTGCAGGCTTTCGCCAGTGTTAATGAACATAGCCCTGAACACCGGCGATCTGGATGAAGCCGTACGCGCGGGCCTTATGGATTGCATTGAGTGCGGCGCCTGCGCCTATATTTGCCCCGCCCGCATCAAACTGACCCAGCGGTTCAGAGTCGGCAAGCAGCTTTTGAGGGCGAAACGGCAAGCGGAGTCTGCGGCTCGATAAAGCAGGCGGCTCGTCAGCCGGCGAAAAGTGAGGAATATATGGCAGAAATAGATAGTAAATATGCTAAAGAACAGAGAACGGCGCCGGGCGCCGGGGGCAAAAAGTTGTTGCAACTCTCGTCAAGCCCCCATATCGCGGCGCCGGCAAGCGCCGCGGCGCTTATGCGGAACGTACTTGTCGCGCTCGCTCCGGCGGCCATTTTCGGGTGCGTTATCTTCGGGCTTCCGGCGTCGCTCAACATCGCGGTTTCAGTCGCGTCCGCAATGATCGCGGAAACGTTGTTCAGGCGCATCCTCAAGCGGGAATCCAGAGTGAAAGACCTGTCGGCCGCGGTTACCGGATTGTTGCTCGCGTTGGTGATCCCGCCTGCAACGCCGTTGTGGATGACGGCGCTAGGCGCAATCTTCGCGGTTGTTGTAGTTAAAGAATTTTTTGGCGGGCTTGGCTCGAATGTGTTCAATCCGGCGCTTTCGGCGCGCGCCTTCCTTCTGATGAGTTTCCCAGCCGCGCTCACCGAATGGAACAAACCGAATGATTTGTCCGCCGGTCTCACCGCTGGTTTTGACGCAGTAAGCGCGGTCACTCCGCTTAACATCATCAAGCAGGGCGGAGGCATCGCCGGTGTGGCGGATTCTTTCGGCGGCGCGGCGGACTACGCATCGGTGATCAAGACGCTTTTCTTCGGCAACCGGGGCGGCAGCACGGGCGAGACTTCAATGTTGCTGATTCTGGCGGGCGCGGTGTACCTCCTTGCCACCAAAACCATTGACTGGCGCGCGCCTCTCGCCATGCTCGCCGCTGTTGCGGCCGGATCGCTCGCGCTTGGGCTTGACCCGCTGTTCGGCGTTCTAAGCGGCGGCGTACTGTTTGGCGCAGTGTTTATGGCGACCGATTACACGACCGCTCCTCTTACGGCAAAGGGAAAACTCCTGTTCGGCGCGGGCGCGGGTCTCATCACGATACTGATACGGAAATGGGGCGCTTTTCCAGAGGGCGTCACCTACGGCATCCTCATAATGAACGCCTTCACCCCGTTCCTCAACAAACTGTTGTCCAGAAAATACGGATACGTACCCATGAAAAAACCTTCCGCATCCGCGACAACCAGCGTTGCGGAGGCAAAGGAGGCGAAAAAATGAAGGATATGAAAGAAATGCTGAAACTTGGCTTTGTGTTGGCAATGTACGCGACAATCGCCTGCGTGGGGCTGGCGTTTGTGTACGCCGGTACGTCTGCGGTCATAGCCGGACGGCAAAAGGCGGATTTAGAAGCCTCTTTACAGGAGCTTTTCCCGCGCATGGACGCTTTCGAGGATGTTACGGATAGGATTTCTTCACCGGATGCCTCCGTAACCTTCCATATTGTGTATGAAATACAACAATCCGGCGAGACTATCGGTCTTGCGATTCAGGCTTCGGGCGCAAGTTACGGCGGGCCCATCAAGATTCTTACTGGCGTGGGAATTGACGCGAAAATCACCCGCGTTAAGATACTTGAACATGCGGACACGCCAGGGCTTGGGGCGAACGCGGCGGCGGCGTCCTACTATGTGGATAAGGCGAAGAAGATCACGTTCACCGGTCAATTCAACGAAAAGCCCGCAAACCACCCGTTTGAGGTGAAAAAGGATATCGCCGCCATCACCGCATCAACGATAACAAGCCGCGCTGTGGCGAATGTAGTGAAAGCGTCGGCGCAAGCCGCGGCGGCATACTTGGGAGGATCCAGCAAATGAACGCTTCTTTTTCACGGTTTTCAAAGTTCTGCGCCATATTTTTCAATGGCATTGTTAATGAAAATCCGCTTCTCGCCCTGATGATAGGGCTTTGTTCAAGCCTTGCGGTGACGACTTCGGTTGTAAACGGCATTGGCATGGGGCTTTCCATGACCTTTGTGCTGCTCATGTCGGAAATCGTCATCAGCGTCTTTAGAAAACTGATACCAGACTCGGTGCGTATTCCGGTGTTCATCATCATTATCGCGGCGTTTACAACAGTCATCGATTATGTGTTAAAAGCGTGGTTTCCAGACTTGTCAAAGGCGATGGGCGTCTTCATTCCGCTTATTGTGGTGAATTGCATCATCATGGGGCGGGTTGAGGGATTCGCGTCAAAGCAACCGCTTGGCGATGTCATCCCTGACGCGCTTGGCATGGGGCTTGGCTATACGTGGGTGCTTGCCGCCATCTCCGTTGTGCGGGAGATTCTCGGAAACGGCTCTGCGCTTGGCTTCCAGATTTTGCCGGACTCCTTCCAGCCCATCCTGTTTTTCGTTCTGCCTCCGGGCGGATTTTTTGTGTTCGCCCTGTTCATCAGCCTTAATTTGTTTTTGAAAAAGGTTGTAAACAGTCCAGCGCCGCGGTCCACGCCACATTCTTGCTAGGGGGTGACAATGCAGTTGTTCAAAATTTTCATTTCGGCGTTTCTGATTAACAATGTGGTGCTGATGCGCTTTTTGGCGCTCTGCCCCTTTATCGGCATGAGTACCGATGTGAACAAGGCTATGGGCATGGGGCTTGCCGTAACCTTTGTCACCGTGCTTGCGACCTGCGTCACGTATCCTCTTTACACGTTTATTCTTGGACCCCTTGGACTTGTGTTCCTGCAAATACTCGTGTTCATTCTGGTCATAGCGGCGCTTGTGCAACTCGTGGAATTCTACCTAAAAAAAACGGCGCCCGCGTTGTACGGCTCAATGGGCATCTACCTCGCGCTTATCACCACAAACTGCGCCATTTTAGCCGTAACCTTTGATGTCATTTCCAACGGCTACTCATTTATCGAGGCGGTGGTTTTCGCGGTCGGCGTCGCGCTCGGCTTCCTGCTCTCGCTGGTCATCCTTGCGGGCATTCGGGAAAGGCTTCGCTCCAGCGATGTTCCGGCGTTTCTCAAAGGCACGCCCATATTGTTCGTAACAGCCGCCCTGTTGTCTATGGCGTTTACCGGTTTTTCAGGGCTGGTGAAGTGAGGAAAGTGGTATGATAATCATAATAACCGCAATATTCGCCCTTATTCTGGCTTTTATACTGGGTTTTGCGCTTGGATTCTTCAAAAAAATCTTCGCAGTGTCCGTTGATCCTCTCGTGGGGCGGGTGCGGGACTGTCTGCCCGGCGCCAACTGCGGCGGCTGCGGGTTCGCCGGGTGCGACGGGTACGCGGCTGCGGTTGCGGCAAAGACCGCCGGCATAAACCAGTGTCCGGTAGGCGGACAGGCGGTCGCCGAAAAACTCGCGGCGCTCATGGGCGGCAGCGCGGATATGGCGCCGGAAATTGCGATACTCGCCTGTCAAGGCTCAAAAGACCTCGCGCCCTTAAAGGGCGAATATACCGGCATGAGGACGTGCCGCGGCGCGAAACTCGCGGTCGGCGGAACCAAACTCTGCGCATGGGGTTGCATGGGGTTCGGCGACTGCGTGAGCGTGTGCCAATTCGGCGCCCTCACCATGGGGCGGGACGGGCTTCCCGTCATTGACAGAGACAAATGCACGGGTTGCAAAGCCTGTGTGAGCGCGTGTCCTCAGGGGCTTATCAGGATCACGCCGAAAGACCGCCGTGGTTCTATAGCGCTCTGTTCCAACCGCAATCCGCTCAAAGTGCAGGTGCGCAAGACATGTAAGACCGGTTGCATCAAATGTGCGCTCTGTGTCCGCACATGTCCTGATCACTGCATCACCATTGTGGACGGCATACCGGTCGTTGATTATGAGAGATGCTCCGCATGCGCGGCGTGTGTGGCAAAATGCCCGTTTCACGTGCTGAAGCTGTTGGGATAAGGCGCGGAACATGGCGCGCCCGAACGCCGTTAAAAATCAAAGGTTGGGGCGCCGCGCTCTTTATCTTTTCGGGGGGGGGGGGGGGTAAAATGAATAATGCAAGGGTCGATCCGAATATTACTTTTTCTCTGGACGCGGCTAACGGGATGCCCATCTACCGGCAGATTATTCAGCAGATAGAATACGCGATTCTGTCGGAGCGGCTCAAGAGCGGGGACAGGTTGCCCACTATCCGCGCTCTGGCGGTTGAGTTGAAGATCAATCCGAACACCATCGCCAAAGCCTATAATGAATTGGAAATCCGCGGGGTGCTGGTGACTCAGGTGGGGAGCGGCACCTTCATATCAAACAAAAAACCGGAGGCTCCGGAGTCTTCTATAGAAGATATCAGAAACCGGAAAATTCAAGAAGTGCTGGGGCGTTTTATGCAGGAACTGGAAGACTTGGGTCTTGGAAAAGACAAAATTCTGGAATTGATACGCAATTCTAACGCGCCTTGACGGGCTGCGCAAGAGGAGGTAAAAGAGATGAAACGCGGACAATATTCAACGCATATACCGGAGAAAACAAAAAGGATGCGGGATTGGACGGGCGTAAAAGTGTCGCTCGTTGTATACGGCGCGCTCCAGACCGCCGCGGGTCTTGCGATGTTTGAGGGGGCTTGGAGAGGAAGCCTCCTTGCGGCTTCCGGCATCGCCATAATTGTTCTTGTATTGATTGTTTCTTTCGTCAAGAAGGCCGATGAATGGGAGCGCATGATCGTCTTGCGTTTCGGCAAATTTCATTCGGTTCGGGGGCCTGGTTTATTCTTTCTCATTCCGATAGCCGACCGGGTTGGTTCTATTATAGATATACGCATACGAATAATGGATTTTTCCGCGCAGAATATTCTTACCGCGGATTCCGTAACCGTGAACGTCGACGCCTTCGCGTTCTGGCTTGTGTGGGATCCGCAGAAAGCCGCGCTGGAAGTGGAGGATTATGAGGAGGCGGTGGCGCTTGCTTCCAAAGCCGGTCTCAGAAACGCGGTGTGCGGCAACACGCTTTCCGTGTTTCTTGAAGAGGGCGACTTAATTGAAAAGCAGATACAGGCGGAAGTGGACAAACAGACGACCAACTGGGGCATTACGGTGCAGTACGTTGAAATCCACGACATTCAGATACCGGAGGCGTTGCAGGAGTCTCTCGCCCGTCTTGCCAAGGCGGAGCGGGAAAAGAAAAGCCGCATTCTGCTTGCGGAAGCTGAAATTGAGATCGCCAAGAGACTGGAAACGGCGGTATCGGTGTACGCCGCCAACGAACCCGCCATGAAGCTGAAAATACTTTCGATCCTGAACGAGGGTCTCAAAGCCGGCAATTCCATGATGCTCGTCCCGAATTCCATAACCGAAGAGTTGAAATCCGGCGCAGTCTTTGGGCTGGAGGCGTTGAACGAGTTGCGGAAGAAATGAGGTGAACGCGGCGCGCGGCTTTGCAAGTATACGGGGCGTGGGGTCTAATGCCGCGCCCTAAAGGGCGGTTAGAATTGGCGGCGCCATTAAAAAAGGACTAAAAAGTTTTTTTATGCGGTCTTGTCTATTTTGTTTCAAACACATTGTTTTTCTTGGGCGTTTTCTTTTGATTCTACTCATCAAAATATAAGTCATTTTCGTCATCATCATTCCACACGCAGCCGCAATTTGGACATCCCTGGTTATATCCAGAGAGTAAGAAGCTGTTCAAAAACTGTCGCCCTGCGCGTTTTGGAACAGTCTCCATTCCGCCTATCCTGTACCGTTGCAGTCGCAATGATCTTGTAGGAGGCGGGTGTCTGCATGGCGATTATGAAGACCTTCCAAAAGGGAAACCGGCAAAGGATTTTTATGCGGGAACCCCCGGAAGGTTTCCGTTTTGGGCATGATAATGTTCTAAATGTGCGTCACTTTATTGACAAAAGCTCAAACATTTTATCAAAGACTTAAAAAACATGTTGACGTTAATTAACAATCAACATATAATTCTATCTAAACTTTATTGAATATTGTGAGGATAAATAATTATGGATGAAACGATTATTGATGGTGTAAAGAAGCGGGAGAATCACAAGATCACACTTATTACCGTTGGCTTTATGATTTTCGCGCAGTTTTTCGGAGCGGGCAACCTGATCTTCCCGCCTTACCTCGGATTCGTCGGGGGAAGCGGATGGATCGCCGGCTTTATATTCTTCTTTATCTTTGACGTGATCCTCGGCATTATGGGTCTCGCCGCGTCCGGCAAGTTTCCTCGGGTCGAAATCGGCGTTTATTATCGTCCGGGAAGGAAATTCATGATCATTTGGGGCGCAATCGGCGTTTTTATTACCTCGGCCCTCGTAGTGGTTCCGCGCGCGGCTCTTACGTCCTATGAAGTGTTCCTGAAGCCCGTCATGGCGGGCGGCTTCGAGAATGTTGTGCAGACGAACGGCTTGCAGGCGACGGCTGTCGTGTTCCTGCTCATATACCTTGGACTCGCGCTACTCTGCGCGATAAGGCCGTCTAAGGTCGTAGACATCATGGGCAAATTCCTTACGCCGGTGTTGCTTGCCATAGTTGTCGTAATCGTCATCGCGGGACTCGCGACCATGCACTCGACGGGAGTCAGACCTGACGCCTATCCCACTTCGTCGCCGAGCCTCATTTCGTTCGGCGTCGCGCAGGGATTGCAGACATTTGACGGACCGACTGGGACGCTCATCGCGATCATCATCATCGTCAACTTGATCGGCAAAGGCATCAACAAGACCAACGAGCAGACAAAGACGATTATCCAGTCCGGCTTTGTAGCGGCAATTTGCTTCGGCATCATCTACATTAGTCTCGGGATTCTCGGAGCCTTTTATTCGAATGACCCGCTCCTCATGGATATGTACGTGAACAAGGGCGGCGTCGACCAGACTTGGCTGCTCAACTACATCCTCAGCAACACGCTCGGATTGGGCGGCACGGTTGTCTTCGGTCTCGCTGTCTTGCTCGCCACATTCACGACGGCGCTCGGTTGCCTGGCCCTCGCGTCCGAATTCTACAGCAGCGTTTCCGGGCGAAAAATCGAATATAAGACGGCTGTGGCCGCCTTCACGATTTTGGCGTTCATCGTTGCGGTCATCCTGTCGACTACGCCGTCCGGAGTACAGACCCTGCTGAACCTGACATTGCCGTTCCTGCTCATATCAATGCCGATAACGGTTGTTCTTATCGTCCTGAATCTGTTCTCCGAGAAAATCAAGAACGACAATGTATTCAGAGGCGCGGTTATTGCCGCGGGAATATGGGGACTTGCAAGCGGCGTCGCTTATCTCACGGCTTTCACAATTGGCGGCGGGTACCCCGATGCGCTTGCCGTATACGGCAGCGGTTGGTACGCCGGTTTCTTCTTCGGTCCGTGGAATTTCATCTATACATGGACAGGCGATCTCGGATACATCATCCCAGCCGCCATTGGCGCCGTCATCGGCGCTTTCATCAAGAAGGGCGGTTATTCGGAGCGTCCCTACCTGCGTGAGCATGCGGACGACGAGAGTTTCGACTACGCGGCTTTGAAAGCCAAGAAAGCGGCGGGCGGCGCGGCGTAAGACGGCCCATTACTAATGAAGGCAAGGGATATCTCTTGCCTTCATTTCGCGGGCGCGCGGGTATGAATATTACTCCGCAGAGCAGAAAGGAAAAGAAAATGAGCGATGTTTTACACGAACTGTTCAAGGATTACGAAGGGTCCGGTTGGCTTACGCATATCAAATCGGCTCCCTCGCCCGAAGCGCAAAAGAGAATGCCTGAACTAATCGAGGAATTGAAAGATTATCCGATGGCGCCCGGAAATGAGCTGTCATTTCTTGACGACAGTACGCCGGCAGGGGTTACCCGCGAGGATATCGACGCCCCTAACGGACTGCATCTGTATCACTATGAGCCGCAGGACAAGAATCCCGCAGAGAAGAGGGTAATCTACTACGTCCACGGCGGCGGTTTTATGCGCGGCAACGAATGGTACTGTCGCTTTAACGCGATCAATCAGGTAAAAAACCTTGGACTTCCCCTCTACGCATGCGAATATCGTTACACTCCCGAGAATAAATATCCAAAAGGTCTTGACGACGTAGAGTGGGGGTGGAACTATCTCGTGAATGATCTCGGCATTGACTCGAAGAAGATCATCACCACGGGAGATTCGGCCGGCGGGACTTACGAGATGGCTCTTATAGTGAGGCTCAAGAGACAGGGTCGGGAACTGCCTGGAGGTTGCGTCTGCATTTCGGCATTTCTCGATTTTTCGGCCGAGAGTCCGTCCTACACCATCAATAACGGAGTCGATCCGTTGTTCTCCTCTATAGACTTTCATGAGACGGCGTCGTTATATCTGGACGACCTCTCTCTGTTACATGACCCCGAGGTTTCTCCGAAATATGCGGATTTTACGGGATTCCCCGAAACGATATTTTTTGCGGATGACACGGAGGTCTTCGTTTCGGACTCGCTTATCGGGGCGGACAAGTTGCATAAGCTCGGCATCCGCACCCAGGCGTACATAACGCGCGGCCTCACGCATGTATATGCGTGCGAGATGCCCGAACTGCCCGAATCACAGATTGTTTACAAACGTATAAGGGAGTTTTTCGGACTATAAAAAAAGGATCAATGGACTTGTTCAACAATCTTCTTGGTTGCCGCGGACTTTTAGTCCGGCAACGGAAGTTGTTCAATAACTAAAATTATTGAACAACGCTAATATAAAAAAATTCGATGGACATCCCCTTAAGACAAGTAAGCCGAGTGTTATTTTGGAGTAATGAAAGAATGTTTGATCATTTATTGGCAAATCGGCTGCAAGGATTGGCGGGAGAAGCCGCATTCAAAACGCTTGCAGCCGCAAACCGGCTTGAGGCGCAGGGCAAAAAAATAATTCATTTTGAAATTGGCGAGCCGGATTTCCCGACGGCTAAAAATATTGTAGCGGCAGGAAAAAAAGCGTTGGATGATGGATTTGCCACGTACTGTCAATCACAAGGCGTCGTCAAACTCCGCGAAGCCATAGAGAAACACATTTTTCAATATAAAGGAATAAAGACGGAAATAGATGAAATCGTCGTTACTCCGGGCGGAAAAGCGGCGATTTTCTACACCATCTGCGTACTGGTCAACCCAAGGGAAGAAGTTATCTATCCGAACCGGGTTCCCGTCTTATAGTTCAGTGATACGATATGCCGGGTGTATCCCCGTGCCGGTGATCTTAGGGAGGAGAATGATTTCCGTCTTGATATCAATGAACTGAAAGCGAAAATTACCTCTAAAACCAAACTCATTATACTCAACTCTCCTTCCAATCCGACCGGAAGCGCCCTCACCCGCAGCGACTTGGAAGCGCTGCGGGTCTTCCTTTGGCAGCCAGCTGTCATACGCAACGTCAATGGATAAATTCACACGGGTCTTGAAAAAATTCAAAAAGCTTTGAGGAAAATGATATCAACGGCGAAATGAATTTGTATTTTAATTTGAGAGGAATATAAACATGGATGAAAATCAAAAACAACGCGAAGCGTTGGTCAAAAAACTTTTCCCAAATGGCGTCCCGAAACTCTGGAGGGCGCGAGCGTTCATTTTGACGGGTCCGCGCTTTAAGTAGATGACGCAGTACATTGAAGGGTTTTTAAGCCCCGGCGCGACAAGAGAGGGCTGGCTCATGTCTGACGAAGAGACGCTTCAACTGTTGGATGTGTTGACAGAAAACGCTAAACGTATAACGCCAAAATATTGGCGGGTATTCTGAAAACAACTACGGGCCAAGTGTTGGAAGGCGTCAGGCGGGTTGTCAACCATGCGGGAAAGAAGGTGTGGAGGCTCCGCTGTCCTGCGGATTTTACGGTTTCGCCCTCCCGGCGGCGAATTGACACAGGATGAAATCGGCTACGGTCTTGAAACCGCGCTGGAGCTTGGGCGTCCCGCCGCTTTGTGTCAGCTTCCGCAGTTCACCCGCAATGAGACGCCCCCGAACTGGCCGCCCGGCTGGCAGGCGCGCATCCTAACTTTATTATGTTTAAGGATGCCGGTGGCGGTGTCTATGACGGTTTCCCGCTTAGCGCTGTGAACAGCTTTCCGGGCGAATTGTCTGAGGCGACTGCGTTGCTGCGGCAAGGCGAGGCTGCGGAAGCGAAAGAAGAAATATCCTCCAGAGCGGACAATTGCGTTCAGCAGGTTTTTGAGGCGGCAGGGGCGGTTCAGGAGAGCGATCCTTTCGCTAACGCGAATAAAGCGGCGGATCATTTTAACGCATACGGCGACAAAGCCATTGAAGTTGAGCCGCCCCTGCTATTCTCAGGCGCGAATATGCCGGGCGATGTTCTTAAGAATGTTGAAGTCATCTTAAATAATCCCCGCCGTCCGTGCTAAACTTGAGCCACAGAATCATGCGAGACACTCCCGGCAAGCCGGCGGGATATACAGTTTCATTAATTCTATCCATATTGTTTTTACTCCGGGCGGGCCGTCGCCGGGCGCGCGTTTCGGCCCGCCCAGCCATCCCGGTCACTCCGCCGCCTCTTTCATCGTATACGGCTTCTCCGGCTCCTGTTTACTCTTGTCCGCCACGCAATACAGCGGTTTCCATTCCGCTTCCCCTAAAAGCGGCGGACAGGGCGCGTTAGGCTCCAGCCGCGCCGCATAGGTCATATTCATAATCATAACCGCGATTATTGAGCGCGTCATGACAAGCGCCGCGCTTTTCTCTATGCCCCGCTCCCGCGGCTTCTCTATGGCGCGCCCGCTCTTCAATACATAGTGAAACCGCCCTGTCTTCCACCGCTGTATATACTATCCCACATACTCATAGGCTTCTTCAGGAGCGCTCGCCGGCCCGCCGGTCATCATCGGAAACGAAGTTTCCGCTCCCATTCCATCGCGGCTTTCCCCTTTCACAGAGACGCCATTCGCTTCAATTGATTCAGGCGGCGTTTTAACCGGATTGAGAATATCCGGCTTCTTTATCGTAAACGGAGCGTGCCGCAGTTGTAACACCGCCTCCCGTTCAGGAACGCCGCTCAGGCTGTCCCGGGTAATAGTCGCCTCAACCCTCCCCCGGCGCCGCTTCTTCCGCGGCTCGTCCAGCGTCCGCTTGTTTTCCACCGCCAGCCGCTTCTGAACCGTCCGTGTCAGAAACGGCTGTCCCAGCGTTCCGGCC
>JAIROG010000018.1 GCA_031257675.1 Treponema sp. | reverse complement strand
AACCATTCCCAGGTTTTTTTGCGGTTGAAACATTTTTGGAATTCAAGTAATATGGAATTGATGAACTGGAACACTGAAAGACCCTCCCTGCCGTCCGGTGTTGTGTTGTAACTTTACCTTACAGTAGGTCTCAGGTTCTTTCAACCCAGTTCATCTTTTTTAGTTCAAGAACTTACCACTCTCAAGAAAGTTAAAGATTGGAACATACAACAGGGAAACAAAATTTTATAAACCCGGTATTGTTGAAATTATTGATGATAATATTTTTGTAAAAGACGCGGATGGTATTTTTGGTTTGTTTTTTGCAAACAACTATTCAACAATAATTCTTAAAAAAGAGTATATTATTGATGATTTTTATAATTTATCCACGGGAATTGCCAGATAAATCTTACATAAATTTTTAAATTATCATAAAAGAATGGCAATTATTGGAGATTTTGAGAATATAAAAAGAAACCATAAAATAATTTTATATATGAAACATCGCATGACAGTCCTGTATTAGACGCCAATTTTGTCGAATGCGCGTCAAAGACATTGCCGTCGATCCGCCGCATGTCGCCAGTCCGACCGCGCTCCTACGGAACGACGCCGCCGTATACGCCGCCGTCCATGACGGCGCAAATTTCTCTTGACAATAATTGAGATGTTTAATACAATTGGCTTATTGTTTTCATGAAAGAAATGACGATTATGTCGGACCAAAAAAATTAAAAACTGAGGGGAACGGACGAGCGTCCAAGCTGGATATGGTTGAGCCGTCCTCCAGACAGTATCACCGGACAAAACAGGCTCCTTGATTTTACGACCGGCGACAATTCGGAAAGGCGGAGGAAGGGTAAGGTTCGTATTCAGGAAACCGGCATGGAAGGGATCCGCCTGTCGCGGCTTGTGGAAGGAAGCGCATGTATAACTAAAAATGGTATCGACACAAGATTTTTGGCCTATGAGACCGGCAAGGAGAAAGAAATGAATAAAGATGCATTTGAACATCGTAAATCGTATACGAGGATGCGGGTTACCGGAGTGGACGGCAAGCCGCTGGCAAACAAACGCATCAGCGTGGAACAAAAACGGCATAGCTTTCTGTTCGGCGTCGGCGCTTTCGAGACTGTGGAGCTTGCGGGCGGCAACGTCGGCGGCAACCCGATTCCGGTTCAGCGCGCGGCGCAGTTGGAAGACATTTTGGACAAAATATTCGCGCTTTGCAACTACGCTACGCTGCCTTTTTACTGGGGGCGTTACGAACCGGCTCCCGGCAAACCGGATGAAGCGCGTACCATTGCGGCCGCTCAATGGCTTGCGGAACGCGGCGTAGCCGTTAAGGGGCATCCGCTCTGCTGGCATACGGTCTGCGCTCCGTGGCTCATGCGGTACAGCGATAAAGAAATACTGCGCAGGCAGCTTGCCCGCATAGACCGCGAGGCAAGCGCCTTCAAAGGGCTTATTGATATATGGGATGTGATAAACGAAGTTGTCATCATGCCGATATTTGACAAGTACGACAACGCCGTCACCCGCATCTGCAAGATGCTGGGGCGGGTGGGTCTCATAAAGGAGGTGTTCGCCGCGGCGCGTAACGCCAACCCGCAGGCAGTCTTGATACTCAATGACTTTGACATTTCAAAAAGCTATGAAATACTGATAGACGGTTGCCTTCAGGCGGGCGTTCCTATTGATGCAATCGGCATACAGTCTCATCAACACCAAGGCTACTGGGGTAAAGAAAAGACGCTCGAAACGCTCGGACGTTACTCCACATTCGGGCTTCCAATCCACTTTACCGAAAACACCATCATCTCAGGAGAGCCGATGCCGCCCCACATAAAAGACCTGAATGACTGGCAGGTGGATTCGTGGCAAAGTACGCCGGAAGGCGAGGAGCGTCAGGCTCGGGAAGTCGTCGAAATGTACGAAATCTTGTTCGCCCATCCCCTCGTGGAAGCGATTACCACATGGGACAGTACGGACGGCAGGTGGCTCAAAGCCCCGTCCGGACTTTTGCGCGAGGACAACAGCCCCAAACCTGTTTACAACGCATTGCTTTCCAAAATTAAGGGCGAATGGTTTTCCAAAACCGAGCTTGCCACCGACGCAGACGGCGAAGCGGATATGTTCGGCTTCCGGGGCGATTATGTGGTGAAGTTCGGCGGGCAAACGGCGTCATTCGCCTTGAACGGGCGGTTGGAAACCCCGGTTAGATTAACTGACGGCTCCGCCTCGCCTTCTGATATTTTATAAATACGGAC
The DNA here is from genome assembly GCA_031257675.1 of Treponema sp. Taxonomy (GTDB): domain Bacteria; phylum Spirochaetota; class Spirochaetia; order Treponematales; family Breznakiellaceae; genus JAIRKH01. The sequence continues at coordinate 9,723 of JAIROG010000018.1, read as the reverse complement.
TTGGTTAAGCCTGCCGCTTGCGACGAGGGTCAGCGCGGCGTCAAGCCGGTCATTGTGAATAACGGGAGAAAATAGTTGATGGAAACAAAATTTCATGGCGGCGGTATTATGGAAATAATTGATGATACTGTCATTATAAAAGAAGCTGGCGATGTTTTTGAGTTGCTTTTTGCAAACAACTGTTCCACCAATAACGCTCAAGAGAGAAAATATCATCAATGATTTTTTCAATTCATCGACAGGAATAGCGGGAGAAATACCGCATACGAAAGCGACAAATCAAAACAAGTGCTATCTGTAAAGACAACAGAAGAAGCGTTGGACGTGTTTAGAAAATAATGAGGCGCGGCGCATAAAGGACTGGCGACTGTCAGAGAAGCGTCAATGTGTTATATTGAAAATATAAAGAGAAATGATAAAAACAGGGCGCATCGCCGGACTTTTGGTTCGCAACAACCGAAATGTCAGGCGCAACGCCTTGAAATTTTTTGTAACTATACATTGTTGTTGTTTAGAAACTTCAGTTTCTAAACAACAACAGGTTAAAAAATGCGGTTTTGCAAGGCTTTAGTCTGAAAAACTGCAAGACTTGTTTAGCAACCAACCGGGTTGCTAAACAAGTCTGTTGGCTATAAAAGGAGAAGCTATGAACAAACAGGCGTTATATGAGACGAATAAATATATTCTTGATAAAATCATTGATTTTGGCGGTTTTTATAAAACGGAGAACACTGACATATCAAGTTTTTCAGACTGGAATGCGCGGGATGTTATTGGGCATATAAACGCATGGGTTGATTTTTTTAACAAAAAACTGAGATCATTCAAAAATGACGCTTCATTCAGGGGTTTGGGAGAAAATGGAATTGAAGAATATAACAAAGAAAGTTATGAAAAGAACAGAAATAAAAAATTAGACGATGTTATAAATGAATCAAGGATGCTGTTTGGCGAATATAAAAACACTTTGGAACTGTTTTCGGAAGATGAATTGTTCAGCAAAAAATTTCCAACCGGCTTTGACGTTGAGCTATGGAGATATGCGTCAAAGGATTTAGTGACACATCCAATAAATCATCTGTTATATCAATATCTGAAAAGAAGAGATTATGAAAGATTCTTATCGGAAGCCGGCGGGATGCATAAATATTGTGTGGAATATTCGGATGGCAACGAATCCATGTATTACTTTCAAGATTTATTTGAAAGCGAAGAAAAAAAGGAAGCGGCTCTCATGGAAATATTAGAAAGATATAAAGGGAATGATCTGATAAAAGAAATAATAGGGGTCGCTCAATAACTAAAGTTATTGAGCGGACCCCTATTATCTATTCTTGCCGATATTGACCGTAAAAAATTAACGCGGTTCCAATAACCAACGGTTGCGCCGCCGGAACGCCGCAGAGAATTTCAGGCGAAAGACTATTATATGCCGGCAATGTCCCGATACGAGGAATACAAACGTTTATATCACTTGGGACAGTTCAGGGATAACTAACCACGGCAACCGCCAGTTTTTACTGTTTGACTGTCTCAAACGTTACGGTCTCAGCCGTTTCATTTATAGTAAGAAGATGCCAACTCTGCCTGTCGCGGAACGCGGCCGCATTGTATTCCCTGAACGAGCCGAAGTCGTAGAAACTGCCCGGATGCTGATGCCCTTCCAACACTATTTTCACATTGTTCTCTGCAAACGCCGCTATGAGCGCGGCGCGTTCGTGCGGGTCGGACAGAGAGAAGTAGAAGTTGCCGCCGCCGTACATCGGGTAATGCGAAAAGACGATCTTTGGTTTTGGATCCGCCTTGAGGTTGCTGACAAGATTCTTGAGCTGGCCGCCGCCGAGCGTGCCGCTTCCCGAATCAAGGGCGTACCATGAAAAGGTTCCCGTGCTGAAATGGTAATAGGACACATAGGGCTTGCAGTACTTCGTGTAGTGTCGCCAGCCGTTGTTGTAGAGGTCATGGTTGCCTATGATGGAATAGACCGGCATCTTGTAAGGTTCAGCTTCGAGCGTATCGGCAAAACCCTTAAACGCTTTATACTCCTCTTCCGTTCCGGCTTCCGCGCTGTCGCCAAGCACAAGGCAGAAAGCGGGCTTTTTATCTTGAGCGTCAAGCCATGCGAAAAACTTTGACTCGGGCGCATCGGGATGATCGGGATGCGCCCCAAAGTGTATGTCAGCAAGTATCAGCACGGTGTAGTCATTGCCGAAGGGAAAAGAATCGGCCGGTTGTTTGTATATATCTTCTTCCTTGACCGTAGGAACGCCGATCTCCGTGATGTACGCGCTTCTGGCGTTTACATCGTCAGCGCGATTGAGGAACTCATTCAAGCCGTATTCGTCTTTGCACGTGGTGAATGCGGCGCATAGCGCGGCGCAGAATATGATGCATGCTGCCTTGACAGCCGCTGTTTTTTTCATGGGCTTCCCCCTTAAAATGTGTACCCTATGGTTAGGGTTGTCGCGGAGTACTCGACATGACCGGAAAGGGTGAACATGTCGGAATAGCGCGCCAAGGTCGACAGTTCCGCGAAAATGCGGCCTTCAAGCGCCTTGTCTTGAAAGCGCGGCGTTTGGAATTCATAGCGCAACGCCAGCGAAAAGGCGGGGGTAAAAAACAGGTGGTACCGGTAGAGTTCATAGGAGGCGACGCCCAGCTCCGCGCTGAAATTGTCGAGCAGTTTGCCGCCTATAAACAGGGAGAACGCCATGTCGCTCTGCGCGAAAGTCTCATAGCCGGGCGGAAGCGCGGGAACGGTTATGATCTGCTCGAACCACCCGACGTGTACGTTCAGATACATGCGCCAGAAATTAATGACCGCGTAGGCGCCCAGAAATATATCGTTTTGAAAAGAGACTAAATCGCCGTCCATCTCAAACCAGCCTCCGTGGTACAAAGCGCCTGCGCCGACCCGAAATCGCGGCGTATTAAGCGGAAAATAGACGCCATTCAGCGCAATGTCTTGCGTGTCTCCGCTGAATTGAAACGCGCCCGTTGCGGAAACCCGCGGAATTTCAAAGCGGTAGCGGACGGACAAGGGAAATTGCCCTTCTTCAATGAGCGGGGCGCTGTACATGGCGAGGGACGCCGAAAGCGCGTGTTTGCCGGAAAAAACGCCGTTGGTTGTCCACGTTGTTTGGGCAAAAAGGGGCGATGCGGCGAGAACCGCGCAGAGGACTATGCCTGTTGGTAATTTTTTCATACTTTTCATTATGGATGAAAGCGCCGCGTTTGACAAGGGGGCGCCGGCGCGCGCGCAACATACGCCGCTTATCCCATCGAATCAATGAGGGCGGCGAGCAAGTCCCTGTAACGCTGGTTGAGGGGGATGCCGGCGCACGTTTCCCGCCAGAATACGGACTTCGCTTCGTCAATAAGCGCCTCCCCCTGCGACCGCGCCCGCGCTATGGCGCCGGACGCTTCCAGCAACGCGATCAGTTCTTCCACTTCCGGCGCGGCGGCGCCGTTTTCACGGGCGCTTTGAAAGCAACGCCGGACAAACTGTTTTTTTGAGGAACGTGAGACGCCGCCCTCCGCGTCCCTGCGGTCCGCGTCCCTGCGGTCCGTTTGAGAATTCGTTTGACAGTCCGCTTGCAGGTAAAGAATGACCGGCAGGCTTTTTTTGCCTTCAACAATGTCATCGCCGCGTTTTTTTCCGGGATTGCCGGTCACGAGGTTTTTCACATCGTCCAGAATTTGGAAGCCTACGCCCAGTTTTTCCGCCGCCGCTCCAAGCGACCCGATCGCCTCGTCTGTTTTGCCGGCGCCGGCTTGGTGCAGGCGCGGCGAGGCGATGCTGGCGGCAAGGACGCCGATCATGGCGGCAAGACGGGCGAGGCTGCCGGTTTTAAGTCCGCACATGGCGCGGTATTCGCCGGCGTCAGGAATGGCGTCGAAGTCGCGGTGCCACGTAATGTCCATCGCCTGCCCCAAATGAAGGCGCCGCATGTGTTCCGCCCAAAGTCTATACATTCTGTTTTTTTGCTCAACGCCGGCGTTCCACGCGTCAATGCAACAGAGCGGGAGAAAATACAGAAAGCTGCCGCTGTTTATGCCTATGTCCTCGCCGTATTTGATATGGACAGCCGGTTCGCCCCGGCGTATATCCGAATGATCTTCAATATCATCGTGGACGAGGCTTGCGTTGTGGGAGAGTTCCAGCAGGGGCGTGAGCGGAAGGCAGTCTCGCTCTGAACCGTCCAACGCTCCGCACACCAACAGCGCAAGCAGGGGACGCCAGCGTTTGCCCCCCCTGCGCACAAGGTCGTACGCCGGCTCAATGAGCGGCCGCGCTGCGGCTGGAGAAACCTCCAGATGGGAAAATACGGCGTTTATCCACCTGTTGTCCGCCGAAGCGGGCAACAGGTCATACAACACGGCTTCTATACTGCTGATTTTTTCAGCGAGGGGCGGCTGTTTCATTGGACTATGGTATATCAGAACAGGCAAGAGAGTCAACGCGGTTTGTTGTTTACACAAAGGCGTATGTTATTGTATACTGGAGATGTTTCAATGGACTTGTTCAACAGCCCGGCTGGTTGTTCAAGTCTCGCAGATTTGACTCAAATCCGCCGTTTTTTCAGCGGAAGTTGTTCGATAACTGTAATGTATGTTTTCAATTTGAAGAAATTGGAGGGAAAGATGAGAAGAGCGTTCTTTATTTCTTGTTTGACGCTTTTAAGCGCGGGTCTTTGTTTTGCCGAAGATCCGGTGTTGGGGTTTTGGATCAGCGTTGATGAAAAAACCGGAAAAACGACGGCTGGTTGGGAGATTTATCAGGAGAAAAATGGGCTTTTATACGGGAAAATGCTTTCGGTCGCTGAGTTTCCGCAGGATCAAGTTGCGATGCTATGCAAGGAGAGTTACAAGGATTTTCCGGTGAGCGGCAAGGTGAATCAGATGCGTGTGGTGGGAACGCCGTGGATTTTTGGGTTGCGCCGGGATAAAGAGGGGCAGTGGTCTGGCGGCAGCATCATCAATCCCGCAGACGGCAATATATACAAGTGCAAGATCATCTTCCACAAGGCGAATGGCAACAAATACAAAACCGACACGCTGGAAATGCGGGGGGAAATTGGTCTCGGCATTGGGCGCAGTCAGTTCTGGAAGAAAGCGGAGCGGGTTGAAGCGGCGGGCTTAAAATAGGGGCGCGAACTTGTGGTTTGAAGGCTTTGATTTTAGCGGAGCGCCGCCCGCGACTAGGGCGAGCGTCAAAAGAACAACAAAAATTTCTTCATAAAAAAATCCTCCTACAATTTGACAAGAGAGGGCAACCACAACTATTTTGCGGGACTCCGCAGGAGGCGCAGAAGGGAGGGCGGACACACGCTTGAGAGAAGGAGGCGGGACTGACATCCAAGCGGCGGGAGCAGGTCATGGGGAGATGCGTCGTGCAGGCGGCGCAAGCGGCGCAGAGGCGATCAAGAATGCGCCGGATTTTACCGCAAAGCGGGCGGTTGCGGCGGCAGGACGCCCTGTAAAGCGGGCGCCGCGCATCATCGCCATCGGCATCCGTGAAAACAGGGGTGTTTTGTTCCCGCCATTTCATTCCAACGCAAGAAAACAGTCTATATAACGCGGTTGCGTCCGATTGTAATTTTGTCCCAGCTATATAGACTATATAGCCTCCATAGTCTATATATAAGCCTATGGAGGTTTTATGGATTTGAGAATTTGTATTGAGGAGTATCTGAAAACATGCTCGCGGCGAAGCAATTTGAGCGGCAAGACCGTCAAGGCGTACAGGCTCGACCTTGAGCAGTTCGAGAGAATGGCGCGGACGCAAAATGTGGAGCGCATCAACAAGAGCGACATTGAGACATACGTCAGCGAGTTGCAAGCCGTGCGCAAGCCGGCCTCAATAAGACGGAAAATAGCGGCGTTGCGAGTTTTTTTCAGATTTGTGGAAGACGAATACGGCGTGGAGAACCCTTTCGCACGGACGCGCTTTAAAATCAGGGAGCCTTCCCCGCTTCCCAAAACCATCCCGCTTTATAAGATTGAAACCCTGTTGTCGGCCATTTATGAGAAACTGTTCTCAAATAAAAAAGAAAGCAAACGCTACGGAGAGTTGTTGCGCGATGTCACCGCGCTGGAATTGCTGTTCGCCACCGGCGTCAGGGTGTCGGAACTATGCGGATTGACGGCGCGGAATATAGATTTGGCTGAAGGCGTCATTCAGATTAGAGGGAAAGGCGGCGGAATGCGGGTTGTCCATGTGTGCAACCCCAGCGTCCTACAGTTGCTGACTGATTATTTCCTGCGATTTTCCAAGCCTATCGCACGAACAGGGTTTTTCTTTATCAACAGAATCGGCTCCCCTTTGTTGCCGTCCTCTGTCCGCGCGATGCTTCGCCGGCGGGCGAAAGAGGCGGGCATCGGCTTGCACGTCACCCCGCATATGTTCCGGCATTCATTCGCCACGCTCCTTTTAGAAGCGGACGTTGACATCAGGTATATTCAACAATTTCTAGGACACAGATCAATCACCACAACGCAAATCTATACGCATGTCACATCGGCGAAGCAACGGTCCATCCTTTCAGAGAAACATCCCAGAAACAAATTGAACATAAAAACAGAATAACCTGCGATTGACAGCCAACCCTGTGTGACAACAGAGTTGGACGCAGCTAAAAACAGAGGCGATGAAAGGCTGCGCCCTCATAACCCCGCGAACACAACAGAGGCGGCGCGCGCATTGAAATTAAGATGTAATGACGCCGCCGCCTTCAACGCCGCCGCGACCGCCTCCAACGCGCCTGCAAATGCGCTTCTATCCCAGCCCCCCCCCCCCCCGCTCCTCCCCGGCCCTTTGTGGAAGCCCCGCACAGACAGGCTGCGCCGGGACGTTTACATCCTATGACGCCCCTCTTCCGGAACGCCCTCCCTATCGCCGCGCCTCCTCAAGCCTTCTGGCTTCTCTCTGTCCATGCGGTCATTCTACCACAAGCGGGGCGTCTTTTCAACTGTTTTCCACCGCCGCATCCGCGCATCCCCGCCGCCCGGCGCGGCGGGACAGCGCGTCTGGACGGGCTTTTCCCGTAAAATAATTGTGAATTATCCTCTCTTGTCAAATTGTAGGAGGATTTCTTTATGAAGAAATTTTTTGTTGTTCTTTTGACGCTTGCCCTGGTCGCGGGCGGCGCATTTGCGGAAGTCTCATGGGGAGGCTACGCGCTCAGCGCGGTGACAATTGCCGGCGGCAGCACGGCGGAGAACAGTGACATTATAGCCGGAAATGGGCCCAGCGGTTCAGGCGCATGGGGGCTATACGGACTTGGAAGGATTCAAGCCCGTGTAACCAATGACGAGGGGACGTTTGGGGCGTTTGTAAGAACGGGCGTAAACACGGGAAGCGACGGCAATTGGGGGTATAGAGGCTTCGCATGGTGGCAGCCGATCAGCCATGTGAGGCTGCAGATAGGGTTCTTTGACAACATGGCGGTCAATTATGTGGTAGGCTGGGGTTTTCACGCGAGCGGCGCCGATGACACGGTGGCGTTTGACGGCTACGGCCGTCGCGGGCGCAGCTTCTGGAGCTATAACGGCGAGCATACCGGCGCGTTGCTGTCTATCGCCCCGATTGAAGGGCTGTCCATTAAAATAGGGGTTCCTTATGCGGCCCACAGCGGGCCGAAGGCGGCGGAAATCTACAACCACACCATCGGACAGATTACGTATGACATAGCCAACATTGGGCAGATCGCCGTAACCTATCAAAGCGGAGCCGGATATAGAGCGTGGCCTACTGTCAAAGAGGATCCCGGTGTTGTCTACGCGCAGTTTTACTTGACCGCTGTTGACAAATTGCAGCTCAATGTCGGCTTGAGTTACGGCCTCGCCGGCGAATACGAGAGCAGCCCGAAGACCACGGTCGCCGTCTCTCCCCCCATCAAGGCCGGCTTCGGCGTCGCCTACGCGGTTTCCGACGCCATAGGCGTCAAGGCGCGGTTTGGGGCGTCATTCGTCGGCAGCAGGAAAGTAGGAAGCGTCGAGACGAAAGACCCCGTGTTGCTGGGCTTTGACGTTATGCCCTATTTCGATGTGGGCGTTTGCAAAGTGCTTGTGAATATGGGCATTGCGGTGGACCTTCCCGACCCGGGCGATTCCGTGTTCAACTGGTACCTCAACCCCTATATCACCAAATCGGCGGGCGGCGCCACCTTCTATGCAGGACTCCAAGTGTTTAGCGCTCAAGAAAGCGGAAAAGACATCATCAAGTGGGGCATCCCCATCGGCATAGACTACGGTTTCTAGGTTTTCCCCATCTATAAAACAACAAGGTGAAAAACAAAAAGCCTCCGTGAAAACGGGGGCTTTTTGTTTTTCCATTCGCCGCAAGTCCGCCGCATCTCCGTTCAGAAGAAGGGCGGATACGCTCGCTTCCCTAACAAACGCCGGATTTAGAAATAATATTCAAACCCAACGGGAACCGCCCAGCTAATGATGTCTTTGTCCGCGTTAGAGTTAGGGGCCGCGCCCACTTCAAAGCCGATGCTCAAGGATGCGCCGCCCACGTTTTTCGTAAGATAGGGGATGGCCTTCCATGTAAGCGCCGATTTGTTGACGGTTTTGTCCTGGTATTTGGATTCGGCTGTGTAGCTGACATCTCCGACAATGCCGATGGCGGCGAATCCGGCGTCAAAGGCTGGATTGATCGTCACGCCGAAGGTGAGCGGCATGTCATAAGCGTCGGAGCCTTTGACGGTGATTTTGCCGCCGAATCCAACGGCTACGCCGCCCGCCACGCTGAATGCGCCTGATCTGAAGTTCGCCCGCACGTTCACGGCCAAGGGGTCTTGGTAGGCGCCTCCGGCATCCGAGCCGTAGCCGTTTCCGGTGAGGCTGTCGATTTTGTCAACGGCGAGTTTATATTCAAAGCCCAGATCAACGGCGAGGTTCTCAACGGCGGTCAACGTGAAGCCGACGTCAATGGTGGTCGCATCAGTGGATGCGGTGAAGTTGGTGAAATCAGGCTTCGCCATGTTGCCGGTGCCGCCCGCAATGGTGACGCGCGCCGTTCCTATGCCGCTGATGGTGTAGGCGATCCTTCCCATCGTGTGCGCGAAAATGGCGTCCGCAGTCGCGTTGCCGACATAATAGGGGGTGTCCCATCCGTTGTAAGAAAGATTTCCACTGTTGTCCAGCGGAAGGCTGGCCAGTATATACAGCCCTTCAATCGGCGTCAATTCAATATGAACGCCGCTCAACACTTCATATCCCCACGCTATATAATTCGCGCTTCTGCCTGAAAAAGGAATGGCGAATATATCGTCTGACGCCAAAGCCACGCCGATAGGCCCGTAGCCGCCCCACAGGTAGCCGAAAGTGAACTTGACCTGATCAATCGGCTTCCACCACCCGTAGGCGAGAAAGTCGAAATTATGGGTGATGGGTTTGCCCTGGCGCAACTGCACCCAGCCGCCGAATGTGCCGTCGTCATTGGTCGCGGAGACGTTCACCCGCGGACGAATGGCGCCGCTAATCCCGCCGTTAAGCGGCCCAAAACTGAATTCGCGAGTGGCGTCATCTGCGCTCGAACCGCTTGTCCGCCAGAGTCCCACGAAACTCCCTCCTACTGTAACCTCGGCGAAAAGGTTGCCCGCGACCAGGGCAAGCGTCAAAAGAACAACAAAAAATTTCTTCATAAAGAAATCCTCCTACAATTTGACAAGAGAGGATAATTCACAATTATTTTACGGGAAAAGCCCGTCCAGA
>JAIROG010000011.1 GCA_031257675.1 Treponema sp. | reverse complement strand
GTAGAAAAAGCGGATTTTCCGGAAACCGTTAAAGGCATATACCGTTTTATCACCTACCGCAAGCCGCTCCTGCCCGATATTGCCCAGGTTGAACAGGTACTAGATTGGTTAAGGGCGCGGGAACTGCTAGAGGCGAATCTAAAAGCCGGGGATATACTCGACAACCGGGCGATCGCCGGCAATTGACCGGGTGGCAGCCCTTCACGGCGTAAACGTTCGTTTTTGCTCTTCGAGAGAGGAAAAGGTCTCCCTGAGAACCGAAATCGTCCCTCGGAGAGTGGAAACCGGGATTTAAAAGACCTAAACCGAGTCTTTGAGAATCACTGCTGTCCGGTTTAATTAGCGTCTGTCTATAAAGTCAAGAAATACGCGCTGGAAAGAAATGAGCAAATAACATACGAAAACAATTGACAGAAAGCGTCACGCGTATCATGATAGATTACTATGAAAATATTTGAACCGTTAATGTTAAAGTTTGAAAATCCCAAATGGGTTAACGATCCCGAATTAGGATTAATTGATACGGTGTTGAAGAACGTCCGGAATTAACAGGCGTTCGCGTCCGATATAACGGCAGGGCAATGGAGAATTGCCCAAGGGACACATGATATTTTGGTGTTTGGCTACGATAAATCATACGGCGCTTTCCACGTTGCCGATTTTTGGACGGAAGGACGCTACAAATTTGAGACTATAATTTTTGACGAACTAAATAACGTTGCAATTATCAGTGATGTTGACGACTGACTTGGCGGCGTGTTCCTGATTAAACCGCTTAAGGGCGCATACGGCCCGATTGGCCGCGATGCAGTCGGAATAAAAGAAAGTATTACCACCTATCTCAACTCAAAGCCAGATATTCCGATTTCAGCGTTTGCTAAACAAACGTTTATGCCGTATGGCTAATGTTCGGAAGAGGCGTTTATGGGCCGTTAATAAACTATAGAGAATTTGTGGATTGATGTCAGACTCGCCTATGTGATTTTTGACCACAAAAACATCCTGCTTATGTCGCTCGAAGATCTGCATAAAAGATGTTCATTCTGTCATTGCATAGTTCACAAGACTGCCGCGCAAAGCCTGCGCGAACGTGGAGACGTAACAATTTGCGTTCCTGAAGCCCGTGTAAGCGCAGATTATTGGCAAGGTAAACTAGGGACATCCGGCTATGATATTAGCGGCTATAAATGCAATTTGCCATCATGGACTGACGAAGCGAACTGCTTGTGTAGGCGCGCTAAACGCTGGCAACCTCCTGTAAAGCTGATAACAGAGGAGTATTAACTGTCAGTGGCAACTACTGCGCCGCATACCGGCTAAGTGCGACCGAATTTGAAATTATGCTTCGACTCAATGTTCAGCTTCACAAAACGTCACGTTTTACTATGTGGATTACGATAGATTATCCCGCAAACAAGCCATAACAGTTTTTGATGAAGAAAGAAACGCCTTATCGGAAGAACGGGTTATATCCGATTTTGAGAAAGGGGCTTACATCACGTTTTCTGTCAAAGGAAGGGACGGTCGCTAATTCAGAAACAAACGAAACAATGAAAAAGGGCTGGAATTATTTTAGCGTCAACAATCAATGAGTTGCCGGCTTATCCGCTTACAAGCGGATGATTATACCTGACAACAGCGGCTGCTAAACCAACGGCGCCCCGCGACGACGCGAAGCGCCTCCTTCGCGGGAGCGGTTCTTTTTATTCTATAGGTTCGTCCCGTAACCGGACGCAATGAAAAAAGACTAATGACGGCGACGGCTCCACCAGCGTAAAAGAGGAAGGCTTCGCCGCCGCCTACGGACTCATCTACCGGCTTGCCGCAGACGCCGCTTCGCGCTTTCCACTAGATGCCGATACGCGCGCCCGCCCAGACTCTGACACCGCTGAGGTCGAGGCTTCTGGCAAGATCGCGGGAGCGTACATCAAGTCCGACGTCCACCTCGACAAGGCGAAGATTAAGCCCGATCATCAATCCATGCTTATAGACAAGCTCATCATACGCGGTAAACAGGCGCAATAGGAAAACCGGCGTATTGAGTTCCGCAGTCAACGAATAGTTAAAATGTCGCTTGCCATCAAGGGCATTCGCCACCGTCAAACCGATAGACGATCTGACCACCACGATCTTCGTTCCAAAGGGTCTTATATTCGAGTACAGATCAAAACGCACGGGACGTTTCACCGCTATTTCTCCTTTAAGGGAATAATCGAAGGTAATGTCATCACTGTCTGGCAGATTGAACAGTCCGTCAGCGCCGCCGGCCAAGCCTCCTATCAGATCATCGGTGTCAATAATGTTCCACGGCTTCTCAACCAGCGACACGTGGGCGCGGTACTGCAAATTCGCGGCGGCGATCGGGATGCTTTTTACGTTAAATCCCACCGTGAGCCAATCATACCTATCCTTGAATGCATCGTATTCAGCGTTCAACGACAGATCAAACCCTTTTGCGTCAAGTATGGACATATAGTCAATGTTGCCAGAATCATTCATAAGCGTGTCCATGGAAAACGGGGTATATACGTCAAGGGCGCCGTCTATGGAGAACAGCGCCCGCTCCCGTTCCATGATCAGATTGTAGGAGAAGCCGTTCTTGGGAATGTACAGCATGGGAATAAACAGAGAAGGTATGACGCTGATTTTGAGTCGTTTGCTTTTCAGAAGCCGCGTATGTATGTCGACTGCGGCTTCCGCATACACCGCGCCGTAAACGCTGAAGGTTCCGCTTGACGAGTGAAGATCTTTATTGCCTTCGACAAGTAGGGTGAAAAGGGATTTGGGCGCTTGAAAACCCACATCGCCCGCTACGGAGGCTGTTATATCAACCCCCCAGTTCCGCGTGTTAAGATTGATAAAAGCGTCGGCGTCAACATCAGCGTCCACCATAAATCCGTCCGTTTTTATCTTTTCAAACAGTTCCCGGTTGACAACGATCTGCTTGCGGAGTATATCGCCAATACCGAGGAAATTATTCGCAAAACCGGCGCCAACATTGTTCACGCCAAATTCAAAGTACCGGCGGTACGGATAGGGAACGCCTTTCTTCTTTTGAGGAGGAGTCTCCTCGACGAACGGCGCTTCCGGCGCGGCGTCTTCCTCCATCACCGGATTGTTGTACTCCCCATTCGCCTCAGCCGCTTCCCGCCGTATCTGTTCAGCCCACGCCTGATCTTCCGGCGTTTGGGCGAATAAAGCGGCGGTTCCCAGCGCCGCCATTATGATTAACAGCATGTATTTTTTCATTGTCCCACTCCCTACAAAGTGACCGTCGCGTCAAGCGCAGACTCAATTTCCACTATAAGACCAAACCTAAAGCGTCCGTCTTTTTTCAGAGAAAGCGTGGCGAAATCGCCAGACGCATCTTTTCTCAGAAGAATGTCTATTGACGGCGTAAACGGCGCATTCGCATCTATCTTGAGTGTAATGGGAATATCGCCACTTGGGTCGGGGCTGGAAAAATCTATCAATGTGCCGGTAAGCGCATCTTTATTCTGCTTTATGGCAATGCGCACGCCCGGCAAAAGAGTGATGTCGCAATTGGTAAGGATAAGCGATATGTCCTTTAGAACAAGCTGACCGGATACGCCGCCGCTGTCAATCCTCTCCTTGATAGGCTCCAACAGGTCGTCATCGCCGAACATTCCGGAAAAATCAAGCCCGTCCATTTCAAATTTAAGATAGTCGCTGTTATCGACAAGTTCAGAGGGGCTTTCGGAATCGTTTTTGTGATACTTCGCATTTGATTCGAATGGCGCGCCGGAATAGCGCAAAGCCAACGGCAACTTAATAAGCAACACTGCGGAAATCTTCCCGGAGATCAGATTCTTTCTCTCCAAGTCGATGCTTTTCATCTCCACTATATAGTTGAGCCTCCCTTTCCCATTAAGAGATGCGTTAAGCGGCCCGGTTAAATCAATCGCGCCGTCAGGATTATCCGCGTCTGCCAGACTGCTTGGCGGAATTGCCTCCTCATACGGCGAATCATCAGATGGAAGCTCCGGCGCAACAGCGTCGCCAGCCAACGGTTGATCTTCCACTAGAGAAATGGTTTTGTCGCCGCCAGTCTCGTCGCTAAAAGTAGACGTGAGCGTTGTTCTAACATCCGCCGGCGGCAAGCCGCTTATATACAAGTACGCTTTGATGCTATCGTCAGGAAAGGTTATGCCCTTCAGCGTTTCGCCTAAATCTTCGGAAAAATCAAGCGACAGATACCCTTCCAGCTTTCCGGTATCTCCCGGATAAACGGTCGCTTCCTCCCAGTCAAGGACAAATTCAGGCGCGACAGTGAGCTTTCCATCATCGCCAACAGCATCCGGGTAGTGCGTCAATGTCATGGCAATGGTAAGAGTTTGGTGATGCTTGGACGGCTTCCATACGCCGCTTGTCGCAAACTCAGTGTAGCCTTTGGAGTCGTCATACGCTCCCGTCGAGATCAATTCAAAGCCGCCATTTGCAACCGCATTGCCATCGGTTATATGAACCTCAAGAGCGCCCGCGAAATCCCCCTTAATCCTGACGCCGAGTTTGTTATACGTTAACGATGAAACCAAATTCGCCATATCATGAATATTGGTTTCGATAGGGTCGAACGGGATTGGATTTGGCAAGGGGTCCCCGGATTTAGGCAACAGATCTTTAGGTATGCCTTCGGGCAGATCGCCTCCTATATCCAACGTGATCGAAGGCGCTTCAACCTCCAGATTCACCATATATTCGGAAAGATCATAGGGCATTTCCGCCAAAGGATAGCGCCACAAATACGTCAGCGGGGCATCGGGATTGGCAGGGTCTTCATAGGCGCTCACGGCAATGCCGGACATATTCTCGCCGAGCATTTCCTTTATCTTGCTTGGACTGAGATTCTCGTCAATCAGTTTCTCAGGCGAATATTGCTCAAACTCTCCGCTAAAAAGATTGCGCGTAAGCGGGAGATACAAAGCGGGCGTCGTTTCAATCGCCACCTGTTCCGGCATGGAGAGATCGCTCCAATTGACAGTGCAAGCCAAAAACAAAACCGCCGTCACGCCAAGCGACATCAAGAGTTTCTTCATACAATTACTCCTTGCAGAGGCTTTTCAAAAATGGATTTGGAAAAGCTTTTATAAAATACTACCGCATAATAGAGAGCTTCCCAACCGGACGCTCAAAAAAAAAATTAAAAATGATGCTGAACAGCCCAACTGCCGGCAAAGAGCCGGCGTTTCCGCAATGAAACATTTGCATGCATTTACGCTTTGCCCTTCCTGAATATACTTGCGCCGTTAGAGACATATTACGGCGCAACTGTAAAAAGAGAACATGAAGGAGCATCTCTTTCATGTAATTAGAGACTCTTTTTATATCTTTGATAAAAAGATATATCGCTTTTTTTCGCGTTTGTCAACATTCTTCGCTCTTTTTCGTTTTTTTCTGTAAAAATAAGAGACGCGCCCGACCCCTAGGATGCGCATTCAAAGGAAGAGCGGGACGGCGGCGCGGCGCTTGCAATGGATAGGCGGCCGTTATCATGGGAATAGCCTCAGTTGTTCAACAATTGGCGGATCGCGTCGTTTTGAGCCTGGAGTTGCTCCGTCCTCTGTTGCAGTTCGCTGTTCTGCCCTTGAAGCGAGTTTATAGAGGCGTCCTTTTCTGTAACAGATTGTTGCAACGAGGAAACCTGCGACCTCAAATCGGCGAGCGCGCTTTCCCGCGCCGCAATGTTTTCCTGTAGGGCGGCGTTTTGATTCCTCAAATCGGCGAGCGCGCTTTCCCGCGAGGCGATTGTTTCCTGTAGGGCGGCGTTTTGACTCCTCAAATTGGCGAGTGAAGTTTCCCGCGAGGCGATTGTTTCCCGCAAAGCCTGATTCCGGCTCCCTAACTCGTTGAGAGCCGCCGAACTTGCGCTGGCGCTGTCTCTGCCGCTTCTTTCCCGCTCCGCCGCGATTCTTTCAAGCTCGCTGTTCTGCACCCTGAGTTCCGCTATGGTTTCTTCATACGTTCTAATTTGCTCGCTCAGTCCATTGTCCTGAGAGGTCTCGTCAAAAGACGCCTCCACAGGAGGCGCGGCAGTTTCGGATGCCAGCGCGTTCAGCCGTATGCTGTTGCCGGCAAGTTCCGAAAGCGTGTTGACGAGCGCAAGACGCGCCGGCTTCCGCTCTCGAAACGCCTTGATGGGTTGGAAGGACGGGGTGTCGAGAAAATCCCGCAAGGCGGAAAGCGTCGAAGCGGCTTTGTCGAAAAGAGCGGCGCCGATTTGTTCGTTGATCTGCGCAAAGTAGCCGTCTATCTGAAGGTCAATCAGCGCGTTCTTTTCCTGCTCATCGGTGATCCTCCTCAGCGCCTCTTGCGCGGAAACAAGCTCGGCATGAGCGCTCTGCGCCTGCGCGGAAAGCTCCTTGTTTGCCGAAATCTGGCTGCGCAGAGCCGCTTCCCGAATGCGGGCGTCTTCCAGAAGCAGTCCGCGCTCCTGTTGCAGCGCGGCGAGCCGGTTTTGATACTCATTTTTCTGTCTCTGCAAATCCGCCAACGCTTTGTCCTTTTCGCTCTCAAGGATAAGCTTGTTCTCAAACTGTATCTGAACGTTCCGCATTTCCGTATCAATACTGGCTACTTTCGCATGAATTTCCGCGATTTCAGCGTCCTTCGCGCTCAACTGCTCCGCAAAGTCTCTGCGCATCTCCGCGATTAGCGTCCGTTCCGTAACGCTGGGCGCCGCGTCGCCGGACATCACGCCTTGCATGAACCGGACTTCATCCCGTTCATGCGTTAAAAAGAGCGTTGCAAGTCCGAGCGCCAAAATCGCCGCCGCTATGCCATTTGTCAACGCAGGAAGCAGAACGCCTTTCTTCTTCGCCTGTTTTTCATACGAAATCACGGCTTTCCCGCCTTCAATACGCTCTAGCGGGCGCTCTAGCGTGTCAAGTCCGGCGAGAATTTCTTGCTGTTCTTCCAAAGAAATGCCCGATGCCTTGTCGAAAACAATCGGTTCCATTTTTCCCTCTCTTATAAAGGAGTATAACCGGATGCGCCAAATAAATCCAGCGTACCAGTGGTCCACTCTTCCTGCGCTTCCAGCACAAGACGCTCGGCGTCCTGCCATGAATCCGCTCGCGGTCCGGGAAGGCGGCGGTTTGTAGAATTGGTAAACACGATGGTTCTACATCCATGATCGCGGAGTTTGACAACATTTTCAGGCGAGTCGTCAATGTACACATGGGCGCCGACCGCGCCTTTATCCTTCATAAAGCAAATGTCCCAATAGGGAATGTCCCACGAATCAAGCCAGTCAACGGTTTGAGTGATGGATGTTTTATGCGCATATTTAAGGTAGAGCCTGTGGGTGATGATACGGATGCGAATCCCGCGCATGGACAGTCTCCGCAACACCGCGGGCGCATCCTGTATGGGCGGCATGTCCCGAAACAGGTTGCGCTGGGTTACGGCAAAACGGTGCAGCCTTTCGTAGCCGCCGTATTCGGCGACGCCCCATTCTTTCAGCGCGAAACTCACTTCGTCAGGCAGGCGCTCAATGGGTTTGTTGAGCCATTCCGCGGCGATACGGCGCATTGCGCCGTAGAAGTCGCCCACAACACCGTCTAGGTCCACGCCAAGAATAAAACTGCTCTCATCCACAACCCGCCTCCCCGTCCCGCCTACTTCCAAAGAACGCCGGGGTACGCGCCTTGCGCCGTGAGTTCGGAGATGCGGTTCATTGCGAAAATTTTGTCTTCCTGGTAGGTTACGCCAAACCATTCGGAGTCCGCGTTCAAAACCTCAATGTCCAAAAGACCGTTCTTGACAAGCCAATCGGCAAAAGTTGGGAGATAACACTCGCTATTGAGTTCTCCGCCCGAAACCGCAAGAAAATCGTCAAAATAACGGGACAAATCCGTGAAAATGTCCGGCGGAAAGCCCCAGAAATTCATGGATACGGGCGTATCTTCCGGCAAAAACCGCTTTGAGCCGTCAGGAGCCGTATTGAAAATGCCGTCTCGCTCCCGCGCGATGGATTTCAATTCGTCAACCGAAGCGAGCGCGCCATTCTTGATGGCGCATATTCCGCGGGTGACGGTTCCCTTGGGGCTTAACGTCTTTTTCAGGCTGTACGGGACGATGCATCCGTTTTTCAGATCGGATTTTGAAAGAAACGCGCCGATAGCGTCAAAGGCTTCCCTGCCGTAAAAATCATCGGCGTTTATGACCGCGAACGGCGCGTCTATCTTTTCCCTGGCGCACAAAAGCGCGTGAGCCGTTCCCCAAGGCCTGGTTCTGCCCGCGTTTTTCGCCGCGGCGTAGACTTGGGAGGGAATCAGCGAGTCCAGTTCTTGATACGCAATATCGTACGCCGCCGCGCCGTTGAAACGCGCAAGCGCGCGCGCCTCAAAATCCTTCTCAATATCGCGCCTAATGATAAACACAATGTTCCCAAAACCAGAACGCAAGGCGTCATACACTGAATAATCAAGCAACACTTCGCCGTTCTTGCCAAGCGCATCCATCTGTTTCAGACCCCCGTACCGGCTTCCCATGCCGGCGGCCAATACGACTAAAATTGGTTTCTTTTTTTTCCCCACATTTTCCATAATAACACCTCATTTTTCAACAACCAACCGGGTTGTTGAAGAAGTCCACTATACGATTTCTTCCAAAATACGCAAGCCGCTCTCTATTTCCTCATCGCTTATGATGTATGGCGGCAAAAACCGCAGGGTCTTTGCGCCTGCGGAAAGCAACAGAACGCCTTTTTCAAACGCTTTTTCAAGGATGCCCCACGCATCCTGTTCTATGTCGACCCCAATCATAAGCCCCTTGCCCCGGACATCTTTGACATTCGGCTTGTTCCACGAGCGGATGACGCTTCGCAGTTTTTCACCTTTGCGCGTGATTTCTTGCAGGAAGCCCGGGTTGTTCACGGTTTCAAGCACAACAAGACCAGATGCGGCGGCAAGGGGATTGCCGCCAAACGTGCTGCCGTGATCGCCTATGACAAGCGTATCCGCGGCTTTTTCGCCCGCAAGCGCCGCTCCCACAGGTACGCCGCCCGCAAGCCCTTTGGCAAGCGTTACGACATCCGGCTTGATGCCGAAGCCTTCGCATGCAAGAAAGGCGCCGGTTCTGCCAACGCCGCACTGGATCTCGTCAAACATGAGCAAAATGTCCCGCTCAGCGCAGAACGCCGCGGCCGCTTCAAGGTACGTCTGGTCCAGCGGACGTACGCCGGTTTCGCCCTGCACGGCTTCAAGGAGGAGACCCGCAACCGTATTGTCGAGAGCGCGATCCAGCGCGGGAATGTCCCCTTCCGCCGCGTATTTGAAGCCTTCGGTAAACGGTCCAAAATCCTCGTGAAACTTGTCCTGACCGGTCGCCGAAAGCGCCGTGATGGTGCGTCCGTGGAAGCTCCTCTTTAACGTAACGACGGCATGCCGGCCCGGGCCGTACTTTTTCAGCGAATATTTCCGCGCTATCTTAAACGCGGTTTCGTTGGCTTCCGCGCCGGAATTGCCCAGAAAAACTTTCTTCATGCCCGCGCCTGAACAGGCCTCAACCAGTTTTTGCGCGAACCGCTCTGTTACATCGCTTTGGTAATAGTTGCTCACGTGGTTAAACCGCGCGCTCTGGTCCGAAATCGCCTTTACCAGCGCGGGATAGGCGTGTCCCAAACAGTTGACCGCAATGCCGGAGGTAAAATCAAGCCACCGCTTTCCGGTTCCGTCAAAAAGAAAGGCGCCCTCGCCGTGGGTGAACGTCGCCGACAGGCGGCGGTAGGTGTTCATAAAATAATCTGACATGTTCCGCCCTTCATTCTATCATGGTTCCGACGCCTTCATCGGTGAACAGCTCTATCAGGAGCGCGTGGGGAAGCCGCCCGTCAATAATATGGGCGCGTTTAACCCCGCCGTCAATGGCCGCGCTGCAAGAATCAACTTTGGGGATCATGCCCTTGCTCACAACGCCGTCTTTCTTGAGCGCATCCAGTTCGGATCGCGCAAGCGTCTTGACAAGCGAAGCCGGATCATCCACATCGCGCATGATGCCCTGCACATCGGTCATGAGTACGAGTTTTTCCGCCTTGAGCGCGACGGCTATATGCGCGGCGGTGATGTCCGCGTTCACATTGAGGCTGCTGCCCGTGCTTTTTTCCAACGCCACCGAAGAAATGACTGGAATGATGCCGCTGTCGAGCAGAGCGTCGAGGCTTTTGGTGTCAACCGCTTCGATTTCGCCGACCAGCCCCAAGTCCTGCGTCGTAACGCGCCTCGCCTTGAGAAGGTTTCCGTCTATGCCGCACAAGCCCAACGCCCTGCCCCCCTGCATATGGATAAGGGACACAATGTTCTTATTCACCTTGCCGCACAGCGTCATCTGTACGATTTCCATAGTTTCTTCATCGGTGTAACGCAGTCCGTTTACAAAACGGCTTTCCTTGCCCGCCTGTTTGAGCATAGCCTCAATTTCCGGTCCCCCGCCGTGAACCAGTACGGTTCTGACGCCCACGCACGCCAACAGTATCACATCCTGAATGACGGCGGCTTTGAGATCGGCGTTGATCATGGCGTTGCCGCCGTATTTTACCACGATGGTTTTGCCTTGAAACCGTTGGATATAGGGCAAAGCATGAACCAGCACGTCAGCCCGCTCGTTGTTGGTGATTATTCTCATGGGAAAAGTATAGGTGAAAGGGAGGAAATGTGCAAGAGGGAAAGAAAATAAGGCGGGTTGCGCCGCAGCCCGCCTGCCGCTTGCATCTCCGCGCCCCGCTTCGCGGTCGTATACGGCTATACTGCGCCATGACCTGATGCGCGTTAAAAAGGATACGCTTTTCAGGGCGTACGGCAATCGCCATTTCAACTGTATGGGAAAACGCCTGCGCATGAACAGCGAAACCGTGAATACGTCGCTCCAGCGCGTTGTCCGCGCCGCCTTTCACGCCCGCAACCCAGCGCCTCTATCCGCCACAAGCCGATCCCTTAACTCTTCCAGCCCATATTCCGCCTCTATGCCACATGAGAGCCAGCCGCGCTCAATCATGGCCGCAATCATTTCGCGTTGAAATCACAGTTTTATCCGCCTTCATTAAAAAAGGCGATGGAATGGCCCTCTGCATTTAACATGGGGATAACGCCGCTTTTGCGTAGCATGAGATAACAGCTATCGCTCTCTCAATGGGGCGATTCTTTCTTCTCCGAATATCAATGGGCAGGCGTGGCCGCTGACCATACCCGCGTTGCAAGGAGAAGGGCGCGATTCCATGTATACAACAGCTTGATAACAACGACAGGCGGCTCTTCTCTAAAACCCTTGCGCCGTCAGAGACCGCTTCGGTCTCCAAGCAACCAATAAGCGGCATAGCTCTAGACATCGGCGATGTCAGCGGCAAGTGACGCACACCGCGCGGCAAGCGCATAGCCGGAAGAGTCTCGTTCTTTATGGGAGCTTCCGGCTTTTCTGCGGAGCGAAGCAACCGCTCTCCTTTCCCGCTCTGCGCAGACTGCGGGGCGGTGGCTATCTCTTCAGTTCCATATCCATCTTGTTTTGCAGGGCGGTTTGTATATATTTATGGATTTTTAGACTAACATCGGTGTCGGCGCGGGGTATGAAAATAAACACATACACTTGCATAAGCCCCTCTGCGCGGGAGCCTAATACCATGGCTTCAGTGCGCATGAGCGTACTCTGCAATTTTAGTTGTATGTCTGTAACAACCGTACCTTTAGAAAGATTTGGATCTTCGAGAAAAAGGCAGGAAAAACCTGTGGAACTAAGGTCCCGAATGGGAGTGTTTATGAAGTGTCCGTTAAGCGGCATGTTGGCGGTGGCCAACGACTCGTTGTCCGAAGTGATGCGGATATATTTGCGCCGTCCCATTGCGTCATGTTGCAACAATATCTGGGAGATATGAGAAATCAGTTCCTTCAGATGCATTGAAATATGGATAAGCCCACATGCGGTTTTAATCTGCGTGAGGCGTTTTTGCTTCGCCTCATCGCTGATATTGGCGACAAGAAGCCCGATTTCTGTCCGGGCGGTGGCCGGATCCGTCATGACGCCGCATATCCACGCCTCCAATTCTTCTTCTGATATTGTTTTTTCATCAAGGTTGACAAATACAATGGAGTGCGGAAAACGTTTTAATACACGCCCCAACGCAACAGGATCATTTGCCGTGTAAGTCTCAAATTCCTGCATGATGAGAGCGGACACCACCTCGTTCTGCACAATTGTTGGAGGGTAAAGGAAGAATATCTTTTTGCCTGTAATTTCTATATTTTCCATAGCAGTTTATCCTATCACAGCATGACAAAAAACGCAATCATATAAACAGACGTATTGGCTTGTCTTCCTGCAAATCACTCAATTTTGCAATGGCATACACGCCAAAATTCATAATCATCACATCAAGAAAAGCGCCTATTGCAATAAGGTAAAAGGCGATGGGCTTTAAGATAAGGTAGCCGGCCTCAAAGCCCTGTCCATAGGTCGCGCAAAGAACGGCGAGCGCGGTGTAGGCTCCGTCTCCCGAATGCCGCGCAAGCATAAACGAAATGGCAAACGCCTGCATCCCAATGGAGAAAATGTCGCTGATTGATATTCCCAGACTTGAGTACGACTTGATGATCAGGATTAGGGACATGGCGGCGACCATGGCGCTGCCCGCTCTGCTGAAAACAGCGAAGAATGGAAGCGCAACCGCGTTTGCGCGGCGTCTGACCCCGAGACTTTCCTTTGTATGCTTGAAAACAACAGGCAAGGAAAAAATAATGTCGCCTGAAAAGAAAGAGGCGAGCGCGGACGAGATGGCGCTGTACAGCGCCATCCAAGGATGCGGCTTATTTTTGACAAAGTACAGCAGAAGTGGGAAAACAATGAGGCTTAACACGCCGCTGACAACAGTTAAAAGGATAATCAGGCTGTGAAAATCGGTTTGTACGACGGCGCGATAGCGAAAGGCCCAATACGCGCTCAAGGCGATAATAATCACACCCAAGATTTCGGAGAAGAACGAGGCGATATGATAGAAAACGCGGGAGAGCGCGTCTATGAGCGAGACGACCGGTCTCATCGTCTGCTTGTCATAGGACAAGCCCATGCCCAGAAAAAAGGCGAATACGCACACCGGAAGCAGATATACGCCGTCACCTACAAGGGCTTGAAACATGTTTGAGGGGAAAAGCTCCGTGATATTGTCAACAAGGGAAAGTGAAATCGCCTCTATCTGTTCGTCATGGATAATGGGAATGCGGGCGGGCGGAAAAAAGGTGATTGCCAAAATGCCGCCGCTTATTACGATGACCGCGCTTATCGCTATAAGCAGAAGGGCGCGGAACAGTATGCCCCAAAATCCGCCTTCCTGTCGCAGTTCATGCACCGCGATGCTTATTGAAAAAAACAGCATAGGCACAACAGCGTACCGTCCAATGTTAATGGCAAAATGAGCCAGCCATTCCGTAGATGTTAGAATGAGTTTGTTGTCAGCGGGCAAAAGAAATCCTAGAAAAAGTCCGAGGGCGGCGCCGATTAATAATTTTATCCATACTTTCATATATGGCAAGTATAAAAGAAAAGAGCTGTTTTGTCTATCAGTTGAGACTGTTTCAACCAAGCCGGAGCGTTGCGTCCGCTATGCGCCCGCGCATTCCAATAAATGCGCTGTCTTTTCCGCCAGGTTGACAAAATCTTGTATTTCAAGATTTTCCGCCCGCTCGTTCTCCGGTATGCCGCAGTGACGAAGCACTTCCGCCGCGATTGCGGACGCGCTGTTTGCGCCGTTATCAACGCTGCTGTTCCCCCTGAAACGGGAGGACGCGAAGGCGGTGAGGTTGTTCTTGACGGTTTTCCGGCGGGAGGCGAACAGGCGTCGAGCGAGGGGTCTAAAGAGCGGCGGATACGCGGTTGCGGGATCGATGTCCGTACGGATGTCAAAGCGCACGGACTGGGAATCCACATGCGGCGCGGGGTAAAAGGATGCGCCTTTCAGCGTCATCAGCGGCGTCATTGTATAGGCTGAGGCGCACAGCACGGAAAATGAGGAATAGTTTCTGGTTTTCGGTTTTGCGATGATACGCGCCGCGACTTCTTTCTGCACTGTCACAACGAGCCGCTTGAAAAAACGGTTTTTCTCAATAAAGTCCGCAAGGAGGGCGGCGGCGATAGTGTAGGGAAGATTGCCAAGAAAGAAATCAGCTGGCGGCGCCGTTGGCGGTTCCGGTTGAATCCGCCACGTTTTAAGCGCATCCCCTTCGACAAGGTGAAAGCGCGGATTGCCGCCGAAAAACTCTTGCAGTACGGCGATAAATCCCGCGTCGATCTCAAAGGCGCTGACGATTGCCCCTCGTTCAAGAAGCAGGCTTGTCATTGCGCCAAGCCCCGCGCCCACTTCCCACACGGCAACTTCTTCGCCTATTTCAAGGGCGTCAACCAGCTTTCTGCGGGCGTCTTGATTTATCAGGAAATTCTGTCCGAATTTCTTCCGCATACCGAGTCCCCGGCTCTCAAGAAAGGCGCGGAGGCTTTGGGGTGAATCGTAGTTAAGCGGCTGCATGGCTTCCTTTTTCGCCAAAGCGCGTCTCGCGCTCGCGCAAACCGCACAGATAAAACTTCATGCGCAGGTACTGTACGCCGAAAACAAGCGCAATGATCCCTAGCGACGCAAGCAAGACCGGCGCAGGGCTGGCTTTGACGCCGGGCGGAAGCGCCGCCCATGACACCACATATTCAAGCCCTTGGTAAAAAAACGACAGCGCCGCGTCAAACCACGACAGCGCCACCGGCGCGGTGAAAGCGAAGACAAACGCCAGCATGGATCCGAGCATGAACACCGTTGTCAGCGGTACCACGACAAGTCCGGCTATGACGCCAAAGGGGTTGATCACGCCAAAGAAAGCGGCTGAGACGCCGGCGGTCGCAAGAAAAGCGGCGATGGATGCGGCGAGGCTTTGCCCAAGGAAGTCCGGCAGTTTTCCCCGAAAAAGAGCGTACACCGGCTCGCTTAACGCCAGAATGCCCGCAAGGGCGAGGTAGGATAATATGAACGAAAGAGACGTTCCTGACGCGGGTTGCATAATAATTTGAAGTGTAAAAGCCATGCCCAGAATGGAAAGCGTATTGTTGGGCAGGGAAAAGAGCAGCATACCCGTGCCAAGAAGGTACATGATTGCGGATCTATTCAAAGACGGCATATCGCCCACAAGATAGATGTACCCCATGATAAAAGCCGCGCCCGCAAGCGCCGCGGCTTTCAAACCAAGCGGTTTTCGCAGGAAAAACGCTATGACGGCGGAAACAACGGCAAGGTGCATGCCTGACAACGCGAGCACATGGGAACAGCCCGCGGCCTGATACTGTTTGGAAAGCGTAGAATCAAGGGAGTCCTTTACGCCGAAAAGCAAGGCGAGCGCAAGCCCTCCCCACCGGTACCGCGAGAAGCGCCCGGCTATGGCGAGCCTGAGTCCGGTGCGGAAGCGCTCGATTTTCGGAGCCGGACGTATAATATGAACCGAGCGCGCGCGAAAGAGTCTCGCTTGGGCGGCGTCCGTCAGAAACTCGCCTTCAAGGTACACTTGGCTGCCCCTGCCGAATTCTTTCAGATGTGGAATGGCGTCTTCTGGAAAGAACACGGACACGGCGCCTGACGCGGAGGTTTCGGTCGCCCCAGACCCCCGCGTCCGCTGCAAGCTGACGGTTCCCATTCCCCGTGTCCCCCGCTCGTTGGCGAGGACGCGCGGGTCATCCCGCATGACGCCGTATATGCCTTTTATGTTAGAGGGCGGAAGCCCCGTATGTACCGGAAAAGGTCTGCCGGATGCAAAACCCGCGAAGAACCCGATCGTCGCCGCAATAGCGTATAGCTGGGCGACCCGAATGCAATTTTCGATTTTTCGCATCGCATCTTGCTTGTCTTCGCCGTCTTTCACGCGGAAAAGAAACGTCCGCCCGCATGAAAGCGTCTGTAGGAATCCGGTGAGGCAGGCGGCGGCGCCAAATAGGGCGAGGACGCCCCGCGCGGCGCCCGCCGGCGAAAGATACGGCGTCGTGTAATAGCTTGCCGCCGCGCACAAGGCGGCGCAGAGAACCGGAGTCATTTTTAAGAAGTTCACCATTTGAGCTTCGCCATGGCGGTTTTTGCCGCAGCTTTCACCTCATTGGAATAGGACAGAAAATCCACGTAAAACAGATGATCAAAGGCGACCTTATCCCCAATATCGCCCAAAGCGATGATCGTTGCAAGCAGTATATCTTCATCAAAGTCGCCGGTTTGTTCCGCTTGAGAATTGGACAACCCCAACTGTATGGCTAAAATCTGAGCCGACTCCGGGGTTCTCATTGCTCCAAGACACGCTATCGCTTCAATAAACCGTCCTTTTACTGCGGTTCCATTCGCGTAATCGGTCTGCACCTGATAAAAATGCCGGACAACCGGTTCAGATGCGCCGGTCCAGCCCAAACCGGTGAGCACGCGCGCGGCTTCGTACCGCAGGGCGTAGGAAGCGGGATCGTCCGCGCTCAACGCCATGTCGAGGGCGATTTGAGCCAACATATTTTTACTGGCGGCCGGTATCTGTACAACATGCGGCGCGTTGTCCGCGACGAGGCTGAAAGCCTTGAGCTTGTCATGCGGCGGACTGTCCTGAATGATGCCGGCAAGAAACGCCTCGTAGTCTCCCCGAATATGACCGAGCGCCACCCGCGCCGTTTCGGTAATCACGTTGGGATAAGGAAGGGAATACGCTGAAAACAGTACGGGGTACGAAGATTCATCGCCCAATGCTCCAAGCGCGGCGACGCCGGCTTGAAGCGCCTGATAATCCATGTCCATACCCGCGAGAAAGGCGTTGTTCTGATCGTCCAGCAATTGGTTCAAGTCCGCGATAACGCGCTCGTTCCCCTGAGCGGTTGTCGCCAGGGCGTTTAAAATCTCCACTCGCAGGGAACTGTCGCTGTAAAGAGAACACAGTTTCAAGAGGATTTCCGCAGAATCCCTCTGTCCTGTTTGTCCCGCGCCGCGGGTTGCGGCTTTAGTGAGCGCGATCATATCCGCATCATCGACAAGCAACTCCGCCGCGCCCAAAGAGAATTGCAACGCAAAACTGTAAAGCTGTCCAATGCACTCCGAAGCGTATGGATCGGTCGCCGCATCGCTGAGGACATTCAACTTTTCGGTGAGGCTTGCCCTCGCAAAATTCCGTCTATATGAAATGAGGATGGAATCTTGCGCCGCTATATATCCGGCTGCCAGAGAAAAACACAGAAAAACGCATATTTTTTTCATACCATATTCCTACTCACTTAAGCTTTCCCAAAAACTGCCGCTCTGCGCGTTTTGGGAAGGACTCACTTATAAAAGGTATTGTAATACATTTTGCTTTGCTATTACAATAGGAATATGCATGCAATCGAAGCGATTATTTTATACATGGTCATATTTTTTCCGTCTGTTTTTTCCGGCGTTGAAGAAGGGAGCGCCATCGCTTTTTCCATCAATCAGGCGTTGTCGCGCGTTTTCATTTATAATGCGCCGCCTATGGCGCTTATATGGTTTCTTGCGCTGCGGAAAACAAGCGCTACGCCGGCGCCGAACACCCGGCTTTTCTTGCCGGCGCTCCAAAAGCCTACGGAGTCGAACTCTGCGAGTTTGAACCCGCGGGGTTCTTTCATTCTCAATGGGAGGCGTCTCCTCGCGACGTTTACACTCGCCCTGTCCGGCTTGCTCCTCATCAGCGTAAGCGCATCCATAGCAAGCGGGCTGGCAGAGCGCATAACCGGACGCAGCTTTGAGGCTGGCTTTGGCGTCCAAACGCCGGACACGGCCGCGGGCTG
>JAIROG010000032.1 GCA_031257675.1 Treponema sp. | reverse complement strand
AGCCGGCAGCGATCTCCTCCCGTTCCTCTGTTGAGAAATGGGCATAGCATTCTTCTTTATTTGTGGTATAGTTGCTCATAACGGCGTTACTCCTTGTTGATGAGGCGTTTGGCGTCGCCGTCTTTTTATAGGCGCAGACGGGGCGTCGCATTTCAAGATTGAACGCGGGTCATGTTCAATAATACCACCCTTCTCTATGGCGCGCAATTCGTTAGCCGTCTTAGCTTCTATACATCCGTCGCTTTCCTCGAGGATTTCGTTTATCAACTTTTGAGAGCCCGGCGAAAGGCGCGAAGGCTCAACAGCCGCTTTAAGTAGCTTGCCGTCGTCGGTCCGTTGGTTCAACGATTTGATTAACTGTTCCACTTTCCGTTCCGGCTTATGTCTGTTATTGCCCGATTCCGGCGCTTTTGGTCAAGCAGGCGATGACGATTGGCAATGATCGGTTGCCATGCGGTGATGCGAAGCCATCAAACCTCGCCGCCAGCCAGTTCGTCTTCAGTTCGTCTTGTCATACGCCCGGAATCGTGTTATATTGTATATATGTTTGTATTAAAAATATTGCTAGGGCTTGCCGGATTAGGCGTCGTCGTTATTGTCCATGAGTTGGGGCATTTTATAGCGGCGCGACTCGTGGGCATTGACGTGGAAGCCTTTTCCATAGGCTGGGGCAAACCCGTTCTCAAAAAGCGGATTGGCGCCGTTGAATACCGGCTTGGCATGTTTCCGTTGGGCGGTTACTGCAAGATGCGCGGGGAGAACGAATTTGAGGAAGCCTATAAAAACAACCAGAATGCGATTTCTCCGGTAAAAGGAACCTTTTTTGGCACGAAGCCGTGGCAACGCATTATGGTGGCTTTTGCCGGTCCATTCTTCAATCTTGTCTTTGCCGCGCTTGTTTTTTCGATTATTTGGGGCGTTGGATTCACGACATTGACCATGGGAAACCGCATCGTGCTGGCATCGGACGTTGTTGGCGAAGACACGGCGTTTCCGGCAAACGCCGCCGGACTTGAAAGCGGCGACCGTATCGTCGCCATTGACGGGACGCCTATTGAAACCTTTGGCGATATACGGGAAAAGATCGCAATCAACCCGGAAAAAACCCTTTCCCTCAAGGTAGAGCGCGGCGGCTCCATTCAAGACATATCCATAACGCCGAACCTTGACAAAAATACCGGCGCCGGAACCATAGGCGTCTACTATTGGGTCGATCCGGTTGTAAGCGATGTGGCGCATGCGGGACCTGCCGAAGCTGCGGGTCTTAAACAAGGCGACCGCATTCTCAAGGTCAACGGAAAGGATATTGAGTATTCCGTGGCGTTGATACCGGTCTTGCAGGATCGCCCGCAGACTCTTTCCATTGACTTTGAACGGGACGGCGAAACAGCGCGGACCGGATTGCAGCCTGTCTACACCAGCGAGGGCGCGGATCTTGGCTTCAGCTTCCAAATGCTTGAGTACCGGATGCCGCGCCTCTCCCCCGCCGCAGCAGTCAGCAAAGGATTGAGCGAAGCGTGGAAAACGCTCACCGTATCGATCAAAAGTTTCGCCCTGCTTTTCAAGGGCGTTGACCTTACACAGGCGGTTTCCGGTCCGGTTCGCATCACCTACATGCTGGGCGATGTGGCGGCCGCTGGATTTAGCGACAGTTTTGCGGATGGAATACGCAACATGGCGGATTTTCTGTGTCTCGTTTCCATCGCCCTGTGCGTAATGAACCTCTTGCCTTTGCCCGTGTTGGACGGCGGTCTCATCGCGCTTTTTGTTATTGAAATTTTCAAACGAGGTCCTTTAAACCCAAAATTTATCTCGATTTTTCAAACTGTCGGCGTTGTATTGATTTTTGCCTTGATGCTGTTCGCCATATTTGGCGATGTTTTATATTTTGTTCGTTTATAAATTGGAGGACTGAAGGACAGGTTGCCTCTTGTGCGCGTCGTGTCTTGTATGAGCTTTGCTCTGTAAAAAAATTATATCATTGAGGTGGTGAATGAGACCTTTAACGCTATACGTTTTGCTGTTTTCCGCATGCGCGTCAATGCATATAAACGCGCAAGATTCCTTTCAAATTTCCGGCGGTCACCGGGGGGCGATACGGGCAGTTGTTTACGATGGCATCCGCGTCATCACCGCAGGGACGGACGGCTTTCTGGGATTCTGGAATTTGCAACGCAGAGTTGCGGAGGAGCGTTTTCAGATAAGCGAACTTCCGTTAAAAGCGATGCGCCTGCGTCCCGAAAAGCCGCACCTTGCCGTGATAGAAAGCGACGGCAAACGGCGCCGTGTTTCGGCGTGGAATTATGAGACAAAAGAAAACCTGTTTTCTATAGATTTTACAGCGGAACCTGCGTTCATCACCTATTCGGATGCGGGAGGATTCCTTATTGTGGCTAAATCAGATCGTACCGGAACCCTATGTCTTGACGGCAACACCGGCGAACTCCTTTATACGGTTCCCAATATAGCCGGCGGCGCAACCCTTGCGGCAACCGGCAAATCGGAAGCGTCCATGATTTCCTACATGCCATCAGGGGTGATTTCGTACTGGAATTTAGCGCAGGAGAAGGAAATACAGCAACGCGGAACGGTCGTCGGTTTGCAGGCGCCCATTCTGGTTGGAAACAACCGGTTTATTGCCGGCGTTGGAACCGGCTCGTCTGGAGAGAAAGGCTTGTTTGTGATCGATGCGGTTGCCGGCAAAATCCTTGATTACGATCCCCGCATCACGAGAGGCTCTGTGTATTCCGTAAAAAGCGAATCGCCGGACTTTATCTGCATTTCGGAAAATAGCGCAAATGGCGCGGCTGTTCAGACGATCTATTTCTTCACGATTAATCGCCTGCAAAAGATTGAATCCAAACACGATCCCCAAATTATTGATTCGCAATCCCACGTTGAAAGCCTGACCGCGCTTCAAAATGGCGTGGCATTCGGCTCTGCTGACGGAAATGTGCGCATCTTCAATGAAAATGCCGCTTCGCTGGAACTTGCCGTTAAGAATCCGCTGATGGCAAAGGAAATTGCCGTTGTAAAAGGCTTTGCCAGTTTTGCCAGTTTTGTCCGCAACGATGCCATTGACGCTATTGACGCCATCAACATCCACGATGCTATCAACGCCATTGAAGGCAACGGCGCCATTGACGCCATCGTGTTTCTGGTGGATGGCGCCTTTGCCGTTATGCCGCTGGACTGGACGCTTCTTCCAGGAATGGGCGTCTCGTTTGGCGCGAGTGATTTTACCCGCCTTTCATCTGTGGAAGACAGGCTTATTTTATGGAGCGCGGATGGGAAAAAGCCGCATTGCCTGACTGCCGGCGAGAGGTATACGGAGTTGTCCTATCAAAGCAAATTTCCTTTGAGCGCTGTTGCGGTTTTTAACGGAAAGGCGCTTTTTTTGGATTCTGTGGGGGAAATAACAGTGATCTCGCTTGAAACAAATAAGCGCGTGTTCTCATTCTCCTCCGCCGGTTCTCTGGATGCGACGTTTCTTGACGACAGGAACCTCATCGTGGGACGGGGAGACGGCATAGCGCCTTTCTTAAAGGTGAACCTTGCTACCGGAGAAACCGTTCCGCTTGCCTATCCCGCAATGGTCGGGGCGCGGGTCTACCGCTCCGCAAGCGGCGCCGTGTACGGCGGAGTTGTCTCAAATGAGGGCGGGGAGCGAAAAACAATTTTAATCAGGCTTGATATGTCAAACACCGCGCAATCCCCGGTTTTAATGGAAGCGTATGGTGAAAACCTTGTCTTTGCCGTCGCGGAAACCGGCGGAACAGTCGTGTCCAATCTCTTGGGCGGGCGGGCGACGCTGGTTGGCGACGACGGGGCGTACAGCGTCCTTGAGCAGAAAGGCGGTTTTCCCGTCCATCTGGTTGACGGCGGAGACTTTTTCGTCTCTGTTGATACGGACGGCGCTATTTCATGGCACGATCCGCAGACAGGCTTGCTGTTAGCCCAATTCCGTCTCTACGAGAACGAATGGACGCTTGAGCAAAAAACGGAAAACGCGCCGCCGATAATACGAGTCAAATATGAGCGGCTCAAAGATGAGCGGGGTTCTTCCTGACCTTCTCAATCGCCTGCATGACGGCAAGGCGTATGCTCTCCGCATATTTCTCATCAATGTTGATCGCTTCCAAAGCGTAGAGCGTACCGAGAAGAGAATGGCGGTAAAAAGGTTTCACCGCATTCAATGCTATTGCAGCCATGTCGATGATGCACTCGTTGCATATACATATCTCGCCTGTCGGGAACGTCTCTATTTGTGCGCTGATTTCATCAAAAATCAGTCGTTCAGCCTCATTTCTTAGATTTTCAAGGTTGTAATTGTCAATAAACGCCATTTTTTTCCCTTATCTTTCTGCTCCCCCTAGTATGTTGTGGGAGAAATTTATGGTCTTTCTTTCGAAAGATCAGTGAATTTTGTGTAATCCGATAAAAATGTCAGTTGAACGGTGCCGACAGGACCGTTTCTCTGTTTCGCTAAAATGAGACTTGTCGCCCCTTCTTTTTTTTCTCCCGCACTATTCGCGCCGCCCTCCCCTTTTTTTTCATATTCCCGTTCCCTGTGCAAAAACATCACCACATCGGCGTCCTGCTCAATGGACCCGGAATCTCTCAAACTTGACAGGTTCGGTCTTTCACCTTCCGCAGCGCGGGTAAGCTGGGAGAGCGCCACAATCGGAATGTCGAGCTCGCGGGCAAGGCTTTTGAGCGAACGGGACACTTCGGCTATCTGTTCAAAACGGGGGACGCGGGAATTTTCCACATTGATAAGCCCTAGATAGTCGACAAAAATGATAGCCACTTTCTGTTGCGCCCGAAGCCGCCGCGCATGGGCGCGCAAATCCAGCAGTTTCATATTCGGCATGTCTACAAGGTACAGAGGCGCGTCGTAGAGACGTCCGGCAGCCTCTTGAATTCTGACAAAATCGCTGTTTGGAAAGTAACCGGTTCTCAGTTTGTTACTGTTTATTTTGGCTTCGCTTGAGATGAGGCGGAGCATGAGGGACATGTCGGACATTTCTAAAGAGAAAAACGCCGTCGGCATGTGTTTTTTTATAGAAATATGCGACGCCATACTCAAGGCAAGCGCCGTTTTTCCCATGGAGGGACGCGCTCCGATAATGATGAACTCGGAGGGCTGAAACCCTGATGTCAGCTTGTCAAGCTCGTCAAACCCCGAAGGGATGCCGGTGAATTCTTTCTTTGCGGCCTGTATGCGTTCAAGGGCGGCTATCACGTTGGGGATCAATTCTCGTACGCTTTTCGCCTTAAACGCCTGCCGGTTGTCGCTTAAATCAAAAAGTTTTTGCTGGATTTCCTCTAATATAGTCCGCGGCTCAAGCGATTCGTCAAAGGATTGGGCTATATTCTCGTTGGACACCCGTTGCATGGCGCGGCGCAGGGAGTAATTCTGCACCGTTTGCGCGTAGTACTCGGCGTTTGCGCTTGTAGGCACCACATTGGTCAGGGACGCGACGTACGCGGCTCCGCCCGCTTCTTCAAGTTTGCCGTTTTGCTTCAACTCGCCAGTAACAGTTAAGATGTCCGCTCTGACGCCTTTATTAAACAGTCCTAAAATAGCCTCATAGACGGCTTTATTAGCGTTTGAGTAAAAATCTTCCGGGCGAAGATACTGAATCGCTATGGCTATGGCTTCCGCATCAAGAAGCGACGCTCCAAGCGTGGCCTGTTCAGCGGTATCATCATGCGGTGGAATCTTATCTTTTAACGCCGCCATACTCTGGTTTCACTTAACGCCGTTTTGTTTCGCGCCTGACAGTTTGAAAGGCTGAGAGTCTCTGTCAAACTGTCAACCCTGCGCGTTCTGTTCCGCAGGAGCGGCGGCTTCAGGGGCATATCCTTGTTCCGGCTGGGGATTGGCTACGACTTCCTCTGTGCGCCGCTCGCCGCGTCTGCGCCGATTTTTGTCGGGCGCCGGGGCGTGGGCTTTAGTTTCCACCGCCTGCGCCTCTACTGCCAGCGGAACTTCGGCGACCGCCCCCTCATAGAGCCTGACGGTGATCTTGTATTTGCCTACGCTTTTAAAACTGTTGCCAGGAAGTTCAATGCGTTTCCGTTCAAACTGGAAGCCCTGTTTGGCAAGCTCTTCAGAAATCGTCTGGCTCGTCACCGCGCCGTACAATTTTCCGCTCGCGCCAGCGGGCATGGTCAAGACAAGATTCAACGCTTCCACTTTTTCTTTAAGGCTTGCGGCCTCTTTGCGTTTTTCGGCTTTTCTTGCCGCAATTTCATCTTTTCGGGCTTCAAAAATTTTGATCGTCTTGTCGTTATAGGGGACAGCTATGCCTCGCGGAAAAAGATAGTTTCTAAAATAACCGCGGGCGACGTCCCATACATCACCTTCCTCGCCGAGTGTGGCAAGGTCTTTGTTCAAAATGACTTTCATAACAAGCTCCTTTTGGAAACTCTGCGATTCCGCAACTATGGCGCCAATCGCATAGCCGCCAGCCTCGTAGAGGCCATCCGAAGATCTGTCGATCTCCGCGTGGAGTTTCCACTATAAAAATGATCCCCTCGAATACTCAAGGAGTGGAGAATCTCTCAATGGTGAGGATTCCTTAGGATAAAAAACCGGAACGCGCCCGGTTTGCATCATCGGAGTAGATGACGATCCATTATGCATAGTGCGGCCGACGCCCAGTCGCGCCATGAACGGCGCGCCTTCTGGCGCCGCCTACAGGGCGCATCGTCCTTCAGGACAAGAACGGTCCATCTTTGTTTCTGAGCGGCGCCCAATTTTCGGCAATGCCCAAGACAAGCATCCCTCCACACGCAAACAGATTAATGGCCGGGCTTATAATAATAAACACAGCCAACAAAACCTGAAACAACCGCGCAATGGGGGAACGCGCTGTTTTTGACGCATAATAAGAGACGATTCCCAAGCCTTGAGCCGTATATAAAAAGAGGCAGACAGTCGTTGCATTCCACGCGATTGCCTCCATTGCCGGTATGCCGGCTCTTCTGAAAAGCGCCGCTCCCACAAGAGCGAAGATCAAGAGCCAAACAAGCCAGCTTTCCACGTAGTAATCCGCCAGACGAGACGCCTTCACAGGCTTGCCAAGCCGGGCAAACAGGACGCTCACCTGCCTGTTCACTGCAAAAAACAACATCATTACGGCTAATCCGGCGCCGTTTAAGATGAAAGAAATTGTTACGCTTACAACCTCCCTCACGTCTATGGCGTCAAGATCGACCCCGGTTATTCCGGATTCCGCCATAAAATCAAGGGCGTTTTTCACGGAATTTTCTATTTGCCGTAAAAATCCCGAATAGTCTCTGAAAACATCAAGCAAAAAGAGTATGAAAACAACCGCCCCGCTGGCTATAATCCGGTTTGCGGTGGAAAACACCCGGGTTTGTGGCGGCGGGGACGTGATCCATGTCCAAAACACTAACACAAGACCAACGCTCCCGCATTTCCACGCAAAAACGCCCCAGTCTACGGTTTGGTTGTCATAGAATACTATAAGCGACGCAAGAAAAACAATCGCGTTTCCTATAGCCGCCGATGCGCAGGCGATCCACGCCCTCTTTGTACTGTCGCCATACGCGAAAACGCCCAACGGCGCCAGAAAAAAAAGGCTAAAAACCCCGCCCAACTGAAAAAACGCAACAGAAATAATCGCGCTCACCAGAGGAAGGGCCGCAACGCCCGCGTTTTGTCCGGATCCGTTTTTCGACACGTTATTCCGCGACAAAAGGAAGCAAAGCGATCATCCGGGCGCGTTTAATCGCCAAAGCGAGCGCCCGTTGATGCTTTGCGCATGTGCCGGTAATGCGGCGCGGCAAGATTTTTCCCCGTTCGGTAATGAAACGGCGCAAAACATCAGCGTCTTTGTAGTCTATCTTGAGCTTCTGGTTGCAGAATCTACAAATTTTCTTTTTGAAAAAAACTTTTCCGCCCTTGCCCCCGCGCCGCTCATCGCCGTCGCGTCCGTCATCACTCCTGTCCCGCACATCACGCGGAGTTCTTTCACTTGCCGCGTCTCTATCGTTATATTTTTCATCAGCCATATAATGCTCCTTCTTTAGTTTGAAAAGCGGTTTGAAACCTTCTTTCTCCCATAAATCCACTGAAATTTTGAGGGAAACCGCTGTAATGGCGTCTTAGCGACGCCGTTAGAATGGAATATCATCAGAAAAACCATCCCCGCTTGGAGAGAAGGAACGTTCTTCTGAGGATGCATGCGTGGAACGCGCATGGTCATGGTAAGCGCCGTCGTTTTTACGCTCGCCGTAAGACGCCGGCGGACCGCCTGACGGTGCGCCGCCTCCTGATTGACCCGGCGCGCCCCCCAGAAGCTGCAAATTATTCGCTATGATCTCAATCTTTGAGCGGTTCTGTCCGTCCTGCTCCCAGCGGTCCTGACGAAGTTCCCCGTCAACTCCGATGAGTTTGCCTTTGACCAAATACTGGTTGAGAGCCTCCCCCTGCCTGCCCCACACCACTATATCAAAAAAGTTCGCTTCCTCAACCCATTGCTCGCCGGACTTCTTGCGCCGGTTCACCGCAATGGAAAATTTACATACGGCCTGACCATTGGCAGTATACTTGAGTTCGGCGTCGCGAGTTAATCTTCCCACCAAGACCACATGGTTTATATCAGACATTCGGCGCTCCTATTTTATTCTTATAAAGAAGTATTTCAAAAGATTCTCGTTGAGCTTGAAAACACGATCCAATACAGTTTGTTTTTCAGGGGCAAGTTTAATCGTGAAAAGAACGTATTTACCGCGGCGTCTTTTTTTTACTTCGTAGGCAAGGTCTTTATCACCCAGCTCATCTGTTTTCTCAATCTCCACGCCATTTGCGCTGAGATCATTCAGCAATTGTTCACGGCCCGCTTTGTGTTGATCTTCCTCTAATGGAAAGATAACCGTCAGTTCATACTGATTCATAAGCAACCCTCCTTATGGATAAAATAGTCCATCTCAAGATGGACAAAGAGGTCTCTGCAACCTTGTCTGTTCCAAAACCACCCTTGAACCGAAGGTTTGCGCTTTGAAACAGTTTTATTAGTATACCCAAAAAATGAAAATTTGTCAATACTCCGCGTTGCCTCGTGGAAAATGCCGCCCAAGAAGGAGGGCGCGCCGGCGGGGTTGAGAGTGAAAGAGAAAAGCAAAGCCGGCTTTTATGCGGCAAGCCCTTTTCCACCGGAACAGGGCGGAAAAAAAGCGTCCCGCCAACCGCAAGGGAAGACGGGTCTATGACAGCGAGGACATCGCCTCCGGCCGACGGAACTCCGCCCTCCTCCCCAACAGCGCCCATTCCCAGACCTTCAACGCCCTCCCGGACATCGACTACGCGCCGCGCCGCCGAAATCCGGCGCAGGAAAGAGACCCTCCCCTTCACCCGCAGCCGCGACCACAAGAAGGGCGGCGTCCACTTCGTTGAGCGGAAAAACGGCGCGGCTGTCCGCGGACACGCGACCGGCTCCCGGATTGCCAGAAGCGGGACATCCCGGACGCCGGACCCCTCCTTAACTTTTTTCACGCCAGCCCAAAAACTTAAACGCAAGAGATGATTGTTTGCCCATCCAAATTTCCTTGCAGGCGCAGGCTGTCATTGTTCCAGCAGACATTGCCATTTAAGGAACAAAACAACGAATATCATTTCCAAATTTCTTGTAGATGTAATCAAGTATTGATTCTGTAGCTGCGGACTCACCTCCGGGTGTATGTAAAACAATATCAAGTCCATTACTTGAGAGTGGTAAATTCTCAAGCGCCCCGGTATAAGAAATCCGTTGAACGCCTCACCACCAACAGGGCGGAAAATTATGGTCTTATATAATTCGACTTTCCTTTATCACAAGTGATGAGTGTGTTCCCAGCTCTATAATATGCAGGATACATACATTTTAATAGAAATATCATTGATATAAAAACAATAACCCGCCCCGCCATCCTTGGCGAGGCGCTTCGTAGCAGGTTTTTATTGCTAGGACTAACAAAAAAATTTATAGTTGTTCGAGGGCATCCGCACTTCGCATAACAAGGCTGCTTGCGCTTCGGGGCTAAAAACGCCCGGACTCCGCAATTGCTAGGTCATTACGCGCCTCAGCGTAGCTAGGGGAACGCTCCATTCCCGCGCCATCCGTGGCGCGGGAATTTATTTTATAAACTTCTATCAACCAGCTTAATGTCTTTGAAGGATACAGAAGAAGCACGAATTTTGTGTATCCCATGATTAAAATAAATCTCATAAGTAGTCTCGAAATCATAATAATCATTTTTCTTTTTATTGAAGTCATTTCGCCATAACCATATATAGGATGCATAATCCTATCGCGTTCCTTAAACATATAACCTTTTCCTCCGTATATTTATTTCAAAAACCCATATTCATAAATTTTAGGCTCTATTTGTTGGGCTAACAGTTTTACATTATTCCGCAATGTTTTAATTATTTTGTTGTATGTTTCGTCTGCGGATTTATTGTTCATTTTGCCGTTAGATGAACGTCCCTGAAAATATTCCCGAATGTTGTAGAAAGAAGCGTTTACGGAGACGGTATTGTTACCTTTGGTTTTCGCGTGGTAATATTTCCACAATTCCAAACCGGCTTTTAATACGGAATTTGCCTCATTGCTAAACGTTTTTCCCTTGATATACTTACTCATAAAATTGGAATCAAATTTTTCGCTTGCGTCTACTTCCTGTTCGGTAAAAGGTATCCAGTGGTTTACACCAGCACGGGAAGAAATTCGGTTTTGGCCGTGAAATAATGTGAATGTAAGGCAATCGTTTTGAAATTCAATATCTGTTTTATAGTCACCATTGGGAAATAAAAATTGGTCCCGATCATTAAGCCATGTTGGTTCTATGCAGAGGCGGACGGCAAAGTAAATACAGCCTTCAATAACATTACTTTTATTAAATACATAATAATGGAAATGGCGGCTTCCTGTTTGCGCTGTGATATATGGTTGATTAATTTTTTGAAAATCCGGAGCGGGATTAGCCATATACGCAATGCCTTCGTGTACGGTTTTATTGAATTGTATTATCCACTTATTGATTGATT
>JAIROG010000003.1 GCA_031257675.1 Treponema sp. | reverse complement strand
CGCCAGTTTATGTATTTCTTGTCGTCCGCCGTGTGCCCCGCCCCGCCGTACCAGCCCTTCT
The DNA here is from genome assembly GCA_031257675.1 of Treponema sp. GTDB lineage: Bacteria > Spirochaetota > Spirochaetia > Treponematales > Breznakiellaceae > JAIRKH01. Next base: position 25,428 of record JAIROG010000003.1, on the reverse strand, counting down.
CTTTCATCATGTCCAGCATTCCGTTCTTGAATTTCTGATAGCTCTGGCCTTCTTTTATTGCCTTGTTCATTAGGCCGTGGATGGCGTCAGCAACGGCCGCCTCGTTGGAGTGGGCGACCGTGAAGGCGTGGGCGTGTTCGCCCCACTTGAGATCGTCCCATCGTACGGTCGGCGCGTCGATTTTCTTTTCAAGAAACTGTTCCGCGAGAACGGGTTCCGGGAACCGGCCGGTGGAAACGCTAGGCATGGCGGCCCCCTTCGGAGGCTTCCCCTATCCCCTGCGCCGCGAAACGAACCTCGTCAATAACGTGCGTAAAATTATCAAGAGAGCGTTTATTATACGCGGATAAAAGCGCTTCAGACGCATCCTCATAATCGTCAACCGTTCCCAGCGCGCCGGCATACGCTTCGATTGCCTGGTCAAGCTCATCCTGCCCTGCCTCCAGCATTTGTTTCGCGAACCCGCTCATCAGGCGGTAGTCCTTCGCTTTTTGTTTCTCCTCTTTGGACGCGAAAAGCGAAGGCTTGTAATCCTGAAAGAAATCGTGCTTTGAAATGCTGCCGCCGCATCCGCAGGGGCAGGAAGCGAAACGCCGGGCGGCGGTTCCGTTTTTCATTCCCGGCGCGGCGTTTTCCGTAATATCAAAATCCTCTTCCGGGATTTCATACTCCCGCTCAATGTATGCCTTCCCGGGCCGCCAGCCGATACTGTAGAGTTTTACATCGCGCTCGGCGCGTTTTTCGTATAAGTCCTCGTCTTTTACAAACTCAAACTTCGGGGGCGCGGCGCCGCCTCCATAATTATAAAAACTCCACACGGCGGCGAGCCTGTTGAAACATTCGCTGATCCTCACGCGGTCGGAAGCGGCCAAGTCCTTCCGCACAAGATCGTGCGCTTTCGCGGCGGCGTAGCTTCCGGCGCTTCCGATGTCGGTAGTGAGCGTCTGTCCCAGCACGGCTTTTGATATTTCCTTGTTGGAAGCCTCGATGTATTCTTTGTGAACGGTGGACACGCCTCCTTTGCTGGCAAGGCTGTCAATGGTTATCTCCGACTCCGCAGGCATGATGGCAACAGCGTCCGCTATCATCCTTTCAAGAGCGGTCAGGAGTTCCGCCTTGTACTGTTCACCGGCGTTGCCCGGATACTTGCCGTACATAAAAGCTCCGCCGTATTTTTCCACAAACACGGTCCACCAGCGGAAACCGTTTTTCTTGAACGTTACGGGCCAGTAGCATTTTGAAAATGCTTTAACCCCGTAGGGGTTCGCGTAGCTCGGCCTGTGTCTGGCGATTAAAAAGCGGTTCTCCGGCAGCGGCTCCGTGCCGATAACGCCGGTGCGAAATGCCAGGCGGTTCTCCTGGTCGAACTCAAACCACTGGGGCGGCTTGCCCACGATGTCGCCGACGCCCCATCTCCCGTTGTCGGGAAGCCAGATTACTTCAAGCGGGGAATAGCCGTAGGCGACCGCGTCCATCATCTCCTCAATAATCCGGGGAATGTTGAGGCTTCCCAACTGTTCCGCGAATACCTGTGCCGCTTCCTTTTCCTTTGCGCCGTTGCCGTCGCCCCCGGCAGAACAGAACCACTCCGCGCCGCTGGTCGCCGAACACCGGATGCTCCAGACGCTTTCCAGATGGCTGTCGGTCAAGAGTTCCTGAAGCGCGGCAATGCCCCGCCCCATTTTCCGCAGTATAGGGTCGGGATCGGGAAGCGTCCGCATGAGGCGCAGAAAGTCATTGGCGCGTTGCCGCGTGGCGAAATGCCCGCCGCCCGATTCGTCCTTTTCGATTGCCGCTTCCTTCCGGCCTTCGGCGGTGTCAAGTTTTTGGGAGGGCCCCCAGTGATTGAAATTCCGGTTTCGTTTAGACATGATTAACCCCCGATAAAAGAGGCTGCTCGTATGCGGCTTCTATATCATATTTTTTTTCAATGTTTTTCATAATTTCACGAGCAATATTTGTTATGCAAACCCTGAAACTATTACGATACAGGCATTTATCACAGTTATTTTTACATCGTTGGGGAATCATAACCTGGAGACGATGGCAAGCATGATAAATGCTTTCGTCTACCAGCGATACATCCTGGGGTAATCTATATTTCATTGGCGGCGGAGGGGGCGCAGCCGGGTCCGGTTCACGTCCTTGCGGCTTTAGCCAGGATTGCTTCCCGTTCATTATTCATACCCCCGTAATACTTCCGTGCTTTGCCGCGGCCGGCTTGTGGTCGGCATCCCGGCCCTGCGCCGCCTCGCGCTTTCCAGCAGTTTGCGCGCCACCCCCTCCAGCGCGTCAGGGCCGTCTTTGTATTCCCCGTCCGGGAATTGCAGAAGCTCGTCCATCAGTTCTTTTTGATCGGGATCGGATTTGTAAAACCGGATAACGCCGTTTTCTATCGGAGCCGAAAGCGTGCCTTCAATTCTTGTGTCCTTGTGAATGGTGTTTGTTTCGGCGCGGTAGGGAATGTGGTAGCCTTCCCGCTCCGCTTTCATGTCCAGCGCTTCGCCAAGCAGCGCCTGGCCGCCGTTGTCTTCATAAAACATCCAGCTTGGGTTACAGGCCGTGTAAATCAAATACATTCCGTCAACCATGCGCTGAACGCTCTCCTTGCGTATCCGCGCCTTGAGGACATAAATCGCTCCTTCGTTGGTAATTCCCGCGCACACGGTCGCCTTGTAACAGTGTTTTTCCTCATGCTTTACGCTGGGGTCAGTCCATGAATAAACATAGGCAAAACGGATCGTAGAAAGTTCCGCTGGGTCATACCCTTTGATATTTTCCTCTTTGAATATCCGCTCATCCAGCGCAATCGGGATGAGCAGGAATTCCTGGCCGTAAGCCAGGCTTCCGATGGTCCGCTTTAACCGCGCGAGCCGGGACATGGGGAACGCCGCTTCCCATGCCGGCTTCCCCCGCGCCTCCGAAGGAAACTTGTACGTCTTTACGGGGTTTATTTCGTCGCTTCCTTTTTCCAGCATTGACGCGACGCATTGGGTGTTGAGCGGGGTGGCGACAATAATACAGGAATAGGCGCCGGCAAGGGCGGGGATTAAGTCCTGCATAATCCAGTCGATGGACGCTTTGACAAACTTCCTGCTCTTCGCCCGCTGGCGGCTTTGTATGTCGTCAAGCCTGACATAATCGGGACGGCTGGGGCCGTGCACGAAACCGCGCGGGTCCTGCCCCATAGACACGGCCAGAATACCCACCGTTTTTCCGCCTGATCCCGGAACATGTGCCTTGAAGTGGTCAAGGGCCGGCCGTTTTCCCTCGGGGATAAAATCGCCGAAATCATTTTTGAGGCGCTGGTTATACATGAGCTCCGCAAGGATGCGGCCCGTGAACCTGCCCGATTTTTCTTCGTTGTAACTTGAAAAAAGCATAAAGTTCCGCCTGCCGTAGGCAATCTCGTGAACAGGGTCGAGCAGGGTGAAGTAGGTTGATTTGCCTGAACCGCGAAACGATTCCAGCAGTATCGGTTCTTTTTCCTCAAGACGGATTTTTTCCCATTTCTTGTGGAACGCGGCAAACTCCGATGTCACATAATCGGGAAAGTAGATTCGGGCAAACTCCAGCACGTTGTTTTCACACTTCTTTTTCCGTTCTTCTTTCGCTTTGGGCGAATTGTCAAGAAACAGGGGGCGGCTTAAAATCTCCTCTTTAAGCTCGTTCCAGGCGGATTCCAACTGTTTTAACGTTCTGATTGCCCGCACTTACACCTTCCAGAATTCATGGCTTGTATATTTACAGGGAATAAGCCCATGCAAAAAATGAAAAACACTATGTATCAAACATCGCAAAGAGACTTCCCAGTTTGCCGCTAAATGTCTAAAATAATTTTTCACTCGAACAACCCCTTGCCCGTGCTGTACTTTGCCAGTTCCTGATATACACTCTCCCAATAGGGTTCCATCCGCGCTTTCAATTCCGGCTGGTTTTCCGCAAGCCACTGGTTTGCAATCTTTATGAGGTCCAGGGCAACACCCATGTATTGGCTCCGGTTGTCAAGTTTTTGCAACGCGCTGATATGCTTGACAATCGCATCGGCGATTTTGGGATCGGAGAGCGTTTCGGGGTTCCGCTTGATTTTCACAACCCAGGCCTTGAGGCTTTCGGAATAGATTGACACAAGCTCGCGGGGCGACATATTAAACGCCCTTCTCTGCGCGTCCCAGTCCGTTGTTTCCCCCTGCGCCGCCGCTTCGGCCTTCCAGCGATAGACCGTGCCGTCATTCACGCCGAGTTCCGCCGCTATTTGAGGACAGGTCATGGACTGCCGCACGTAGAGTTTTTCCGCTTCTTCCCGCTTGTCGTCTTTTGCCATATTATTTTTGTGTCAGCGCTTCCCGCAGTTCTTTCATGTCCTGCCGCAAATCATGGAACCCGCCGGAGACCGTGATTTCCAATTTGTCAAGCATTTTGAAAATTTGTTCCTGCGATATTTCAAGTTTGCTGATGCGCTCTCCGTGGACGCCGATAATGCCGTACAGTTCCTTGTAGCGCCCGTCCCCACGCAGCCTGTCTTCTTCCGCCCTTTGCCGCATAATATCAAGCAGTTCGTCCGACCGCCTTATCGCCGCCGTTAGTTCGTCTTTAGTCGCCTGTACTTCGTTGTCTTTGGCGACCCGTTCCACTTTGCCTTTGATAACCCCAAAGGCGATACATATACTGCCCAGCGTAACCGCAATGGAAATAATTGAAAAAAGTATTTGGGCGCTCATTTATCCTCCCGGTAAAAAGCAATTGCCGTCTCAAGCCGCGCCGCGTATTCCCGCAGGGCTATCACATTGCGCTCAAGAGCGCGGTAATCGTTGTATGTAAGCCATAAACCGCCGTCTCTGTCCTGAAACTCCACCGGTTCAAGAACGGGCGCGGACGGCGTTTCAGGGGCGACGGCCTTTATCGCCCTTTCAATTTCCGCCGTTGTTGCCGCCTTGCCTGTCGCGCACCCCGAACAGAGCGTTAGCGCGAGAAACAAGATCGCTGTCAGCAGTGGTGTTGAGTTTCTGCCGTTCCGCATTCGCTTCCTCCATAATTTGCGTTGTCTGTTTTTGCGCCGCTTGCAGGTCCTCCGCTTTCCTGGCTGCCTGCCAGAACGCGTCGTGAAGCCTCCCGGCCTCCGCTTCGGCCTTCTTCGCTCGTTTGATTTGCAGTGAGAGGATAAACCCCGTCACGGCGCAAACCGCGACCAGGGCCAGAATGATATAAACCGTTATCACTTGCCGCCTCCGACCATTCCGTTTTGCGTATAGTCAACCCGCTGCTGCGCCGTCCTCGTTCCGAATATGTTCCCAAAAATAAGAGACAGATCGACCGGAGCGAAAACAATTACCACAAAGGCGGCGACCTTAATAGCCGCGTCTATGTCCATTCCGGGCGACACGGTCGCCTTCAACAGAAGCGCCCCGACCGCGATAAAACAGCCGAGTATTTTCGCTCCCAGCGAAAGCGGTTTGCCTTTTAATTCAACAGTGTTTAATTGCATAGTCCATCCTTTAATGCCAAGAACGCAGAGCGGCGGGGTAAGGAGAATGGAATCCCCGCCGCCTTGCGCGATTGCCATAAGGCTAATGCCGGGGGTGTGGACTAATCAAAGAAAATAGTTGACGAAATTATGCGCATAAAAAAGCCCTCCCGGTTAAGGGAGGGCTGAAGATTCCAGCCGCTCTTACGTGTCTTTTTTCAATTCCGCTAACGCCTGTTCCATCCGGTCAAGCTCGCACAGTAAAAACCACGCAAAGTTTTCACCCGTTTTTTGCCTCCACTCCTCTTGTTTGGAATGTAGCATAACGTCGATTGCCGCCGCAATTCCGTCTATACCGTAAGAAAGCGTGTCTTGAGGATCAAGTTTATACACCGGGAACCTCCTTCGCTTCTTCACCGGGCCGGGCAAGCCATGAATACGGACAATCGGCGTTCCGGCGCAGCAACTCGTTTTCATCGGCAAGCTCCCTGACGCGCCTGTTCGCCGCGTTAAGGCACAGCTCAAGGTCGCTGATGTAAAGCCGCAGGGCGTCAATGCGCTTGCTCCAGTCGGGACGTGAATCCGGCAGGATGCCTTTTCGGGTTACTCTCATTTCGCCGCCGCCTTTTCAGGCAACGCCAGGGGGAAGCCGGGGCGGTCAGAGGGCGCTATCGCCGCTTCCTGTATGGCCCTCCTGCGCGGCACGCGTGGGCCGAGCGCGGGGGCGTCGCCGGAAACGGTAAGGGCGAGAACGGAAGCGGCGCGTTCAATGATGTCCATGGGCAGGCGGCGCTTCCATTCAAGAACGTTGGTCGGGTTCACGCCGAGCAGTTTGGCGATGTCGGACTGCGTGAGCGGCGGCCTGACCGCCAGATAGTAAACCAGCCGGTTGATCTTCTGGATGGTCATGTCGGGGCAGCCAATGAAGCGGCTGTAGATAAACCCGGCCATCCGCAGGACTTCTTCCTGCCCGTCGTCATGGACATACGCCCCGGTTCGGCGGATCTGCGGCAGTACCTCGGTGAAAGCCCAAGTTTTGAACCGCTCCGCTTCGGGCTTGCGGGATTGGAAGATAAGCCGGTATAGTCCCGGCTCGTTCACGAGGATGAGATAGTGCTTGGTGGAACCACTATCAGTTGAAATGATAGTGGTCTCTTCTTTGGGGAAACGGCTCGTTGTTTGAGAAGGATTTCCCAGCCCCAGCGCATCGCACACATCCTTGGCGACAAACCAGGGATTTCCATCAATCAGTTCCGCTCGCACGGTCTGATCCCCATAGCTGAACGGCGTTAATTGATCGTTTTGCCGTTCGGGTTGGCTCGTTTTCATACGAACCTCCTACTAATTTTGGTCCTAGGACAAAAAAAGCCCTAAGTGTTACCACGGCTTAGTAGAGGCCGCCGGGTCCTCACGGATACCCGACACTTAGGGCATGATCACGATGTAGCTGTCAGGGCATAAAAAAGCCGCTGACTGTCGGGTGCGGTGACCGCTACTAATTTATGGTGCTTTTACCATAAACCCGAACGGGGGCCGCTGTCAAGGGGAAAATCAGGGATGCCTCAAAATTTTGCCATACTTTCTATCTTCCTTTAGGGAGAAATCGGGTATCCCGTTCAAATTCTTTGAAGGCCCCGGTACTTTCGTCATAGGTTATTGTCCAGTGTATATCCTCGGTAAGCCTTCCATCCCGGTCAAGTTTCCCATAACTGGCCAATGGGCCTGCCCCCGGAAATACAAGGCCCGTTCCTTCGGGGCATACTATAGACACCCAATTATAATTCTTCCCCTGAAAAGACCGGTAAAATTCACCGCAATCCTCAAACGTAACAACTTCTAAAAGAACCTCCTGCGGGATCGTAATGTATGCCCTTGTTCCTATTTTCTCTCCAAAACCGTTTGCTACCGGTGCTTCTTGTATTTTTGCTTTCATCAATAGATTTTCCGGTTGAGTTTGTGATGCCTGCTGTTGCGGTTCCACTACTACAGGCTGTACGGCTTGTGGCTCAACCGGCTGCGGGGCTTGCGGTTCAGGTTCAGGCGCCTGTACGCTTTTATTCGCCGTTTCGGACTGTTCCGCAACCGGATCGGGTTTTGCAGGCGGCTCGTACCCTGTTTTTATCAAAATAAAACCGATTACCCACATTGCTATAACAAAAATGGCAATACCGATTAGAATTCTTTTAATTATGGTTTTAACGCGCATATCTACCCTCCATTTGGTCATATTATCGGCTGGCTTTTTGCCTGCCTTCATGCTATAATTTTAACAAAACCGGGGCCCCGTGGAATCACGCCTGGGCAGTTCCATCCGGCGTATAACGCCGTATCAGCGCAAGCATCCGCCACGGTATCCCGCCGTTTTTCGGCGAACCCGCCACGGTTTTGGCCTTCCTTCGGGAGGGCTTTTTAATTTTCAATCCCGCCCCATAAAGGGGACGGGAGGCCGGATTAGCCGTGCCGCTCCGCGACACGGAAAGCGGGGGCGCAGCCACCCACAGCAGACGCATTGGTGTTGTTGGCATAACCGTAGCTGGCGACATAAGCAAAATAGGCCGCAGAACCAGCATAGGGAGGCCGGAGCCAATACCAGCAATCAACGCCGTTGTATTTTTTAACACCCTGATTTTTTTCGGGAAGGGAGACTATGATGTCGGCGGGCTGTATGCCGAGTCTATCGGCAATCTGCGTCCTTATCCCGCTGTCGCAAAGATATTCCGTCAGAATATCCCGGCTGTTGTCGTCCACGGTATTCCGCGCCGACAGGAACAGACTGTCCCTGGAGTGATACCAGCCGTCATCCTGTTTTTCAAAAACAGCGCGGACTTCCTGCCTGTTAAAATGCAGTCCGTCAATGTCGGCTTCCGGCAGGGTTAAATCAAGTTCGACAATATTCCTGTCGGGCTTTTCCGTTTTTGTTGACGCTTTTTCCAGAGCGCCCACGCGCTGTTCGAGGGACTCAATCCTCTTTACGGTGTCCTTGTCCATATATCCTCCTAAAATTTATTGATTGCGCTCCGGCAAACATTTTTTGCTTTAACCTTCCGCATATAGCAACTCCACACCCGGGTCTGTCGGGAGCAACAGCCTCCGTTTGGCCGGAACCGGCGTTATCGGTTCGCCTCCGGCAACCTTGCGCATTTCAAGGGAACTTGCGGCGGGGGAATCCGCGTCCCATGTTATTCCGCCGGACAGTATTTTTTTATTTTCCCGCAGTTCCTCCAGCATGGTCGGCCGGTCTTTGCCCAGCAGGTCTATCGCTTCCTTGTATTTGTCAAGGTGTTTTTTGGCTTCTTTGCGCGCCTTCCTGATAGCGCGGACATTCTCTTCGGTAATGCCGGAGTCCTTAAACCGCGATTCGGCTTCGTACAGGAATTTACCGTTAAGATCGAATATATACGCGCTGCCTATATCATCAATGTTTACCCGTAGTTCGACCTGGTCTCCGACAATCCCCTGCATTTCCTTTGTAAAATAGGAATTGCCGCCGTCTTCTATGCCGTTCCGTCCGACAGTCTTTATGACACGTCTTGTCCAGATGTATTTTGCGAAATCGGCGGGAATGTCACGGCGGGTATGCAGGTTTTCATAAAACACCTCGTCCGGTGTTTTATTATTCATGCCGTCGCCGCTGTGGCGCCACTTGCCGTTATACCACTCGGCATATTTCGCGAATAATTCCCTTGTCTCTTCCAGCGTCGGCAGTTCCTCTATCGGGCGTTTGGGCGCTCCGTCAAAACTGCCGACATACGTGCGGGATACATCATGCCGGTCGCTTGTGTTGCTTCCAAGATAACTTTCAAAAGATTTATCAAACGACTGCGCGAAAAACCCGAACGCCCTCTCAATATGCTTTGATTGTCCGTGGTATGCTTCCGTAAAGTGCGAAGCCATGCCGAGGTCGTCGGTTATACAGGATACCATTGTCCGTTCACGCTTGCCGAACGTGTTATGCTGTTCATTCCATGCGTCCCCGGTGAACCAGCAGCTTGTAAAATCTTTGCCGTTGTCAAACTGGCCGGAATCCGGGCATCCGTATTTTTCAACCATCATGCGGGTGGCCCGGATTATCGTTACAGTCGAAGGAGTTTCGTCAATCCACCAGCCGAGTATTTTCCGGCTCCGCTTGTCCAGTATGCAGGTCAGAACAAGGCGCGCCCTGTGCCAGCCGTCCGCCTTTTCTATTCTGGAAGCGAAGTCCAACGTTTTATGATCATAAACCGCCATCTGCATGGAGTAGTAACGGCTGTAATCAATCTTGATATAAGATTCGTAATGGTCGTGGAAATACTTCGCGCCCTTGCGGAAATAGTCTTTTACGGATTGCGGTATTTCATGCTGGATGTAACGGTAGACAACGGGTTCGCTTGCTGCTATTTTCTCTTTTTCTTCCAGCTTTCGGATAACCTGCGCCACGGACAGCTTGTTTTTATGCAGGTAATAAAACCAGATGAGTTCCTTTGCCTGCTTGTCGAGGCTTGCGCCGTGACCGCCCCGGTCTTTGTATTTCGGCAGCAATCCGGCCGCGTCATGGTTTTGGTATTTTGCAAGCCAGTTATATAAGGTTGCCTGGCAGATTGTTTTTCCGCCTAGTTCCGCCCTTATATCGGCGGCTGTTTTCCCCGCGTTATATTCATATAAAAATTCCGGGGCGCTCATTCCCGAATCGTCCCATGCCCGGATTATTTTGACGCGCAGATTTGCGATACGTCTTTTATTACTGTCAGCGGCTTCCATTGGTATAACCTGCTCCTCGCCGCCTGAACGCGCGCTGTGATTTACAAGAATGACTTTTTTATCATGCTGTTCTTTTGGCGCTAACTGGTTCTGAAGTTCCTGCAATGGAATAGCAAGGCTGGCGGCATAAGCGGTTTGAACATCTTCCGGCAGGGAAATAACCTGATAGATTTTAAGGTCTCCGCCGTTACTTTTTTCATTTCGTGAAGTCCATTTTTCTTTATCAGCACGCCATCGAATAGCACGGTCGGTTCTATTCGTCATAGCTGCTATTTCTTTTGCCGTCAGCCATTTGCTAATCATGAGTTGCATCCTCCAGCCTGGTTATGTTTTTCAAAGCCGCTTGCAATGCCCGGCCCGGACGGAACTTTACCTTCTTTTGGGCAGGGACTGTTTTGTCAGGATTGAAGCGGCTTCTGTGTTCGCTCTTTTTTGTAACGTCAAAGGTGCCAAGGCCCCGGAGTTCGATGGTTTCGTATTCGCTGATTGCCCCCGCCAGCCATGCCACCATGCAGTCGGCATAGGCGGCCGCTACAGGTTTTGTGCAGGCCGTTTCCCGCTGGATGTATTTTACCAGATCATTCTTGGTAGCTTTCATTGTGCGCCTCCAGATACCGTCCGCCGTGTCCCGTCGCCTGTCTGTTAAGCGATATGCCGTTGCCGGCCTGAACCCCGCGCCGGAATGCCGCATTGCCGGCGCCGAGTTTCATTTTTTCCGTGGTCAGGGTTACTTCGTTTTCAAGGGCTTTCTTAACGGCAAGCATTTTTGTTTCCCGTTCAGGCCCCCACGATGCGGACCTGCCCGTCTCCTCTATTCGGAACGCAATCCGGCAGGCCATGCCAAGGCGGTATTTATCGCGGTACTTTAACGACGCGCCTTTACGGATATTCCGCTTTGACATGCCCTCGATAGTCCTAGACAGGTAGCGGTACATTTCCCCCGCCATAAAAGCGTCGAAGCTGTCGCCGTAGAAATATAGCTCGCCGTGATACTCACCGCGGAAGGTCTCACAGTAGTAAAGAGGCGCGACGGCGTTTGCCAGTACCGACCGCCATTTGGACGGCCGCTTGGTCGCCTTGACCGTATGCCGGGTATAAAGACATTCCGATTCACCAAGGCGGCGTTCCCCCATGAGTTCCCGGGCTTTTGCCAAAGCCGCCATCGCCTCGTTTTCATTGGGGCTTTTCGAGAGGGCAAGAAGTTTTTTAATCCGCCTTTTAACGGCCTCTAAATTACCTTTACCGTCCGTCATAAAACAATTCTCCTTGTTCAAACGGTCGTGCCTGCAAACGGGCGCTATCCTGCGGCCTTGTAAAAACCGGTGTTTTGACAGGCTCCGCATTGGGCGTCGTTTTTACTTCCGGCGGTATTGCCCCCGACTTACGCATGGCGCGGCGTTCCCGCATTATCTTGTGTTCTATTTTCCGTATGTATGATTTCGAATAACCGTATTTCCTCGCAAGTTCGCCGTAGCTTTTTCCTTCCCGCAATTCCGCGTATATTTGATTGTGTATTTCGGCAAGGCCGATCCGCTTGGGGAAATAGATGTTTTCCCCGGCGAACCATTTGTACACTTTCAGGGCGTTCTCTTTCCCGATGAGCGCTTCCAATTGTTCCAACACCCCATTCGCCTCGTCAAAACCTTCCCGCATCAACCTTCTTCCTTATCCGTTTCCCTGTCAGGCGGACGGTCGGGATTGTACCCCGCCTTCCACGCGATATCACGCAATGCCAGTATTACTTTCCGGGCGCCCTCTCTTGTCAGCCATTGTATGCCGTCAACGCCGCCTATGCGTTTTACCATGCGCCGCAGAGACGCTTCGTCTTTCGCCCTGCTTGCCAGATACCACAGCCCCCGAATGTAATATTCCTGTCTGGAGGAAATCATACGCTCCGGGCGGCCTTGCTGCGGTCCGGTTTCTTTCAGGCGGCTTTTACCGCCGGCCTTGGACTGTACCTTGAAACCCAGTTTTTTGAACGCCGTTAAACAATCGTCATATTGTTTCCATGTGCTTATATCGCTTGAGGAGCCGACCCCCGCCGCGCCCCACAGCAAAGCGCGGCGCGCCTCATCGTCAAGGCCGCATTGTCTCTTGGCGATATGGAGAACCCGCGTCCATTTCCTTTGCGCCAGTGTCATTTCCACTCCTTGCCAAATTCAGAAAACGCCCGTCTTTCCGGGCCGCCGGCGGATTAGCTTTTCTCCGCGTCGGCGTCTCATATTTAGTCCGCCACCCTGCCGGCACTCTGGCTGTTCTATGGACAAGCCTGTCTTCGATTGCTCGACCGACACTGTCAACTTCCGGCTGGCTCGTCAGTCCCGCGCCGCCACGCGCGGGAGGACGGGCGGCGGCAGCCGCCCGTTTCGCTTTTTAGGGCGCTACAGCGCCGCCACGTCAAGAGGCACGTTTTCATACCGCCCCTTTTCGTTCCTTTTGTCCAGGCGCCGACCGATTATGTCCCGCGCTATCTGAAGCCGCTCGTCAAACGCCAGCGTCTCGCTCACCGACACGGTCACCTTCAATTTGCCGTCGTACGTCGCAAGGCTGACGTTCCCTTTCACGCCTCCCCGCCTCTCTCCGTAACGCTCCGCCGACACGTCCAAAAACGACCGCAAGTCCTCCCAGACCCCCTTCTTGAACTTCTCCAGATCAGCCTTTTTCTCAAGCGCCGCCCTGAAAAGCTCCCGCACCGTTTGATCCCGCAGCTTGTCAAGATCGCTCACCATCTCGACCGGCGCCATCCGCCCCTGACTGTCCGTCATGCACTCCATAAAAACCTCCATATTCTTATTTTTTGCGCCGGAATTTCCAATCCAGCAAAAACGCAAGAGCCGTGAGCGCCGCGACCACGCGGCACAAGTCCGCGCCGTCGCGCCCCCGAAACATCTCAATAAACCACGATCTCATCATCCGCCCCTCCGCTCCTCCTCCAACTCCGCTTTCAGCCGGATTATCTCGCCCCGCTGCTCCGCGATCTTCGCCTCATACGCCTCCACACAGCGGATCAGGCTGTCAATCTTCCTGTTCAACGCCGCCAAAAGCGCGGCGGCGCGCGGACGGGCGACCCGTCCGTCCCGCCTCACGAACAGCCCGCACTCAGCCATCGCCTCACGACACGTCATCTTCCAGCCTCCCGCGCTTCCCGCGCCGCTTTTATCGCGGCGACCGCCTTGTCCACCGCCCTCTCAAGCCGCTTCGACCTGACGAGGTCTTCTTTTTCCCTCGTCCTGAAATAGCGCGTCTGCGCGCTCCGCATCTGTTCGACCACGCCAAGAAAGTCAGCCCACGAAAGCACGGCCGCCTCTCCGGCGGACTCCTCCTCTTCATCATCCGCCCCTGACTCCAAATCCAGCTTCTTTTCCAAGTCTTTGATGTACAGGCTCATGGCGAGCGACATCGCCTTGTCCGAGTCGCGTTCGCCGTCTATCACCTGATTCCTGTCCCCGTAAATCCGCATTATCTGCCCTATGGTCACACCGCCCCTCCCAGCCCTGGAATCGCGCCTTCAAGCGCCTCAATCACCCGCTGTTGCTCCGCTATGGTCCGCCGCCGCCTGCCCAAAAGCCTCTCTTGGCAGGCGAGGCGTTTTTTAAGCGCGGCGACGTACAAATTGAGGCTTTCAATGGAGCAGACCTCCCGCTCTTCCATTGACAGGCGCGAGGTGAGACGCCCTTCTTCTCCAGCCATATTTCACCTCCTGCAGCCTTATATACTCCCGGTTATGCGCGCGTTTTTTCCCGCGCATAACCCTATTGCGATGAGCGGGCGGCAACGCGCCCGCTCCCTCTATCTCATAAGCATCGCCCCCGCCGCTTCTATCACTTCAGCGTCAGGAGTGTCAATACGGTTGATTGCCATCGTCTGATGGACACGGCCCATCAGCTTGACCAGCGTCCGCGCCGACCCCCTCGCCGCCTTGCAAAACGCGTCCACCGTTTCCCTGGGCAGCCCCTGCCACACCCCTTCGATAATTTTCACCGCGTCATGCCGGGCAAGCCCTTTCACTTCCAGCATTACCCCGACACGGCTGGTCAACTGCTCGTGGTCGTTGCGGCGGTTCTCCAGTTGGTACTTGAGGCGGGGAAGCCCGACCAGCACCACCCCGGTCTGGGCTTTGTCATGGATAACGCGCCGCACCAGTTCAAGGCTGGCGTCGGAAAGGTAGTCGGCCTCGTCAATCATAATGACCGTGTCCCGGCCCCGCAGGGCTTCGACAATCCTGCCGATGATCGTTGTCATGCCGCCCTTGGTTTCCACACCCACCGCCCGGGCGATCTCCGCGACCAGCACGTTCTTGGTAAAGCTGGAGTCCGCCTCCAAAAGGATCGCGCTGGGGTTCTCGCCCACGATAGCCCGCAGGGCGGTCATTTTGCCGGCGCCGCTGTCGCCTACGATGACGGCGATGTCCCGCTCGTCCTGGGTAATGTTGATGCTGTTCCGAATTGAGTCCAGCGCGTTGGTCGCCACAACCGGCACTTCGATTTTGGCGATCCACCGCTCCTCCCGCTTCAGCCAGGCTCGGACGGCTTCCTCGAAGGCTTTGACGTTGCCGTTGTAACCGCGGCTTTTGTAGGCCGACACCACGCCGGACGAGTAGACCAGGGCCTGCGCCGCCTTCGCCTGGCTGATCCGCCGCGTCCCATCGGGACGCGCCCCCTCGTCAGGACTGCCGACAAGGGCGAAGAACTTGTTGTAAAGCTCCTCGTCGATTTCCATTTCTTTCTTTTCCATAGGTTCTCCTTATTCTTATAAATTTCCGACTCACGGGCGGTTGGTTACCATGTGACCGCCCGGGCAACATCCTGTATCGCCGTAGGCGGATTGTCGCCCTCAATGGACACCCTTTTTTTGAAATTGCCGTCCAGGTAAATTACAACCTTCTTTTCATCGAATCCCCCAGACAAACACAATTCAAATTCGACATTCACCCCCGCTGCCTGGAAAGCCTTCTCAAGCAGGGCAAGCGGTTCCGCGTAGCCTTCATAGTCCGCTTTGTATTCATCCGCAATTTTCATATCTGCTCCTCCTTAAAAAAGCCCCTCGGTGTGGTATACTTGATTAACCACAATCTTTTCCTCACAAGTTTGAACAATTAGACTCAAGCACAAAGGACTGGTCGGCGGCGTTGACGCTGACCACGCGCCCGGTCAGTTTCAAGGATTCATTATTCATACCGCGCCTCCTTCGTGAAACGGCGCCACAAGCGCGTCAAAATCCTTATACCCCAGCAGTTTAAGCAGGGCGAATTTGACCCTTTCCGATAAAGAACTTGGCCGGATTCTCGATTTTCTCGCATTTTGACTGGGTTTCTCGCTTTTTTTCGCCTTGGGTTTATCAGCTTTTCGGGGCCGCTTTTTCATGTAATTATTTATACTATATAGGCTTACGACTAATCATGGCCCGCCCCCGCAATTCCTATTTTCCCTGACAGCCCACAGCCGGAAAACCTCCGGTCGCGGCGTTTGATCAGACACCTCATATCCTGATTGACAATGCGCGGACCGTAGTACAGGCGCAACAAAATACCCGGGTCTCGGACGCATTGATAGGTTGTCCGGGCGGTGTGGATGGTGAATAACCCCGATCCTTGTCGAATGATATAGCCATACGTTACGCTTTTATCGCCCCGGTTGTAGCGCCCGCGATAATCTTCCGCTGGAAGACCATACATGATCAGCGCGGGCAACAGCGCCAATATATAAGCGAAGGCGACATTGTAATTGGATAGCACTGGCTCTGAAACACAAACTGCGTTAATTGCAAGGTCTGATACGCCGGCTTGGTCAAAAGGAGCGGAGGCATAAGGAAGCCGTTCCATGTCCACATGACGTTGAGAATCGCCACGGTCGCGTACATTGGCATCATAACGGAAAACACGATGCGGAAAACGGTTTGCAACGGATTGAGACCGTCTATTTTCGCCGCTTCTTCCATTGCCACCGGCAGACTCTTGATATAGCCTGTGTACAGGAAGGCGTTCGCCGGCATGCCAAAAACAATGTACAACAGGGCAATGCCCCGCAGATTATCCAGACCGAAAAGCGCCGCCCGCTTGACCAGCGGCGGCATCAACACCTGAAAGGGGATGAATATGGCGCTGAGAAAATAGTAACACGCGACGTTGAAAAATTTGCTCTTGTCGCGGTTCCGTGTAATGGCGTACGCCGCGGCGCTGTTGGCAATAAGCGTAAAAGGCGGACTGATCGCGATCATAATCACGGTGTTGAGAAGTTTCTTCAGACAATCCGTCATCTTCCACATGGCGCCATGTCCGCCGCCGGTCAGCGCCTGATAGAACGTCATCAAAAAGCCTTTTGCGCTCAGATCCATATTGATGGTAGAGAACGGCGTCAGCAGGGAAAACGTAATCTTCCAGAACCGTTGAAAGCCCGCCGATCCGTCAATGCCAACGGAGGATTTGTATATATTGGCGTCAACGCCCTGAATCACGGACAGGCAGATGATCGTGTTAAAGCGCGGGACTGCCAAACGGTGACAAACGGAATGCCAAGCCATGCGTTGCCGGCGCCAAGAATGTTTGTTTCCAGAGCGGCAATGCCCATGCTTTTCCCCCCATATCGGCAGGATATTGGCGAATATCCGCCTGAGAACATAGCTTGTCACAAGGATTCCCAGAATATTCGGCAAGAAATACACAGCTTAAGAAAACCTTTGCCTTTTATTTTCGCGTTAAAACCACAGGCGAACGCAAGGCTTAACACATTTGCCAGCGCCGTACAGCACAAAGCCATTCTAAAGGTAAAAAGATATGCGTCACATATTCTCAAATTACGGAACATCTGTGTGTAACCGCACAGTCCGGAAAAATTCCATGAGCCGTATCCTTTCCAGTCGGCGAAACTGTAAGACAGTCCCCGCAAAAATGGAAGGATATGCAGGGTGAAGAACAGCGCCGCCAACGGAACGGCCATAAGGTAAAAACAGCCGGAGATTTTTTCCCATTTGATTTTCATAAACCTCTCCTGTCAGCGCAACGCCTGAAACAGCGTGTCCGCCGCCTGCAATGTCTCGCGGATATTCTGTTCTTCGTTCATGCCGTTCTTTTTGTTCAAGGCGAATTGAGATAGAACCGGTGTTACATCGAAATCTGAAGGATAACTGTGCGCCTGTCCGGCGGCGGCGACCAGAGTCACATCCCGAATCGAAAGGTCGCTTTGCGCCATTCCGTTGAGCGCGCTGAAAGCGAACTGTAGGAAGGGATTCACGCCGTTCTGTTTGAATGTGTTTGTCGCCGCGTCAACCTCATCCCACGTCTCCGGTACCGCCACATTATACGCGGCAAAAATTTCTTTGTTATAAAGCGCCCCGTCGTCATTGGACGCATAGGGAATTCCGTAAGTCCCGGCAACGCCCGCAGGCTGTACGTCAAGCGGAATAGGCATATAACCGGGGTTCACGTCTTTGAGAAAAGCCTCGCCGTTCAAATCAAGAAGCGCGCCCGCTTCGACAAAGTAGTGGTGAAGTCATTTTGAATGGCGATGACATCGGGCATGTCGTTGCGGGTGAGACGGCTCCTTAAAGAAGTTGCGCCGTCAGCCAAAATCGTGAGGGGAACAGGGACATCCGGATTTTCCTGCACAAAGTTGTCCGCCAGTCTCTGAAGGGTGTTCATGGCTTCCGGCGGCGCGCTCGCCGCTCTTGACGACCGCGAACTTTTCCTGAGCGGCTGTGAGAGCCTCAGTGACGCTGGCGATGATGTCCTGCGGGACGCCCCACAGCGCGGCTTTGACGGCGAACGCTGGAAGCCAGCCTTGGACCATGTGAATTTGTCCATCCCGTGAGCGGGGATACCAATCCATGCTCATAAACGCCTCAAAAAGAATTGTTTCAGATATGGTTTTCGCCCTTATTTGCCATAAAAGACGCGGCAAGCCGCGTCGCCCTGCCCATGCGTCCAAAAATTGCGCGGGATGTTCCGCTATATCATAAACTGTGATGGGGAGGGGGATTCTGTTGAGGGCTTCCTGACCGGAGGCGCCGCCTCAAAATTAATCTATGCGGCAGTCGCTTTTCCCTATTCATGTAAAAAATAGCCCGGTGTATTGGCTCAAACCACCCGTTATGGCAAACCCTGCGTCCGCAACGCCTCGCTCACCGTTATGTGTCAGCGTGATTGCCGTAGGACGGCGCTTCAATGTCCCGTCTCAACTCCGCGATCTGACGCCTCACCTCATCGGGAGAAGCGCCGCCAAGGGTTTTGCGGGCGCGGACGCAGGCAAGGGGCGTGATCGCATCGTATATACCGGCGTCAAAAAGCGGCGAACGTTCCTTGAGTTGTTCGAGCGTCCGCTCCGCAATGCCGCGCTGTCCCGCGTCAATGCAGTCGCGCACCACCAGCGCGGCGGCTTCGTGCGCCTTTCTAAAGGGAAGCCCTTTGCGTACGAGATAGTCCGCGGCGTCGGTGGCTTCCAGAAAGCCGCCGTTACAGGCATCCGCCATGCGCTCCGTGTTGAAAGCCGCCGAACCGGTCATGCCCCGGAACATGCGCATGCACAGGGCGACCGTGTCAAGGCTGTCGAACAACGCCTCCTTGTCCTCCTGAAGGTCCTTGTTGTAGGCGTAGGGCAACCCTTTTAGCGTCGTGAGCAGCGCGACCAGATTGCCGGCCGTCCGCCCGGCCTTGCCGCGAATAAGCTCCGCAAAGTCGGGGTTTTTCTTTTGGGGCATGATCGAGGAGCCGGTGCTCCACTTTTCGGAAAGATCGATGAATTTGAACTCCTCGCTCGCCCAGATCACGATGTCTTCGCAAAAGCGCGACAGGTGCGTCTGGGTGATGGCCGCGGCGGACGCCAATTCAAGGGCGAAATCCCTGTCCGCAACCGAGTCCATGGCGTTGAGGGTCGGGCGTTTGAAGCCCAGATTTTTCGCGGTTGCGGCGCGATCCAGCGGCAGACCGGACCCGGCGAGCGCCCCCGCTCCCAGGGGACACTCGTCAAGCCGGCCGAGCGCGTCAAGAAAGCGCCCCCTGTCCCGTTTCAGAGCGCATGCCCACGCCGCAAGGTGGCACCCAAGCGTAATTGGCTGCGCCCGCTGGAGGTGGGTGTACCCCGGCATGACGGCTTCGGCGTAGCGTTCCGCCTTATCAAGCAACGCGGCAATGGTCTCTCGTATTTCACCGCACAGCGCCAGAACCGTCCGCTTGAGGTACAGTCTGAAATCAACGGCGACCTGATCGTTGCGGCTTCGCCCCGCGTGAATCATGCGCCCCGCGTCGCCTAGTCGCCTCGTGAGTTCGCCTTCAATAAAGGAATGAATATCTTCGGCGCCCATATCTATGCAAAGCGAGCCATTTTCGAGTTCTTCGGCAATGGCAAGCAATTCTTTGTCTAGTTCCGACGCGGTTTCAGGGGGAATAAGCCCCTGTTTTTCAAGCATTGCCGCATGTACGCGGCTGCCCCGTATATCATCATGGGCAAGCCGCTTGTCTACGGCAATGGAAGACTGAAAGCCCAACGCCTGTGTTTCAGGCTTATCCGCAAACCGCCCCGCCCAGAGCGGCTGCGCATTTGTCTCGCTCATATCAGAAATCGGGATACTCCGCCCCTTCCAGCCACATGCCTTCCCGAATCTCCCCTTTGACGCTGGGCAAGGTGAGAACCAACCCCGGGTAAACCAAATCAGGCTCATCAGGACGGGGCAGTATGGACTTGTTGGCTTCATAGATGATCGTCCATTGAAACGGATCGTTGTACGCCCACGGCATCGCGGCGATGTTCCACAGGCAATCCTTCGTAGCCGCCCAATCGCGCACCGTGTAGATCCCCGGAAGCCTCACCGCCTCTTCAAACCCGGAAAGCGCCTCAAGCGTCTGATGAGCCGCGACTACCGCCGCGCCCCATTGTTCCGCCGCATACTCGCCGCTCGCCTCCTCCCAATAGGCTTGGGCTTGGCTGTACTTATCGGGATACCGTACCGGCGCCTGTATGGATTCAGCCCATTTCAGTTTCGCCTCCGCGTTTATCATGGTATGCTCCGCCACATATTTATCGGACAATTCAGCGTATTTTAGGGCTTCCCGGGCGTATTCAGTGGACGCGTCGTAATCGCCCTCATCGTACATTTCCTGGGCGAGCGCGTTGAGCCGTACGCTTTCAAGGTAATATTGGTTGTTCCTGAGATCAGAAGGCGTTGTAAAGGCGAAGGGCGCCGTTTCGGCTTTCGCCGCCGCCCCCGCGGAAAGAGCCGTCTCCACAGGGGCGGCGTCTGATGGGGGCTCATCGGGCGCCGGACTTGCAAAGAGCGGCGCAACGCACAAAAAGACAACCGGCATCACAAAAAAGAGCTTCTTCATTCTTGGCTTCCTCCCAAAATTCGAACGGAATCCTGCGCCAAGGCGTCGCTTTGTCCGGCTTTCTCCTCGGCTGCTTTTATCGCCGCGTCAGCGGCGGCGCGTTTTTCTATCGCCGTATCACGCGACTCGGCAAAAAGCTCCGCAGTCCTCGCATAGCCCTCCGCAGCTTCCTCAAACGCCCCCGTCTTATACGAAGCCTCAGACTGGCTATACAAGGCGTCCGCCGCAGTATAGCCGTCGCGCGCCGCTACATTGGCTTTCACATCAAGGGCTTCCTGCCGCGCATTGTCAGCTAAAGCGCGGCTTTCGTCAGCCGCGGCGCGTTTTTCTATCGCCGCGTCACGCGCTCCGGCAAAAAGCTCCGCGGCCCTCGCATAGCTCTCCGCAGCTTCCTCAAACGCGCCCGCCTTATACGAAGCCGCGGACTGGCTATACAAGGCGTCCGCCGCAGTATAGCCGTCGCGCGCCGCTGCATTGGCTTTCGCCTCAAGGGCTTCCCGCCGCGCGCCGTCAGCTAAAGCGCGGCTTTCATCAGCGCGGCTTTTCAACACGGCCGTAAGCGCCGCATTGTACTTGTCCGCGGCGGCGTTGTACCGTGCGGCCGCCTCCCGCGCCTGCCCCCGCGTATCACGCGGCGCCGCCTCCGCTTCGCCGTACGTCTCTTCGGCGCCAGCCCAATCATCGGGGGAGGCTTCGTCGCACCCGGCGGCGAGCGCCCGTTCCCGCGCGGCGTCCGCGCCGGCTTTTGCGGCGGCGAGCGCGTCAAGCGCCACCTGATCCGGCGCAAGATCCGCTTCGTCGACAGGCGGCTCCGGCTCCGGTTCCGTCCGCGGCTCAAGCTCTTCAACAACAGGCTGTTCCTGCTGTTCCTGTACAGGCGGATCCGGCGCGGGAACCGTCTCAGGCTTGCTTGCGCACGACATGGCGGCCGCTGTTACAGCCGCCGCCAGCAACATCTGAAATGTCTTTTTCATATAAACCTCACTTGTTCATCATGGAAAGGGCGCTTGAAATGCTATAGCAATAATCGCCGACCTTTTCAATGCGCCGCACCAAGTCAATAAAAAGAAGCTCGGTTTTGACATCTTCACCGGCTTCAATCCGTTTGCGCCCCAACTTCCGCAACTTGTTCTGCATCTTGTTGATCTGATTTTCCAGTTCTTCGCTTTCACGCCGATTCGTCTCGTCATCAGGATCCCCCCACTGCTTTTCAACAAGGCTGAGAAATTGCTCCACCATGCCGGAGTATTCGGTCAGCGCCTCGGTCTCCTTGCGCTTGAAGACGAGGTCTTTCTTGACGCTCCGTTCCAAAAGCAAGCTCGCGCCATAGCAATCGTCCGTCAGTTCCTCAAGACTCGCCGTTATCCTCAACAACACCGAGACCTTCTTTTCGGAATACTGGCTAAGCTGCTGTCTGGTACACTCAATCAAGAAATGCGTAAGCTCCTCGCGCATCTCATCCGCATACCGCTCCTGTTCAGCCAAATTTTTTACCAACTCACTCACGACCCGCTCCTTACCGGTTTCCTTCACGTCTATATGAAAGACGCGAAGGGCATCTCCGATTTTCGCGTACATTGACGCGGAAAGAACGGCCATATTCCGTATTTCTTTTTCGGCGCGGAGTATGTTCAATTCGGGCGCGTCTTGAAGTGAACCCGATCTGTACGCTAGTCTGTAATGCCCAAGCTCTTTCGGCTCGTTTTTCTCCTTGATAATCAGCGAGACAAGCAGGGCGAACGGATCCACAAAGGGCAGAAATACCAAGGTGTTGATCAAATTGAAGATCGTATGGAGCATGGCGAGATGCACGGTAAGCGCGGCCCCGGCAGGGGCGCCCGGCGTAACGGAGTCAACCAGCGCAAGCAACGGCTGGAAGAAGGCAAGCGCCCATAGGGTTCCCATCACATTGAAGAGAACATGCACCAAGGCGGCGCGTTTCGCTGAAGTCTTGGCGCCGATTGCCGCAAGAGCGGCGTCAATGGTGGTGCCGATGTTGGCGCCGAGGATCATGCCGGCGGCAAAATCATAGGAGATTAAGCCCTGAAATCCCATAGTTATAATGATCGCGGTCGCCGCGCTGGAAGAATGGATAAGCAGGGTGACGCCCATCCCTACGCCGACCGCAAGCAAAAGCGACAGGAACCCGTAATTTGCGAAAGACGCTATTATTTCAAGCTGCTCGACTGAAAATTCCGGCATTGATTTGGTAAGAAAATCAAGCCCCATGAAGAGTAGCCCGAATCCCAGCAACACCGTTCCCAAATCTTTGTGTTTCCATTTGACCATGGTCATTATGAATCCGGCGCCGACAGCGGGCAGGGCGAAGGTTGAAATATTGAAGGAAAAGCCGGCAAGCGACACAATCCACGCGGTTACGGTCGTCCCGATATTCGCTCCCATGATCACGCCGATAGCCTGTTTCAAGGTGAGCAGCCCCGCGTTCACAAACGACACCACCATCACCGTAGCAGCCGAAGACGACTGGATAATCGCCGTCACCGCGAAACCAGTCAATACGCCCGCAACGCGGGCGCCGGTCATAAACGTCAGCGCCCGCTGCAACCGCTCGCCCGCGGACTGCTGGATGCCGTCGCTCATCACCTTCATTCCATAAAGGAAAAGACCAAGGCTGCCTATGATAGCGAAAATCATACCTACATATTGCATACGCCATCCTTTTGTACAACCGCCGCTCGCTCTTCTCTCGCCCGGGACCGCCACGAGATCACAACCGCGCATACCAGCAACGCGAGCGTTCCAAACAAAAGCGCCCAGCGTATCAGAATTATCTGGGAAAAGAAAGCCCAGTACACCGTAGTGGCGAGGGGAACTATCAGTGCTATTGCCATAATTGAACATACGGCGGCTACAAGCGTTTTTTTTCTAAGATAGAAGTTTATGAAAAAAGAAACGCAGACCGCGATAGACGTCCACAACACGGGGATCAGCAACAGTTTCGCCGGATCGTTTTCCACACCCCATTGAACGGTTCGCAGAATGCCCGAAGGCGCAAGCCAGAGCAGGGAAAAGCTCCCAAAACCAGTTGTATCTTTCGCAATGCGGAGCAATAGAAAAAGCGCATAGACAAACAGGGGCAACACCGCGGGAAGCGCCACGAGGTCAACAAAAACGCCGATCCATCGCTCCATTCCAAACGCGCCGCCGGCAATGAGATTGCCGAAAAAAAACTGCAATATGGCGGTGACGCTTCCTAGAATAACCGCAAGGGCGCCGCTCACATCAACTTTGTATGGAACAAGGGCGGACCAGAAGAGAAAAAACAACGGCATCCACAAAAGACAGAACGCGCTCATCCCCAGATGATCTCCAGGACAACGCCTTCTTCTATGGAAAGCAAGGTTCCTATGGGAACGCTGAAAGAAAGCGGATCGCCTTGTTTGACTTCGGCGTCCGGTATGGCAAGCGGTTTGCCGTCAGCGTCACGCACGGATAGCGAACCTTCCAATGGGACGGACACGGTGAAAGCGCACGTGTACCCGCTGGACACAGACGCGAAGAGCGCAAGCAGGTCAGGATCAATGCCGCCGCCTTTTGGGGCGAGGACAAGGGTCAGCCTGTTTTTCCCGTTTTCGGTTGCAAAGGACGCCCGTCCGCCAGTCGCGTCAAGAAATCCAAGCAGAGAGTCAATGGCGTCAAACTTGAGTTTCACCGTATTGACGACAGCCGCCGCAGGCATGGACTGCGCCGCGTTCCGTTGCGCTACGGGAGCGTTTGTTTTTGACGCTTTCGACGCGAAGGAAACCAATTCAACGCCGTCAAGCCGCTCAATAGTGCGCCTGAAATCAGCCTCTCCCACCGGAACCGTAAGCCACCGCTCATTGCCGTCCAATTTTCCCATAGCGTCAAGCGGTTGGGAAACGCCGTACTCCATCGTTATAGTACCGGCGCCGTTGGCTTGTATGACGGCGTCAGCGCGGACGCCCACGCAGGAAACCATGGAAACGCCAACTGCCAAGCCTGCCAAGACCGCCGCCGCCATGCCTCCATTCTTCTTTAAGAACACATGAGCCTGAATTTTCAGCGATTCTAAAAAAAGACGGGCGAGAATGGAGCGCCTCTTCTGATTATCCGCCTCAGCTCTAAGCATGGCGTTTGGAAGAGCTTTCCTAACGCCCATTTCATCTTCAATAGCTTCTTTTTTAGCCACTATGACTCCTCTTTATCTATGCTACTTGTTCGTTCCGGTCATGTCAACCTCAGGGCGTCATATACGCCGCAGGGTTGAATGGCATACGCTTTCGTTCCCTGTCGATTTCCGGGCAGGTAACGGCGCAGGACGCTAATGAGTTCATCGAAGTCCAAAGGTTTCCCAAGATGATCGTTCATGCCTACGGACAGGCACTGTTCTATGTCTTCTTTGAATACATTGGCCGTCATGGCGATGATGGGTATCGTTTTGGCTTTTTGCGCGCCCGCATCTCTGATAAGGCGGGTCGCTTCATAGCCCCCCATATCGGGCATTTGTATATCCATCAGGATAAGATCGTATTTTTCCGGCGCGGCGGCAAATTTTTCAAAAGCCTTCCGTCCGTTTTCAGCTTCGTCTATGAGAACGCCGGTGGATTCCAGGGCGGAAAGCACAATCTCGCGGTTTATTTCTATGTCTTCGGCCAGGAGTATCGTATACCCCGCAAGACAGCCGGTTATATCTTGGGGTGTCCGCATATGTACGGGAGTTTCGGCTTCAGCGTTTCCATTCGCCCCTCTGCCCGCATGAAAGGTGAAGATA
This sequence comes from Treponema sp., assembly GCA_031257675.1. GTDB lineage: Bacteria > Spirochaetota > Spirochaetia > Treponematales > Breznakiellaceae > JAIRKH01. The sequence goes on along the minus strand of JAIROG010000003.1, from coordinate 159 downwards.
AAGGACGAACCTTTTCCCAATTCCGATTTTACCCATATCCTGCCGTTCATAAGCTCTACAATGCGTTTTGAAATTACCAGCCCCAAGCCGGTGCCGCCGTATTTTCGGGAGATGCTGTTGTCCGCCTGTTCAAACGAATGAAACAGCTTCGCCTCCTGC